>NZ_JBHEEW010000013.1:0-146469 GCF_041930185.1 Mycoplana ramosa | reverse complement strand
CAGACCGACAAGCAGAAGGCCCGCGAGGAGCGCCGCAAGCAGCAGGAGCAGCAGGCGGAAGAGCAGAACCGCGCCGTGGAGGAACAGCCGCAGTCGGACCGGCAGAAGGCCCGCGAGGAGCGCCGCAAGCAGCAGGAGCAGCAGGCGGAGGAACAGACCCCCGCTGTCGAAGAGCAGCAGCAGACCGACAAGCAGAAGGCCCGCGAGGAGCGCCGCAAGCAGCAGGAGCAGCAGGCGGAAGAGCAGAACCGCGCCGTCGAGGAACAGCCGCAGACCGACAAGCAGAAGGCCCGCGAGGAACGTCGCAAGAAGCTGGAGGCACAGCGCGAGCAGGATGCCGCACAGGAGAACCGCCAGCGTCCGCGGCGCGAGCGTGATCCTGAACGCGAGCGCATTGCGCGCGACCCATCGAAGACGACGGAAACGATCGATCTTCCGGTGGTGGGCGGAGCCGCTGTGCTTGACAGCGACAAGGACGCAGACAATCGCCGCGATGGATCGCGCGAGGAGCGGCGCAAGCGCCGCGAGGAGCAGCGTCGTGCTGAAGAGCGCCAAAACCAGCGGCAGTTCGTGCCGACCTCGGACGCCGACGCTCAGGTCGACCGGGAGGGCAATCGTCGCCGGCCGGTGCGATACGAATCGATCGAGCGCGAGCGCGGCGAGCGGTTCGACCGGCGCCCGGGTTACCGCGATCCGGATAACGTCCGCGTCGACCGGCGTGTAGACAATCGGGTGATCTACAACATCGACAACCGCACCATCGTGCGCAATTACGACGGCAACCGGCTGTCGCGTCGCGCCCAGGATACCTATTACGAGAACCTCAGCGGCGGCCGCGTGCGCGAGACGATCGAGCGTCCCGGCGGCGTCCGCGTCGTGACCATTCGCGACCGCTATGGCGACGTCATCCAGCGCTCGCGTTTCGTCGGCGACCGCGAATACGTTCTCTACTACGTTCCGAGGGACGACTACTACTACGTCGAAGACCGCGTTCCGTTCCGTGATCCCGGTCTGTATCTGCCGCCGATGCGCCTGACGGTGCCCGTCGAGGACTACATCATCGACACCTCGAGCGACTATGATCGCGACTATCGTGCCTTCCTCGCGGCGCCGCCCGTCGAGGCGGTCGAGCGCGTCTATACCCTGGACGAGGTGAAGTACTCGGCGCGTATTCGCGACAAGGTGCGCCGCATCGACCTCGACACGATCACGTTTGCTACCGGCAGCGCCGAGATCTCGATGGAGCAGGCCTCGACGCTGCGACGGGTGGCTGACGCGATCAACGATCTCCTGGACGAAAATCCCGGCGAGACGTTCCTGATCGAAGGCCACACCGATGCGGTCGGTTCGGACGAATCGAACCTGATTCTCTCCGACGAGCGCGCCGAATCGGTCGCCAACCTGCTGACGGATGTCTACGACATCCCGCCGGAGAACCTGTCAACCCAGGGCTACGGCGAGCGCTATCTGAAGATCATGACCGACGGACCGGAGCAGCTCAACCGGCGTGTGACGATCCGCCGTGTCACGCCGCTGGTGAAGCCGGTCGCATCCGCCCAGTAAGGCGCGGTTCGGGTGAACATAAAGGCCGCCGGAGCGATCCGGCGGCCTTTTGTGTCGCGGCGAGCGTCAACAGGCACGCGCTGCTTCCGTCATCCCGGCCCTGAAACCGGATCCAACGGCGCCGCGTCGGCGGAGCGAAAGAGATCCTGTGCCGCAAGGACTTGCGCGCGCTGGATGGCCGGATCAAGTCCCGCATGACGGACGGAGAGGATGGCCCGGCGATCGTCGCGACGGTCCCGCGAGCTCAACCAATCAGCGATTTGGTGTGACCGGCAGGCCGACGGTCGCAAGGATGAAATCGGCGATGCCATCGGTGTCATCGAGGTCGAAGACGGGCAGGAGGGTGTCCGTCACCGGATGGTCGGCGGCGATGGCGACGATGTGCGGGTCCTGAGGGGCAAGTGGCGTGCGGTTTGCCGCATCCAGCCGCCGGGCCTCGATCTTCGGGATCGGTTCGCGCTTGTAACCCTCGATCAGGACGAGGTCGCAAGGTGCCAGACGGGCGAGGACGTCCTGGAAGGCCGGTTCCGGATCGCCGCGCAGCTCGTGCATGATGGCGTAGCGGCTGCCGGATACGATCGCCACTTCCCGGGCGCCGGCATGCCGGTGGCGATAGCTGTCGGTGCCCGCCTTGTCGATATCGAAATCATGATGGGCATGCTTGATCGTCGAAACGCGATAGCCGCGCGCGACAAGCGCTTCGACAAGGCGCGTGGTCAGCCCGGTCTTGCCGGAGTTCTTCCAGCCGGAAACGCCAAAGATGCGGGTTCTGTTGTCGTCGGTCATGGTTCGAGCGCCTCCAGCCAGCCTTCCGCGACGGCGAGATCGTCCGGCGTGTTGATGTTGAAGAAGGGGTCGAACGGACCGCGCGGCGTTTGCCGGTCTGAAAAGTGTACCTGCCGCGTGCTGTGGCCATCGAGCCAGGCCCGCAGGCGAAGGGACCGACCGCCACGCAGCCATTCGTCCAGTTCATCGGCAAGCGCAACCGGCCAGAGCCCGAACACCGGATGCAAGCCGCCGGAGGAGGCTGCCACTGCGGTGCGGTCGGGGTGGTCGATGACGGCGCTCAGGCACGCGACGAGATCGAGCGGGAAGAACGGACTGTCCGTCGGCACCGTTGCGACATGGGTGGCGTTCGGGTGATGCACCCGCGTGTGCAAGAGCGCGGCCAGGATGCCCGCGAGCGGGCCGGAGCGCGAGTCGTCAAGATCGCTGAATATCGGGACGGGGGACTGACAGTTAAGAGAAAGCGGCTCGTTGGCGCTGATCGAGAGGGTCGACACCTGCGGTCCGAGCCGGCGGATGGCGCGGTCGATCAGCGTCATGCCGCCGAGCCGGACATTCGCCTTGTTCTCGCCCATGCGGCTGGAGAGCCCCCCGGCGAGGATGACACCGGGGAACGTCTTGCTGCCCTGTAGGGTCGTTTCTGTTTGCATGGAGCCTCAGCCGTCGTTGCTTCGGGTCTAGCCGAACTGGCCGGGTCTGGCCAAGATCAAACCTGCTGCCGGCGCGACGATGGATGCGAATTCTTTCTTTGTTGTCTCGCAACCGCCCTCCGGTCTACTCCTCAAGGCGGCCGGTGGCGTCACGATCGCGCTCATAGTGTCGTGTCAGCGGAAAAGGTGGCAACCAGGACTCGCGACGAACGATCCAGCTCTCGTAGGTCGGCACCAGTTGGTTTGGCGAATCCAGCGATCCCAGGTTTATCTCGATTTCGTCTGCGGTGCGGCCGAAAACGGACGAGCCGCAGCGGGGACAGAAAAACCGCCCGGCGTAGTCGCGTGTCTCGCCTTCGATCGTCACCGCCTCCTGAGGAAATATCGCGGAGGCTTGAAAAAGGGCCCCATGATGCTTGCGGCAATCGAGACAATGACACAGGCCGACCCGGTATGGTCGACCCTTTGCCGCGAACCGGACATTGCCGCACAGGCAGCCGCCCACAAACCGGTCCATGCTGCGCCTCCTCCCGACAATTGGGACCTGCAACGAACAGCGCATCGCTCCGAAGACAACAGAGCCTAGCGCAAATCGACCTGAAGTATAGTCATCGCGCCCGACTTTGCCCGACGCAGTCGGTTGGTTCGTACTCGGTGAGGATGATGGTGGCAGCGCCGGTGAGGAGGGGGACCCGGATGCGACCCGATCGCACGCTTTGCGCCTCGCTTGATCGTGCTGCCAGTCACAGTTGCCGCTGGCAAAAAGCCAGTAAAGATGCCGTCGGCCAAGGTAAGTCGGCCTGCAATTGGCACTTAGTCTATGCCTTACGGTTCCAAAACCTGGAAAATGCTAAGCCGGGCTTCGCTTTTCATTAAGTTTCGGTGCCTATCGTCGCCTTACCCACAAGACCATCGCATGAAGCGACGGATGCGCATGTCCGAGGAGGTCGTGGTGACCCGGGTTGTCGGCGGCAACGCCTCAGCAGCCGAAGAGGGTCATCACGGACAAGCGTCTGCCACCGGAAGGGTATGAGGTCCGCATAAAAATAATACCGGGGAATCCCATGTCCTTTATCGATCGCCTTCTGCAGCGGCGTCGCATTGTTACCAAGGTGTTGCTGTTCGTCATCCCGTTGGTCGTCCTGATTGCCGGCATCGGTCTGGTCGGGTTCTTCACCGCCCGCACCCTGAACGGCCACATGACCGTGACGCGCGAGACCATCAACAGCCTGTCGGATTTCCAGAACCTGAGGACTGCGCTGCAGGACTTCATCGATCACCCGAACGAGGAGAGCCGCGCCAATTTGGCGGCGCGCATCGACGACCAGGACGGGGGAATTCATGCATTGGACGGCCTGCTGGTCGACCCCGCGGAAAAAGCAAAGATCGCTTCCGTGGTGGGCCTGGCGGAGAAAATGCGGGCCCAGGCGGACCTGCTGTGGTCGATCCACACCGAGCAGGAGGCGACGAGTGCTGCGCTCAAGACGGCGCTGGCCGAAATGACGGCGCAGGGACAGTTCGCCCAGAAGCAGATCGCCGTGATCCGCGGTGAAGCGGACGCCAAGGAGAAGTTCGCCAAGACGCTGCTCTTCGATGCCGCCGCCTACCAGGGGCTGGCCGAGCGCATCGGCAAGTTCCGCAAGCCGGTGATGCTGGCGATGAAGCCGGAGGATGCGATCAAGGCCGCCGAAACCTACCTGCCGCGGCTCGTCAAGGAACTCGCCGAATCGGAGAGCATCGCATCGCCGGCGGCTTTGGAGCAGTTTGCCTTGCTCAAGAAGGAGATCGAGGCGATCGAGGCGATCCTTGCGGGCAGCGGCGACGCGGAAAGCAAGAAAAGCAGCCTCGTGCCGGTGCTGTCGAAGCTTTCGAAATTCGATGCGGATTTCGCCAAGGCGGCCCAGCAGAACTCCGACACGGCGGCGAAACGCTATGTCAGCATGGGCGCCGAGATTGCGCTGATGAAGCGGCTCATGGAACTGGTCGGCGAGACCTTCACGCAGATCGACCGCGCCGGCCTTCACGTCAGCGAATTGCATCGCCAGCCGGACGAGCAAAGCCGCGCGGTCGTGCTGGAGGACATTCAGGGCATCGCATCCAAGGGGGCCGACCTGGCGCGGCTTGGCGGCAAGAACGCCACCCTGCGCGACCTTCCGCGCAAGCTCGCGCCCCTGCTCGGGGCGATCGGTCAGGGCACGCAGGAGCTCATTTCCGTCTCGGATCGCTGGCGCCAGGCGCGCACGGACGCGCGCACGCTGATCGCCGATGCCAGCCAGACGCTGGAGGCCTTCGTCAGCAGCGCGCAGGAAGCAGGCAAGCAGGACAGCCAGCGCTCTGCCAACGTCTCCATCATCGCCATGGTCGCCGGCACGCTCTTGGCCATCATCGGCGGCCTGATGCTGGTTGAGACACTGCGCGGGCCGCTGAAGCGCGTCACCGAGGTGATGTCGCGCCTGGCCAGCGGCGAACTCGACGTGCCGATCGATGGCCGCAACCGCGGCGACGAGATCGGCGACATGGTTCGTTCCGTCGCCGTGTTCCGCGACGCGGCGCTCGAAAACGTCCGGCTGGAGCAGGAGGCGGAAGCCCAGCGCGCCCAGACGGCCGAGGAACAGGCGCGCCGCGCCGCCGAACAGGCACGGATCGAAGCGGAGCAGATGGAGGCGCTCAGCGCCCTGTCCGACGTGCTTGGCAAGCTCGCCGCCGGCGACCTGGAGGAGAGCATGACCGAGGCGCTGGCCGCCGAATATGTCGCCATGGCCCGGACCTACAACAACGCCGTCGAAGCGCTGCGGGCAACGCTGGCGGACGTTCGTGCGACCACGGTCGAGATCAGCGGCGGGGCCGGCAACCTGGCGTCCTCGGCCGACGATCTGGCGCGCCGCACCGAGCAGCAGGCGGCGGCACTGGAGGAGAGCACGCGCGCGCTCCGGCAGTTGACCGACATCGTCCGTTCGACGGCCGAAAGTGCGCAGCGCACCGCGGTTTCGGTCGACGAGACCCACATCTATGCGATTCGCTCCGGCGAGGTCGTTGCCCGGGCGGTCGAGGCGATGGCCCAGATCAACCGTTCGTCCGAGAAGATCAGCACGATCATCGGCGTCATCGACGAAATCGCCTTCCAGACCAATCTGCTGGCCCTGAACGCCGGCGTCGAGGCGGCGCGCGCGGGAGAGGCGGGCAGGGGATTTGCCGTGGTCGCCCAGGAGGTGCGCGAACTCGCCCAGCGTTGCGCCGGGGCCGCGCGCGAGATCAAGGGACTGATTTCCGACAGTTCCGCCCAGGTGCGCAGCGGCGTGTCGCTGGTCGAAGAGACCGGCAAGGCGCTGACGGTGATCAACGGACACATCTCCTCGATCCATCAGCTCGTCGGCAACATCGAACAGGCGGCGGCGGCGCAGTACGAGGGGCTGAACGAAGTGAACCAGGCGGTCCACCAGGTCGAACTGATCACGCAGCAGAACGCCGCGATGGTGGAGGAGAACACCGCCGAGATCCACGGTTTGCGCAGCCGTGTCGAAGTGCTGAACCGCAAGATCGACCACTTCAAGACCCGGGATCTAGACAATCGCGACCGCGGTTACCGCGACCACTACGCCGCCTGAAGTCCGGTTGCAGAAAAAAGCCCCGCGGCAGGAGACTGTCGCGGGGTTTTCTGTCAGACGGCAAGCCCCAGGTGCCGGAGCCCCTCGACGCGCAGCTCGAAATCGGCGGGGTTCCTGAACGGCAGAAGTTTCCTCCGGCATTCGACCGAGAAATCCGGCTCCAGCCGCAGGACCCGAGCCCAGGCGTCTCGGCCCGCGTCGATCTGCCCGAGGTGACCCAGGGACGACGCAAGCAGCGCATAGGCGGTCGTTGCTTCCGGATTGCGCGCCAGCCGCTTTCTCAGCGTTTCGGCCGCAAGGTCAAACCTGCGAAGCAGAAACTGGGCCTCGGCGAGAAACTGCAGGGCAATTTCGGGATAGACGGGATCGAGCTTCATATAGGTGTCGAGCGTCTCGATCGACTTGGCCGGGTTGCCGTTGAACATCTCGATGTGCGCCTTCAGCATGTGGCCTTCTGCCGAGCTCGGAGCAAGCGCGATGCAGCGCGACACCGATTCGAGCGCCTCGTCCGGCTGCCTGCTCCACAAGAGCGCGATCCCCAGCACGAAATGGCCTTCAGGCAGCTGATCGTCGAGGGCGATGGCACGACGCGCCAGCTCCAGCCCGGTCCGAAGCGCCTCTTCGGGGTCGGCGGCCCAGCCGTTGATATAGTCGTTCACATGCGCAAACGAGATGTAGGCGTAAGCGACCGCACAATTCGGATCGATCTTGAGGACTTCGGCCATGTGGGCGCGTGCCTCGGCATTGCCGGCCCGCGTATGGAGCCAGACCTGCTCACGACCGCGCAGGAAGCATTCGTGTGCGGTGACGTCGGCAACGGGCTTGTCGGCGATGCGGTCCATTTCGGATCGCGTGAGCCGTACCTTGAGCGCGGATACGATATGTTGGGTCAGTTCGTCCTGTACGGCAAAGACGTCGGTCAGCTCCCGGTCGAACCGCTCGGCCCAGGCATGGCCGCCAGTGGTCGCGTCGATCAGCTGCGCGGTGACGCGCACCCTGTTTCCGGCCTTGCGCACGCTTCCCTCGAGAACGTAGCGAACACCGAGCGCGGCTGCGACGTCCCTGAGCGGAACCGGGCTGTTCTTGTAGGCGAAGGATGAGTTCCGGGCGATGACGTGCAGTTCCGAAAGCTTGGCAAGGTCCGTGATGATGTCTTCGCTGATGCCGTCGGAGAAATACTCCTGATCCGCATCGCCGCTCATGTTGTTGAAGGCGAGGACCGCGATGGATGTCTTTTCGCGCGTCGGCGGCCGGTGGCGGGCCGCTGGCGTGGCGGACGCAGCCGTGTTGCCGGGAGGGCCGTCATTGACCAGACAGAAGACCTCGATGGGCCGGGCGATGTTCTTGACGGATTGCGACCCTCGGCTCTCGATCCCGACGGGGATCTTGTCGCGAACCTGGTCGGCGGCGGAGCGGGAAATGTAGATCCCCCCCGGTTGCGCAAGTGTTTCGAGCCTTGCGGCGACATTGACGCCGTCGCCGTAGAGGTCGTCGCCGTCGACGATTACGTCACCGACATTGATGCCGATGCGGAAGCGGATGCGCGCGCCGGCAGGGGCGTCGCGATCGTGCTCAGCCACCAGCTTCTGGATTTCCATGGCGCAGGTCACCGCCTCGACGGCGCTTGAAAACTCCAGCAGCGCGCCGTCACCCATCAGCTTGACCATCCGGCCGGAGTGGCGCGCGATGGCCGGGTTGATCACGTCGTGGCGTAGCGCCTTGAGGCGCGCCAGCGTCCCGGCTTCGTCGGCCTCCATCAGGCGCGAATAACCGACGACATCGGCCGCAAGGATGGCAGCAAGCCTGCGCTGAACCCGCTCGCCGGTCATGACGAAGCCTCTTGGTGGCTTTCATGGCGAACGCGTCGCCACCGGGAAACTGTAGCCCCGATCGACCCGTCTGGCTATCGCCGACAGGTGACGTTTCGGCGCCGGCGGCCACTCCGAGTTTCGAAATGACCATTTCCGCCGACTCCGAACCGCAGGTATTGACGGAATGCCGGACGACAGCGACCGCAATCGGATTATGATGGACCTTTCACGTCAGGGAGCATCTACATGAAAGCGCGCGTAAAGTGGGTAGAAGATCGAACCTTCATCGGCCAGTCCGGCAGCGGGCACACGGTCGTGCTGGGAACGGCGTCCGGGACGGAGGGGCGGACGCCGGGTCCGAGCCCCATGGAACTGGTGCTGATCGGCACCGGGGGCTGTACGGCCTTCGATGTCGTGCACATCCTGGAGAAGGGCCGCGAAAAGGTGGAAGACTGCGTCATCGAGATCGATGCAGACCGTGCCGATCAGGAACCGAAGGTATTTACCCGCATTCATATGCACTTCATCGTCAAGGGCCGCGGCCTGGCGGCAAACAAAGTCGAGCGTGCCATTGCGCTGTCGCTTGAAAAATACTGTTCGGCCTCGGCGATGCTGGCCAAGACGGCGACGATTACCCACGACTTCGTCGTGGAAGACACCGGCGCCGGGCCGCAACCTTGAATATCGATGGCCGGTCCGCAGCCGGCCACCGCATCCCATGTCAGATATAGGGGGCAGTTCGTTTTACCGGCTGGAAAAAGCGGGTTGATGTCCGCGGCGGCTGTCAGCCGCCGGTGACGCTCATGTGGCGCGCGACGGCGGGGCGGTTGTTGCGGTCGATGACGAAGTCGTGGCCCTTCGGCTTGCGGCCGATTGCCTCGTCGATTGCCTGCGACAGCAGGGCGTTGTCGTCGGAGGCACGCAGCGGCAGGCGCAGATCGGCCGCATCGTTCTGACCAAGGCACATGTAGAGCGTGCCGGTGCAGGTCAGGCGGACGCGATTGCAGCTTTCGCAGAAATTGTGCGTCATCGGCGTGATGAAGCCGAGCCGGCCGCCGGTCTCGGCAACGGTGACGTAGCGGGCCGGCCCGCCGGTGCGGTAGTCGATGTCGGTGAGGGTGAACTCCTTCGACAGGCGTTCGCGCATTTCCGACAGCGGCAGATAGTGCTCGGTGCGGTCCTCGTCGATCTCGCCCATCGGCATGGTCTCGATCAGCGTCAGGTCCATGCCGCGGTCATGCGCCCAGTGCAGCATGTCGGGGATCTCGCGGTCGTTGAAATCTCTCAGCGCCACCGCGTTCAGCTTGATCTTCAGCCCCGCGGCCTGCGCCGCTTCGATTCCCTCCATCACCTTGGCGAGATCGCCCCAGCGGGTGATCGCGCGGAATTTGTCGGGATCGCGGGTGTCGAGCGAGACGTTGATGCGGCGCACCCCGCAATCGGCAAGCTCCGTGGCGTATCTGGAAAGTTGCGAGCCGTTCGTCGTCAGCGTCAACTCGTCGAGCCGGCCGGCCTCGACCTGGCGGCCGAGTTCGCGCACGAGATGCATGATGTTCTTGCGCACCAGCGGCTCGCCGCCGGTCAGCCGGATCTTGCGAACGCCCTTGTCGATGAAGGCGGCGCAGAGCCGGTTCAGTTCCTCCAGCGTCAGCAGGTCCTTCTTCGGCAGGAACGTCATGTTTTCCGCCATGCAGTAGGTGCAGCGGAAGTCGCATCGGTCCGTGACGGAAACGCGCAGGTAGGTGACGGCGCGGCCAAAAGGGTCGATCATCGGGGCGGGCGAGGGGGCAAGTGCGGTCGCCCTTTCCGTCGGTCCTGCAAAGCTATTCACGTCGTCCTCCGTCTCCAGCGGAATGTCGGTCCTGCCGATCCAGCCGTCAAGGTCATGGAGCCATTATCGCATGAAAATGGATCTTGCCTATGCGACCGGTGCGGCATAGTGCTGCCTGATAGCGCGTGGAGGACGAAGATGAGCGAGCGGTGGCCTACGGAATTGCGGGTGTCCAAGGACCGGCAGCGGCTGACGGTCGCATTCGACGACGGTCAGCGCTTCGAGCTGTCGGCGGAGATGCTGCGGGTGCTGTCTCCATCGGCCGAGGTGCAGGGACATGGCCCCGGACAGCGCGTCACCGTGCCAGGAAAGCGCAACGTTTCGATCATCTCGGTCACGCCGACCGGCAATTACGCGGTCCGGATCGGCTTCGACGATTTCCACGACACAGGCATCTACACCTGGAGCTATCTGCGCGAACTGGGAGAAAAGGGCGAGGACCTCTTCGCGGCCTATGAGCGGGAGCTTGCCGAGAAGGGGATGACGCGCGACCGCTCCGAAAAGCCGCGTTGAAGCGACCTTTCTCACCTGGCGGCTGAAATCACGGCCGCGCTGCCGGGCCCGGCTTCACGCATGCGCCCTGCCACCTGCATCAGGCTTTCTGCAACGCCCGCGACGGCGACGCGGTTGCGGCCTTGTTCCTTGGCCCGATACAGCGCACAGTCGGCCGCAGCGAGCAACCTGTCTAGGTCGCCCCCGCTCAGCGCCACCGAGGCCAGCCCGACGCTCACGGTGGCGGAAATGATCGTGCCATAGTGACCAATGGCAAGCGAGGCCACGTCCTGCCTGAGCGCGTCGGCGAACGCGCGCGCCTCGTCCAGGTCGAGTTCGGGCGCAAACAGGGCGAATTCCTCTCCGCCGAAGCGGCCGAACACCATCTCGTCGTCCAGTCTGGCGGACACCGCAGAGGTGAAGCGTTGCAGCACCTTGTCACCGGCCAGGTGGCCGTGGGTGTCGTTGATTACCTTGAAATGATCGAGGTCGAACAGCATCAGCACGCCCTGTTGCGGGCGGCGCCGAAGCAGACCAGCGACCTCGTCGATCAGCGCCCCGCGGTTGAATACGCCGGTCAGCGCATCGGCACGGGCGGCGTGGCGGAAGACAAATTCGCTCCGTTCCTTGATCAGCACCAGGATCCCCATCGACACAATCAGCGTGTGCAGGAAAATTTCCAGGGCGAAGATGGCGAACCAGGGAGAAACGGAGGCGGTCATCTGATCGGGGACCGGGGCGAAGTACGCAAAGGGGATGCGCAGGGCGTAGATGACGGCGTGGGTTGCGAGGAGAATGGCGACAAGGAGGCGGGACGGCAGCGCCTCGCGCCGTCTCCCGCGGACGATGTCGCGCGCCATCGCCAGCGAATAGGCGGACACGACCAGCGACATGAGCATGATGCGCAGGTTCATGTCGGCGGCAAAAGCATCCGAGAACCGATAGGCGACCATCCAGGCGGTCACCCCGGCGAGGATGGCGACGAGGGACACGCGCTGATGGTCGAAAGCCCGGAAACCGGCCCAGGTCAAGGCATAGCCCAGGGCAGCGAGGGCGTTGCCCAATCCGATCGAAAGCTCCGGTGCCGCAATCCCGCGCAGCCCAAGCAGAAGGCTGGCGCCCGACCCGACCCACATGGCAATGCACCAGTAACCCGCAGCGGCAGAGCCGCGTTCCGTGAGCCAATGCTGGGTCAGGAAAATGGCCACGACAAACGTCGACAGAAGGGTACAGACCATCAAGGTCGGGATGCTGATGAGGACTTCGAGCAAGGAATTACTCTCCTTCGGTGCCGGAGCAATAGCACCGAAGGTTGAATATTTCGCAAATGAAAACGGCGGGATAGACCCGCCGTTCAATTTTGCTTCGATGCCCGGGATGCGCTATCCGGCGAGCGCCGCTGCGACGGATTCGATCGCCTCGCCGGCGCGCTGGCCGTCCGGGCCGCCGGCCTGGGCCATGTCCGGCCGGCCGCCGCCGCCCTTGCCGCCGAGCGCAGCAGAGGCAATGCGGACGAGGTCGACGGCGCTGAAGCGCGTGGTGAGATCGTCGGTGACGGCGACCACCGCACTCGCCTTGTCGTCGGCGGAGACGCCGACAAAAGCGACGATGCCGGAACCCAGCCCCTTCTTGCCCTCGTCCGCCAGACCCTTCAGGTCCTTCGGCTCGACGCCGGTGACGACCTTGCCGAGGAATTTTATCCCGGCAATCTCGCGAACGGCTTCCGCACCGCTGCCACCGTCACCCGCGAGGGCGAGCTTCTTCTTCGCTTCCGTCAATTCGCGCTCGAGCTTGCGGCGCTCGTCGAGCAGTGCCTCGACGCGTGACTGCACTTCGGCGGGCTGAACCTTCAGGCTGGCGGCGAGCGCCTTCACCCGCTCGTCCTGCTCGGAGAGATAGGCGCGGGCGGCCTCGCCGGTCAGCGCCTCGAGGCGGCGGACGCCGGCGGCGACCGCGCTCTCGCCGACGATGCGAACGAGGCCAATTTCGCCGGTCGCACCGACATGAGTGCCGCCGCACAGCTCGACCGAGTAGGGCTTGCCGGCCTTGCCGCCGCGGATGCCGGTGCCCATCGACACGACGCGGACCTCGTCGCCGTACTTTTCACCGAACAGCGCCATCGCGCCCTCGGCAATGGCGTCGTCGACGCTCATCAGGCGGGTCGTGACCGGCGTGTTCTGGACGATGATCTCGTTCGCCATCTCTTCGACGATCTTCAATTCCTCCGCCGTCATCGGCTTCGGGTGGGAGACGTCGAAGCGCAGCCGCTCCGGGGCGACCAGCGAGCCCTTCTGCGTGACATGGGTGCCGAGCACCTCGCGCAGCGCCTCATGGAGGAGGTGCGTGGCCGAGTGGTTCGAACGCAGACGTGCGCGGCGGGCATGGTCGACGTCGAGCGCGACGGCGTCGCCGATCTTGAGCGATCCCTGCTCGACGACGGCGTTGTGGACGAAGAGGCCATCGGCCTTCTTCTGCGTATCGGTGACCGACAGGCGGGCGTGATCGGTGCTGATGACGCCGGTATCGCCCATCTGGCCGCCGGATTCGCCGTAGAACGGCGTCTGGTTCAGGACGATCTGAACCTTTTCGCCGGCAGAGGCGGTCTCCACCGTGGCGCCATCGCGGACGATCGCCTGCACGACGCCTTCGGCCGTTTCGGTGTCGTAGCCCAGGAAGTCGGTGGCGCCGTGCTTGTCGCGCAGTTCGAACCAGATCGTCTCCGCCGCGGTATCGCCGGAGCCGGCCCAGCTCTTGCGGGCCTCCGCCTTCTGGCGCTCCATCGCGTCCGAGAAGCCGGACAGATCGACGCCGATGCCGCGGTTGCGCAGCGCGTCCTGCGTCAGGTCGAGCGGGAAGCCATAGGTGTCGTACAGCTTGAAGGCCGTCTCGCCGTCGAGGATGTCGCCCTTGTCGAGATTGGCAGAGGCATCGGAGAGCAGCGACAGGCCGCGTTCCAGCGTCTTGCGGAAACGGGTTTCTTCCAGCTTCAGCGTTTCGGAGATCAGCGCCTCGGCGCGAACGAGTTCCGGATAGGCGCGGCCCATCTGCTGCACCAGCGCCGGCAGCAGTTTCCAGATCAGCGGCTCGCGGGCGCCGAGCAACTGTGCATGGCGCATGGCGCGGCGCATGATGCGGCGAAGCACGTAGCCGCGACCCTCGTTCGAGGGCAGCACACCGTCGGCGATCAGGAAGGCCGAAGAGCGCAGGTGGTCGGCGATGACGCGGTGGCTGGCACGATGCTCCGGATTGTCGGCGGCGACGCCGGTCGCCTCCTCGGAGGCCTCGATCAGCGCCCGGAAGAGGTCGATGTCGTAGTTGTCGTGCTTGCCCTGCAGCAGTGCGGCGATGCGCTCCAGCCCCATGCCCGTGTCGATCGACGGACGCGGCAAGTCGACCCTCTCATCCTTCGTCACCTGCTCGAACTGCATGAAGACGAGGTTCCAGATCTCGATGAAGCGGTCGCCGTCTTCCTCCGGCGAGCCGGGCGGGCCGCCCCAGATGTGGTCGCCGTGGTCGTAGAAGATCTCCGAGCACGGGCCGCACGGGCCGGTATCGCCCATCGCCCAAAAATTGTCGCTGGTGGCGATGCGGATGATGCGGCTGTCCGGCAGACCGGCGATCTTCTTCCAGAGGTCGAAAGCCTGGTCGTCCGTGTGGTAGACGGTGACGAGCAGCCGGTCCCTGTCGATGCCGAATTCCCTGGTGATCAGGTTCCAGGCAAGCTCGATCGCGCGCTCCTTGAAATAGTCGCCGAAGGAGAAGTTGCCGAGCATCTCGAAGAAGGTGTGGTGGCGGGCGGTATAGCCGACGTTATCGAGGTCGTTATGCTTGCCGCCGGCCCGAACGCACTTCTGCGCCGTTGCGGCCGTCGAATAGGGACGCTGCTCGAGACCGGTGAAGACGTTCTTGAACTGCACCATGCCGGCATTGGTGAACATCAGGGTCGGGTCGTTGCGCGGTACCAGCGGACTGGACGGCACGACTTCGTGTCCGTTCTTGCGGAAATAGTCGAGAAAGGCCGACCGGATATCATTCACGCCGCTCATTTTGCGTCCTTCATTCCTTCAGGCGACCGGGCCTGGCCCTGCCTTCAATCAAACTCAATGGTTCGCCGCCGACCTGTCCCGTAAACACCGCCTGCGGCCGCACCGAGACCCCGGTCGCGCTTGTCGCGCAGCGCTGCCGTTCCCGTCAACGGATCGCGGTCGCACCGCCGGATCGGCCACGCAGTCCCGGCAATCCTGCGGCGCAGGGGTGCTGGCCACTTCCAGGACCTTGGAAAACTGATGGCTTTTATCGTTCGCTCTCTTTCCTGTCCAGACAGGAAAACCGGGCTTCGGGCGGTGAAGGTCGGCTGATCGGCTGTTGCGGCTTCTATGTTCGGAAGCGAGATTTGTTGCCGGCGATGCCGCTGCGCGGCCGGGATATGTTGCCGGCAAGGTGAAGGGTGGCCCGGGATCTACTTTCGGTAGATCAGCCAGCTCTTGGCAAATTCCTTCTTCATCCCGTCCTCGAACGCCATCACGCGGTTGCGGCCGTTGTTCTTGGCGCAGTAGAGCGCGGTGTCGGCCTTGCTGTAGAGTTCCGCCGGACCTTCGGCGTCGCTGGCCATGCAGACGCCCAGCGAGATCGTGATCGGTCCGTAGTTCACGCCGGTCTTCGAATGCTTGAAGGGGGTGTGCTCGAGCGCCATGCGAACGCGCTCGGCGATCAGCACGACCTCGTCCTGGTTGTTCCCCTCGATGATCATGGCGAATTCCTCGCCGCCCGTGCGGGCGATGAAGATGTCCTTGCGCACGCTTGCCCGGATGATGCTGCCGACGGAGGCGAGGATCTTGTCGCCGACCGGGTGTCCGTAGGTATCGTTGACCTTCTTGAAGTGGTCGATGTCGGCAAGGACGAGGGCGGTGACGTTGTGCAGCATCGTGTTGTTGTAGATCGCCGCAAGCTTGTCGTCGAAGGCGCGTCGGTTGGAAAGCTGCGTCAGGGAATCGGTGTTGGCGATCCGCTTATACTCGTCCAGTTCGCGGCGAACGACGTCCATCTCGCGCGACTTCCGGACGACGGTTTCCACGCGCTCCTTGCCTTGGGAAATCGTGTCGCCGGTGGCGGCCGAAAGCACGGTGATCGCGCTTCTGATGATCTCCACGCTGGCGGCGTTCTTGTTGTTGATCCGGTTGTAGGTCTCGTCGAGCAGCCGATTGTAGCTCTCAAGCGAGCTCTGTTCCTGCGTGAGCAGGTGCAGAAGGCCTTCGAGCTGGGACACCATCTTGTCATGTGCGCCGTCGATCGCCTCGGCGCGGTGATGGTGGCTGAAGTACTTGGCTCCGATCGCGTCGAGCTCATCCTGCGAGGCCTTGTTGCCCAGCGCCGCGATTTCGCGCGTTAGTTGCGGACTTGAGCCGATGTAGGCCTCGTAGAACAGCTCATAGTTGCGCGGGATCGGTGCCACCCCCATGATGCGCATCGCATAGGTCACCTGTGCCGCGATATCCGGCACCTGGACCTTTTGCCCTACGGGCGTGTTCATGGGCGGCTCCTGATCATGGTTCCTGCAGTGGATATGGTCAAATTAGGTGGAAAAGATTTGGGAAAGATTAACGTTCCTGTGCGTGTGGATGGCAAGAAAATGGCCCCGCAGGTGCATCCTGCGGGGCCATCGATTTTGCGCGTCACGGGGATGCGGTTCAGCCCGGCATGATCATCTTTTCCGGACGCACCACTTCGTCGAACTCCTCGTTCGTCACGTAGCCGCCGCCGACTGCCTCTTCCCGCAATGTCGTACCGTTCTTGTGCGCGGTCTTGGCGATCTTGGCGGCGTTGTCGTAGCCGATCTTCGGGGCCAGTGCGGTCACGAGCATCAGCGAGCGCTCGAGCGCCGCCTTGATGTTGTCCTCGCGCGCCTCGATGCCGACGACGCAGTTGTCGGTGAAGGAGACGACCGCGTCCGAAAGCAGTTGGACGGATTGCAGGAAGTTGTAGGCCATCAGCGGGTTGTAGACGTTCAGCTCGAAGTGTCCCTGGCTGCCGGCAAAGGTGAGCGAGGTGTGGTTGCCGAAGACCTGGACGCAGACCTGGGTGAGCGCCTCGCACTGGGTCGGGTTGACCTTGCCGGGCATGATCGACGAGCCGGGCTCGTTTTCCGGCAGCGACAGCTCGCCGAGGCCCGATCGCGGACCGGAGCCGAGCAGGCGAATGTCATTGGCGATCTTGAAGAGGGCGGCAGCGGCTGCATTGATCGCGCCGTGCGAGAACACCATCGAATCGTGCGCGGCGAGCGCCTCGAACTTGTTCGGCGCTGTCTTGAAGTCGATGCCGGTGATCTTGGCGATCTCCTCGGCGACCTTCTCGGCAAAGCCGACCGGGGCATTGAGGCCGGTGCCGACGGCGGTGCCGCCCTGGGCGAGTTCGCAAAGGCCCGGCAGCGTCATCTCGATGCGCTTGATCGAGGAGGCGACCTGGGCGGCATAGCCGGAGAATTCCTGGCCGAGGGTCAGCGGCGTGGCGTCTTGGGTGTGGGTGCGGCCGATCTTGATGATGTGGTCGAACGCCTTGACTTTGGCTTCGAGGGCGGCGTGCAGGTGCTTCAGCGCCGGCAACAGGTCATGAACGATGCGCTCGGCGCAGGCGATGTGCATGGCCGTCGGAAAGGTGTCGTTCGACGACTGGCTCATGTTGACGTGGTCGTTCGGATGCACCGGCTTCTTGGAGCCCATGACGCCGCCGAGCAGTTCGATCGCCCGGTTCGAGATGACCTCGTTGGCGTTCATGTTCGACTGGGTGCCCGAACCGGTCTGCCAGACGACGAGCGGGAAGTGCTCGTTGAGCTTGCCGTCGATCACCTCCTGGGCGGCCTCGATGATGGCATTGCCAATCTTGGGGTCGAGGCCGCTGAGTGCCATGTTGGCACGGGCGGCTGCCTGCTTGACGATGCCGAGCGCGCGCACGATCGAAAGCGGCTGCTTCTCCCAGCCGATCTTGAAGTTGCCGAGCGAGCGCTGGGCCTGCGCGCCCCAGTAACGGCTGTTGTCGACTTCAATGGGGCCGAAGGTGTCGGTTTCCGTGCGCGTAGATGTCATATCGCTTCCCGCTTAGTGCCCATGCGTGCTCAAGGCGGCCACGGCCGCCGCATGGAGGCGGCGCGGCCGGACGGCGCGGGCAGAAGCCGCCGCCGTGCTCGAAATCCGGGCCTTACTGGCCCATAAGAACGGCCATTGTAAAGGGGCGGGCCAGTGTCTGGCCGGCAGACATTGGGCTAAAATCGATTAACCCTGCCTGTGGACAAACCGGATCGGTCCCGGCCGAGTGCGAGCGGGCCGGGTTCGGCTGTGGCCGAGGGGTGACAGATTGCCAGAATCGTACCTGGCTCAAAAGCTGCGGCGGCTTGTCGGCTCGGCGATACCAGGAAATTTTTTGTTTCGTTTCAAATTTTTGGCATGGTCTGCACGTATTGGCTGCAGCAATGGCGGTGTTAAGGAACCGCTCAAGGGGGTGGCGTGTTTCCTTTTCATTCACCATCCGGTTCTATAGTTTCCGGGCTCGCGTGATCGGGTAGATACCAGTTCCCCGCCACAATCGGCGGTACATCGGGAATGAAGCAAATATGACGTTCAGAAAGTCCGCGGCGCTCACAGCGCTCCTGGTAACCTGCGCTTTTGTCGTGGTCGACGCCGCTCCTGCGCGTGCCGAGGCGCCGAACCTGCTGCAATTGCTGTTCGGCAAGCGCAAGAAGCAGGAGGCGGCTCCGGTGCCGATGGTGGAGGCCGGATTCCAAGCGATGCCGATGGTCAAGGGAGTGGCAAAGCCGGCGGCCGCGCTGCCGCGCGTGACCGGGCCGAGCTACTACACCTACAAGGCCGAGGCGCTGAAGCCGGTCGAGATGTTCAAGCTGGCCGATCCGGTGGTCACGGGCTCGATCGACGACGACCGGACGCCGCTGATCCAACGATCGCCCGAAGGGGAAATCCGGCGCGAGCTGGCCTCGGTCAAGGCGCTGGCGCCGGTCGAGAGTGGAAAGGCCGTCGAAACCTTCTACAGCCAGAACGCCGACCTGATCTGGGTGAGCGGCAGCCAGATCAGCGACCGGGCTCGCGCAGCACTCGCGGTGCTCGCAGACGCCGAGTCCGTCGGGCTCGACGCGCAGGACTATACCGTGGATGTTCCCTCCGCCGTTTTCGACAACGCCGACATGGTCGCGCGCTATCAGGAACTGGCGGAGTTCGAGGTCAATCTGTCTGCTGCCGTTGCGACCTACATTCTCGATACCGTCCGCGGGCGCATCAATCCGAACCGGATTTCGGGCTATCATGACTTCGTGCGCAAGGAGGTCAACCTTGCCGCCGCGCTGAAGAACGTCTCGCGGAGCCCGGATGTCGCAGCCTATCTGAGGAGCCGTGCGCCCTCCGGCCGCCATTTCCAGGCCCTGGCGGCGGAGCTGAAGGCCCTGCGGGCAGAAAGCGAAGCGGCCGATCCGGTGGTGATCGCCGCCGGCACGCTGCTGAAACCGGGGGAAAGCAATCCGGAGCTCGCCAATATCGTCAAGGGCGTTGTCCGGCATGGCTCGGAATCATTGAAGACCGAGCATGCGACGACGATCGCTGCCTATCGCGACACGCCGGAATACACGCCAGAACTGGCCGCCCTCGTCGAAGCCTTCCAGAAGGATCAAGGGCTGAAGCCGGATGGCGTGGTCGGACAGGCGACGATCCGGCGTCTGACGGGTGGCGACAACATCGCCGACAAGATCTTCAAGGTCCAGGTGGCGATGGAGCAAGCCCGCTGGCTGCCCGCCGAACTCGGCGCTCGCTATGTCTTCATCAACCAGCCGGCCTATATGGCCTACTATCACGACAAGAACGACGAGCAGTTTTCGATGCGCGTCGTCGTCGGTTCGAAGGCGAACCAGACCTATTTCTTCCAGGACGAGATCCAGACGGTCGAGTTCAATCCCTACTGGGGCGTGCCGCAGTCGATCATCATCAACGAGATGCTGCCCAAGCTGCGCTCAGACCCGTCCTATCTCGACCGCCTCGGCTACGAGGTGGAGGTGAATGGCCGGCCCGTGTCCTCGACGCAGATTGACTGGAGCTCGACGAAGGGTGTCGCCGTACGCCAGCCGCCGGGTGACGACAATGCGCTGGGCGACCTGAAGATCCTGTTCCCGAACGCACATGCGATCTACATGCACGACACGCCCTCGAAGAGCTATTTCAAGAAGGACATGCGTGCGCTCAGTCATGGTTGCGTGCGCCTGGCCGAACCGCGCCTGATGGCGGCGGCTGTCCTCGGCACGACCGTCGACGACGTTGCCGCCCAGATCAAGAAGGGTCGCAACAAGGCGGTGAGCGTTCCGCAGAAGATCCCGGTCTACGTCTCCTACTTCACGGCCTGGCCGAACAAGGACGGCAAGGTGGAGTTCTTCGACGACATCTATGGGCGCGATGCCTACATGCGCAAGGCGATGGACGCGACGCGCGCGGCGCGACAGGCGCAAAGCTGACCCGGCGAGCGCCTTTCCCGGCGGCTACGGATGGCCTATCCGGACATGAAATGGCCCGCTCCGGCGACGGAGCGGGCCATTTGCATTGCAAGCGATGCGCGGGGGCGCTCAGGCGGCCGCAATGCGGGAGATCAGGGATTCGACGAGGTCGGCGTGGAGTTCGTCGAAGCTGCCGATGACGTGGTCGGGTTCCAGCGCGGCGATGGCGACGTCCGAGTAGCCGAACGGAACGCCGATCGACGGCACGCCGGCGTTGCGGGCGACGAGCACGTCGTTCAGGCTGTCGCCGATCATGACCGTCCGGGCCGGAGCGCCGCCGGCGAGGCGAACCGTTTCAAGGAGATGCGCGGCCTCGGGCTTGCGCACGGCGAAGGTGTCGCCGCCCGTGATGGCGGCGAAGCGCGACGTCAATCCGAGGCCGTCGATGAGGCGTCTGGCCAAGCCTTCCAGCTTGTTGGTGCAGACGGCAAGGCGGAAACCGGCCGCTTCCAGGCGGTCGAGGGCGGAAATCAGCCCGGGGTAGGGACGGGACTCGCCCGGCATGCCCTTTGCATAGTGGTCGACGAAGATCTTTAGCATTGCAGGCAGGTCGTCCTGGCGAAGCTCCTGGCCGCGCAGCGCGAACGCGCGCTGGATCATCACCTGTCCGCCATGGCCGACGAGATAGGTCAGGTCGTCATAGGTCACCGGCTCGAGCCCGGCGGTCCCGATCGTATGGTTGAGGCTGGAAACGAGATCCGGGGCTGTGTCGATCAGGGTTCCGTCTAGATCGAAGACGACAAGTGGAGCGGTCACGGCCTGTCCTTCTGCTGTAAGTATCGCGCCTGCAGGTAAGCGACCGGGCCGCGGATTGCAATTGCGAATACCCGCCTGCGTCAAGCCGAAGCGTGGCCAATACGGGAGCGGCGACGGGATTTTTGGCTTTCGCTTGCGCCGCATGGCGTGTAAGTGTCACAGCCAATGCCAGCCGGGTGCCGGCGATAGAATCTAGAGGAGCGAGAGGCGGATGGACGCCCGCGAAATGAAGATCAAAGCGGCGGCGGCCGCGTTGGAGCATGTCGAAAACGGCATGCGGCTCGGTATCGGGACCGGATCGACGGCCGAGGAATTCGTTCGGTTGCTGGCCGAACGCGTGGCGGACGGGCTGTCGGTCGTCGGTGTGCCGACGTCGGAGCGGACCGCCCGGCTCTGCCTCGAACTCGGCGTCCCGCTGAAGTCGCTCGACGAGCTTCCCGAACTCGATCTCACGATCGACGGCGCCGACGAGGTTGACGGGCGGCTGCGGCTCATCAAGGGCGGCGGCGGCGCGCTGTTGCGCGAGAAGATCGTTGCCGCCGCGTCGAGCCGCATGATCGTGATTGCCGACGAGACCAAGGTGGTGGAAACGCTCGGCGCCTTTAAATTGCCGATCGAAGTCAATCCGTTCGGGATGGTTGCCACGCGCATCGCAATCGAGCGGGTGGCCGCGCGCCTCGGGCTTTCCGGCGCCATCGAGGTTCGCCGTTCCGGCGACGGCAACTACATGACCGATGGCGGGCATTACATTCTCGATGCATCTTTTGGCCGTATTCCTGATGCAGACGCGCTGGCGATCACATTGAATGCGATTCCCGGCGTCGTCGAGCACGGGTTGTTCATCAACATGGCGTCGATCGCGATCATTGCCGGGCCGGCAGGTGCGCGGACGCTGACAGCGGACACTTAGACAGGAGCTATGACCACATGACCATCTTTGCCGGCCTCGGCCGTACCCTTGCCGCAACGCTCATCGCAACCGCAGCATTCACCGGTTCCGTGATGGCGCAGGACGCTTCCGAAGACCAGATCAAGGCGGCCCGGGCCGCGATGGACGCGCTGAACGCGACCTCGCAGTTCGACGGCATCCTGCCGCAGATCGCGGAGAAGCTGAAAGGCACGCTGATCCAGTCGTCGCCGAACTACGGCGAACTGATCAACAAGACGGTGGACGAAGAGGCGCTCGCGCTGGCATCGCGCCGCGCCGATCTGGAGCGCGAGGTTGCCAACATCTACGCCAAGACGTTCTCCGTGGAAGAACTGAAGGCCATCTCCGATTTCTACAATTCTGGCGCTGGCAAGAAGCTGCTGCAGTCCGGTCCGCTGGCCGCCCGCGAAGTGATGAAGGCCGCCGACATCTGGGCCGCCGGCATTTCGCGCGACCTGGCCGTCAACAGCGACAAGAAGCTCGAAGCCGAGATCGGCGCGCAGAAGAAGGCCGAGGGCGAAGCGGCACCGAAGAACTGATCGGTCGCCTTGCACTAGCCATTGATGAAGCCCGGAGCGATCCGGGCTTTTCTTTTTCAAGCTGCACCACCTATATCACCGTATCCGGAACGGCCGCTCTGGCCTTTCCTTCCGGATGGTTCTTGAAACGCGACACGGAGTGCCCGGATGCCAGTCTTCGACTATGACCTCTTTGTAATCGGCGGCGGTTCCGGCGGCGTGCGCAGCGCCAGGCTCGCCGCGGCCATGGGCAAGAAGGTGGCGATCGCCGAGGAGTTTCGCTACGGCGGGACCTGTGTCATCCGCGGCTGCGTGCCCAAGAAGCTCTATGTCTACGCCTCCCAGTTCCGCGAGCACTTCGAGGATGCGGCCGGCTTCGGCTGGACCGTCGGCGAGACGAGCTTCGACTGGGCCGCGCTGGTCGCGGCCAAGGAACGGGAGATCACCCGGCTCGAGGGCCTCTATCGCAAGGGGCTCGACAACGCCGGCGCGGAAATCCTCAACACCCGGGCCGTTCTGGTCGGTCCCAACACGATCCGGCTGACCGCGACGGACCAGCTGGTGACGGCGGAGCGCATTCTGATTGCAACGGGTGGTCATCCGTCGCCGCACCAGGACCTGCCGGGGCGCGAGCTGTGCATCACGTCGAACGATGCGTTTGACCTGCCGAAGCTGCCGGGATCGATCCTGATTGCCGGCGGCGGCTACATCGCCGTCGAATTCGCCAACATCTTCCACGGTCTCGGCGTCGAGACGACGCTGATCTATCGCGGCAAGGAAATCCTCTCCCGCTTCGACCAGGACATGCGCCAGGGGCTGCACAAGGCGATGGTGGACAAGGGCATCCGCATTCTTTGCGAGGACATCATCGAGGCGGTGGCGGAGGCCCCTGGCGGCGTTCGCCGCGCCCGGACGCTGAAGGGCGAGGAGATGCTGGTCGACCAGGTGATGCTGGCGCTCGGCCGCGTGCCAAACACCACCGACCTCGGGCTGGAGATCGCCGGCGTGGAGATCGACGCCAGGGGCGCGATCGTCGTCGACGCATATTCGCGCACCAACGTCCCCGGCATCTTCGCGATCGGCGACGTCACCGACCGGGTGCAACTGACGCCGGTGGCGATCCACGAGGCCATGTGCTTCATCGATACGGAGTTCCGCGGGCGGCCCACCTCACCGGACCACGACCTGATCCCGACGGCCGTGTTCTCGCAGCCGGAAATCGGCACGGTCGGCATGAGCGAGGAGGCCGCGGCCAAGGCGTTCCCGGAGATCGAGGTTTACCGCGCCGAGTTCCGGCCGATGAAGGCGACGCTTTCCGGCCGGCAGGAGCGGATGATCATGAAGATCATCGTCAATGCCGCCGACCGCAGGGTTGTCGGCGTGCACGTGCTCGGTCACGACGCCGGCGAGATGGCGCAACTGCTCGGCATTTCGCTGAAGGCCGGCTGCACCAAGGACGACTTCGACCGCACCATGGCGGTGCATCCGACCGCGGCGGAGGAGCTGGTGACGATGTACCAGCCGAGCTACCGCATCCGCAACGGTAAGCGCGCCTGAGGCGGGTTCGGCTATGCAAGCGGGACTTTACGGTTTATAAGCCCGCATCCCAGAAGAAGACGGGCAGCCGACCATCAGGCCGGCGCCGTGAAACAGGTGAGTTAAATGGCACAGAATTGGACCCCGAACAGCTGGCGGCAAAAGCCGATCCAGCAGGTGCCGGACTATCCGGACGCCGCGGCCTTGGCCGCGACAGAGGAGCAACTCGCAACGTTTCCGCCGCTCGTCTTTGCCGGCGAGGCCCGGCGGCTGAAGAGCGCGCTGGCGAACGTGGCGGAAGGCAAGGGTTTCCTGCTGCAGGGCGGCGACTGTGCCGAGAGTTTTGCCGAGCACGGCGCGGACACCATTCGTGACTTCTTCCGCGCCTTCCTGCAGATGGCGGTGGTGCTGACCTTCGGCGCCCAGTTGCCTGTGGTCAAGGTTGGGCGGATCGCCGGCCAGTTTGCCAAGCCGCGCTCGTCGAACATCGAAAAGCAGGGCGACGTGACGCTGCCCTCCTACCGCGGCGACATCATCAACGGCATCGAGTTCACCGAAGAGGCGCGGGTGCCCAACCCGGAGCGCCAGCTCATGGCCTACCGCCAGTCGGCAGCGACGCTGAACCTGCTGCGCGCCTTTGCCATGGGCGGCTATGCCAACCTGGAGAACGTGCACCAGTGGATGCTCGGCTTCGTCAAGGACAGCCCGCAGGCCGAGCGCTACCGCATGCTCGCCAACCGCATCTCCGAAACCATGGACTTCATGAAGGCGATCGGGATTTCGGCGGAGAACAACCCGAGCCTGCGTGAAACCGATTTCTTCACCAGCCATGAGGCGCTCCTGCTCGGCTATGAGCAAGCGCTGACGCGCGTGGATTCGACCTCGGGTGACTGGTATGCCACGTCCGGCCACATGATCTGGATCGGCGACCGCACGCGCCAGCCCGACCATGCCCATGTCGAGTACTGCCGCGGCATCAAGAACCCGATCGGGCTGAAGTGTGGTCCGTCGATGACGGCGGACGGCCTTCTGGAGCTGATCGACATCCTGAACCCGGCAAACGAAGCCGGCCGTCTGACCCTGATCTGCCGGTTCGGTCACGACAAGGTTGCGGAAAACCTGCCGCAACTCATCCGCGCCGTTCAGCGCGAGGGCAAGAAGGTCGTCTGGTCCTGCGATCCGATGCACGGCAACACGATCACGCTCAACAATTACAAGACGCGCCCCTTCGAGCGCGTTCTGTCGGAAGTGGAGAGCTTCTTCCAGATCCATCGCGCCGAAGGCACGCATCCGGGCGGCATCCACGTCGAGATGACCGGCAAGGACGTCACCGAATGCACCGGCGGCGCCCGCGCGCTGTCCGGCGACGATCTGGCAGATCGCTACCACACCCATTGCGATCCGCGCCTGAATGCCGACCAGGCGCTCGAACTCGCCTTCCTCCTGGCCGAGCGCATGAAGGGCGGACGCGATGAAAAACGCATGGTTGTGAACGCCTGATCGCTCTTCGTTCACGGTTTGGCGCCTTGCATCAACGGCGTTGAAAATATTGGTGAATTTTCTGAAATTGACACAACCGGGCCGGCTGGTGAAGCTGGCCCGGTTTTTTGCTGCCGGGCAGCGCCGCGACAAGGGGGAGACGTGAGCGAGATCCATACGGGCCATTGCCTCTGCGGCACGGTGCGCTTCCGCACCACCGGGCCATTGCGCGAAGTGATTGCCTGCCACTGTAGTCAGTGCCGCCGGCAGACCGGTCATTTCTATGCGGCAACCAATGTCAGGAACGAAGACCTCGAACTCGATGGCGCCGACAACGTCGGCTGGTACCGGGCGAGCGATGCCGCCAGCCGCGGCTTCTGCAAGACCTGCGGGTCGGCACTGTTCTGGAAGGGCGACGGGGCCGGCTCCACCTCGATCATGGCGGGTGCCTTCGACAAGCCGACGGGCTTCAAGATGGCCTGCCACATCTTTTGCGCCGACAAGGGCGACTATTACGAGATCGATGACGGCGCGCCGCAATACCCGCAGGGCTACAGCTAAGGACGGCGGTCGGCGGGCTCAGGCTCGCCAGATATCGTTTACTCTGCCGCCGCGTGCCGGATTTCGCCCATGCGGTTCCACGCGTCCAGGCCGGCAATCTTGTAGGCCTCGGCGAGGGTCGGATAGTTGAAGGTGTTTTCGACGAAATATTCGACGGTGCCCTTCAGGTTCAGGACCGCCTGACCGATGTGCACGAGCTCGGTGGCGCCTTCGCCGACGATATGGACGCCGAGCAGGCGGCGTGTCTTCATCGAAAAGATCATCTTCAGCAGGCCGGAATCGAGCCCCATGATATGGCCGCGCGAGGTTTCGCGGAAACGGGCTATGCCGCATTCATAGGGAATGCCGCGCTCCTTCACCTCTTCCTCGGTCAGGCCGCAGGTCGAGATTTCCGGAACGGCATAGATCCCGTAGGGGAAGTATTTTTGCGGCTCCTTGGCGATGGCGCCGACGGCGACCCGGGCGGCGATGCGCCCCTGTTCCATCGAGGTCGAGGCGAGGCTCGGGAAACCGACGACGTCGCCAGCGGCGTAGATGTGCGGCACGGTCGTCTGGAAGGTTTCCGGATTGACGCGCATGCGGCCGCGGTCGTCGGCTTCCAGGCCGGCGGCGCTGAGGTGCAGCGTGTCGGTCGCGCCCATGCGGCCGGCAGCGTATAGAACCATGTCGCAAATGACCACCCGGCCGTTGTCGAGCGTGATCGAACACTTGCCGTCGTCGAGCTTGACGACCTTTTCCGCCCTGGTGCCGAGCATCAGCTTCATGCCACGGTCGCGCAGCTGGTAGGTGAAGTCCTCGACGATCTCGCGGTCGATGAAGTCGAGGATCGTCGGTTTCGGATCGATCACGGTCACCTTGGCGTCGAGCGCGCTGAAGATGGTCGCGTACTCGATGCCGATGACGCCGGCGCCGATCACCGCGAGCGAGCGCGGCAGTTCCTCGATGTCGAGCAGTTCGTCGCTGTCGAGGATTACCTTGCCGTCGAACGGGATGTTGGCCGGGCGATAGGGCTTGGTGCCGACGGCGAGCAGGATGCTCGTGCCGCCGACATGCAGGACCTCGCCGTCGTCCTTGACCACCTGGAGCGTATCGGGAGAAAGAAAGCTCGCCTTTCCGCGGACGTGTTGCACCCGATTCCGGGCGAACTGGTGCTCCAGCACGTCGACCTCGTGGTCGAGCGTGATGATCAGGCGGCGACGCAGGTCGTCGGCACTGATCTCATCCTTGACCCGATAGGAGCGGCCGTAGAAGCCCCGTTCCCGCCAGCCGGTCAGGTTCAGTGCGGTTTCGCGCAGCGTTTTCGACGGTATCGTGCCGGTGTGCACCGAGACCCCTCCGACGCGCTTTCCCTGTTCGATGACGAGGACCTTGTGGCCGAGCTTGGCCGCCTGGATCGCACCCCGGCGCCCCGCGGGGCCGCTGCCGACGACGACGAGATCAAATTGTTGCATAGGAGAACTTCCGGAATCGACTGAGCCTGTTGCGGTGCGGCAAATCTGCCGCGAGGAGCTATAACGTCGTTGCTACCGCTTAACAAAGCCTTCGTGCGCGTGTTTCGCTGTCATTATTTAGCGGGATTGCGCCATGCCACAGCGGCTGGCCGTCAAGGAGGGTTTTGCGATGGCCTTGCAGCCTCAAGGTGCTTCCAAAGGCGCGGCGGGCGTGCTGGCGGCGGATGGGTCGGCGATCCTAATTCAGATTAGCCGCAGGCCCTTGAGGCTGGCATGGCCATCGCGGCCGATGATGATGTGATCGTGGACGGTAATGCCGAGCGGTTTGGCGGTCTCGATGATGGTTTTCGTCATCTCGATATCGGCGCGTGAGGGGGTCGGGTCGCCGGACGGGTGGTTGTGAACGAGGATGATGGCGGTCGCGGACAATTCCAGCGCCCGCTTGACCACTTCGCGCGGATAGACGGGCGTGTGGTCGACCGTACCACGCCCCTGCACCTCGTCGGCGATCAGGACGTTGCGCTTGTCGAGGAAGAGCAGGCGGAACTGCTCGCGGTCTTCATGCGCCATCGCCGCGTGACAGTAATTGATCACCGACGACCAGGAGCCGAGCACCTGCTTGTTGCGCAGTTCGCTCTTGAGCATGCGCTGCGAAACCGCCGCGATCAGCTTCAGGTCCAGCGCCACGGCCTCGCCGATGCCCTTGACCTCCTGCAGCAGGGCGGGAGAGGCGCCGAACACGCCGGCAAGCGTGCCGAAACGGTCGAGAAGCGCCTTGGCGACAGGCTTGGTGTCGCGCCGGGGAATGAGGCGAAAGAGCACAAGTTCGAGAATTTCATAGTCGGCGAGCGCCGCCTCGCCATGGTCGCGGAAGCGGCTGCGCAGCCGCTCGCGATGGCCGTGGTAGTGGGCATCGTCGCCGTCCCTGGGCGTTATTGCCCGGCCCTTGACCGCCGCCGGTGCGGTCACGCGTTCGGCGAATTGGCCGCGCTCATCCCCGTCGCCGAAGAGTGTCCCGCCGTGCTCCGCCAACGTCCGGTTCGCCTCGTCGGCAGCCGTTGCTTCGCCAGTCGGTGCGGGGCGTTTGGCCATTTGGTCCTATCCGGGAAGGCCGGGACGGTCGAGGCCGCCGGGCGAGAGGGTGAAGATTTCGCAGCCATCGGCCGTAACGCCGACGGCGTGCTCGTATTGCGCAGACAGCGAGCGGTCGCGCGTGACCGCCGTCCATCCGTCCGACAGCACCTTCACATGCGGCCGGCCGAGGTTGATCATCGGCTCGATGGTGAAGATCATGCCTTCCTTCAACTCCGGGCCTTCGTTGGCGTTGCCGTAGTGCAGGATGTTCGGTGCGTCGTGGAACAGCCGGCCGAGGCCGTGGCCGCAGAAGTCGCGCACGACCGAGCAGCGCTCGGCTTCGGCATATTTCTGGATCGCTTCGCCGATGGCACCGGTGCGCACGCCGGGCTTGACCGCGGCGACGCCGCGCATCAGGCATTCATGCGTCACCTCCAGCAGCCGCTCGGCGGCCCGCTTGATCTGGCCGACGGGATACATGCGGCTGGAATCGCCGTGCCAGCCGTCGAGGATGTAGGTGATATCGATGTTGACGATGTCGCCTTCGCGCAGCGGCTTGTCATTCGGGATGCCGTGGCAGACAACATGGTTGATCGAAGTGCAGCAGGATTTGGTGTAGCCGCGGTAGTTCAGCGTCGCGGGAAGGGCGCCGTGGTCCATGCCGAACTCGAACACGAAACGGTCGAGCACGTCGGTCGCAACACCGGGCTGCACCAGCGGATAGATCTCGTCGAGGGCGCGCGCCGTGAGCTGACTGGCCCTGCGCATGCCTTCAAAGGCGTCGCTGCCGTAAAGCCGGATCACGCCCGTGTTCTTCATCGGTGCGGAGGAGGCTTCGATATAGGTCACCATCGTCGGACTTTCGCTTGTCGGTCAAAATTCTCATAGTGCAGCTATGGCGGTTTCGTCCATGCGGATCAATGCGTCGGGTCGAATTTCGCGCTCCGAGACGGCGCATTTCACCGCGTAGGCTTCCACGCCGCGCGCTTGCGCTCGCTGGAAGGCGGCCGCATAGACCGGGTCGAGATCGCGGCACATGCGGAACCGGTCGCAGTCGCCGCGCTGCACGAGGTAGAGCATGATCGCCCGGTGACCGGCCTCGGCGACGGCACCGAGCTCATCCAGATGCTTGGTGCCGCGCAAGGTCGCGGTGTCGGGAAACTCGGCAAGGCCGGGCTGCCGGCAGAAATGCACGTTCTTGACCTCGATATAAGCGGCCGGCCGGCCGGGTCCGGACAACAGCAGGTCTATGCGCGAATTGCGGCCATATTTGCGTTCGCGCTCGATCGTCGGATAGCTGGCGAGATCGCCGAGCATCCCGGCGCGGATCGCCTCCTCGGCCAGACGGTTCGGCAGGCCGGTGTTGATGCCGACGATCGTGCCGTCGGCCTCGATGAGCTCGAACCGATGGCGGTACTTGCGCGGACCGTCATGCTCGGACAGCCAGATCCTGGAGCCCGGCGTCGTCAGCCCGCGCATGGACCCGGTGTTCGGGCAGGAGCCGGTGATCGCCGTTCCGTCGGACAGCGTCGCATCGAACAGGAAGCGCTTGTAGCGCCGAATGAGGGTGGCCGGCACGAGCGGAGGGTCGAAGAGCATGGTCAGGCGTCGTTGGTCGATCTGTGCGTGGAGATTTGGGCGGACGCGATGGATACGGGACCACGCGGCGCGCCGCGCCAACGATGGCCGGAAAGCCTGCGCTGACGTTGCCGGCAAAGGCTCGGCACCCGGCTCAAGCCCGAACCCGCACATAGGAGCCGGGCGCCTCCTCGATCGAATTGAGCGGTCCGCCGGTCTTGCGGGCCGGAACCCTGCGGTTGTCCTGCGCCTCGATCCAGGCATGCCAGTGCGGCCACCAGGATCCCTGATGCTCTTTCGCCTTCTTCACCCAGTCGTCGTAGTCGCCCCGCGGCGGACCGCCGGTCCAGAACTGGTACTTCGCCCTGTCCGGCGGGTTGACGACGCCGGCGATATGGCCGGAGCCGGACAGCACGTAGGTCACCTTGCCGCCAAAGGCGCTGCTGCCGATGAACACCGACTTGGCGGGCGCGATGTGATCTTCCCTGGTGGCGAGGTTGTAGATCGGGATCTTGACGTCCTTGAGCGAGATCTTCTGGCCCGCCAGCACCATCTCGCCGCGGCTGAGGTTGTTTTTCAGATAGCAATTGCGCAAGTAAAACGAATGGTTGGCCGCCGGCATTCGCGTGGAATCTGAGTTCCAGTAGAGAAGGTCGAAGGGCATCGGTTCCTGGCCCTTCAGGTAGTTGTTGACGAAATAGGGCCAGATCAGCTCCGAGGCGCGCAGCATGTTGAAGGCGGTGGCCATCTTCGAGCCCTCGAGATAGCCCACCGTCCGCATGCCCTGCTCGAGGGAAGCGATCTGGTCCTCGTCGGCAAACACCTTCAGGTCACCGGCATGGGTGAAATCCACCTGGGTGGTGAACAGCGTGGCGGAGCGGATGCGTTTGTCGCCCTCGCGCGCGTGCAGGGCGAGGCTGGCGGCGAGCAGCGTGCCGCCGACACAATAGCCGATGGCGTTGACCTCGTCTTCGCCGCAGGCCTGCTTAATCGTGTCGAGCGCGAAACCGATCCCTTCCCGGGCATAGGCCTCCCAGTCCTTGTGGGCATGGCGTTCGTCCGGATTGACCCATGAGATCACGAACACCGTGTGTCCCTGGCCGACGGCCCATTTGATGAAGGACTTCTGCGGGTTGAGATCAAGAACGTAGAACTTGTTGATCCAGGGCGGGCAGATCAGGAGAGGGCGCTTCAGGACCTCTTTCGTCGTCGCGTCATACTGAAGCACCTGGCAGATATCACTCTGCGCAATGACCTTGCCGGGAGTAATGGCGAGGTTCTCGCCGACGGCGAACTTGCTGGTATCGGTCTGGCGCAGCTTCAGGTCACCCTTTCCGGCGGCAATGTCCTCCGCCAGCATGCGCATGCCGCGCACGAGATTCTCGCCGCTGGTGGCGACGGTCTCGCGATAGAGTTGCGGGTTGGTGGTGACGAAATTCGTCGGAGAAATCGCGCTGGTGATCTGCTTGACGTAGAACGCTGCCTTGTGGCGGGTGCGCTCGTCGAGCCCCTCGGCTTCGGTCACCATTTTATCGGCCCAGTCGGAGGTGACGAAATAGGCCTGCCGCAGGAAATCGAAGAAGGGGTTATTGGCCCAGTCCTCGTCGGCGAATCGCTTGTCGTTGCCGCGCTTGTCGTCGCTTTCCTCGACCGGTTCGCCGCCAAGCTTCTGCAGGGTTTTCGACCAGATGCCGAAATAGCTGCCGAGCAGGTGGGTCTGGGCTTCCAGCGTGCGCCGCGGGTCGGAGAGCCAGTACTCGGATACCTTCGATAGCGTCTTGACCATGTCGACGACCGGCTCGGCGACCGTGTCGACCTTTTCGCCGCGCTCGCGCGGTGCGAGCCAGGCGGATGCGGCCTTGCCAAGCTGCTCGAGCGTGCGGGCGAGGTTGACCGCCAGCGCCTCGGGGTTTTTTACGACGTAGGGCTCGATCGACTTCGGATCGAAACCGGCAAATCCGGTGGCTTCGCGCGTGTCGCCGTTTCGGTCCTGGCTCAACCCGTTTCCTCCGGATTTTCTTGTTACTTCCGTTTTTACATCCTGCCGGAAAAAGATTACAAGGGCCATACAGCTTTTGCCGTAGCCGCGTTCAGCGGCTGGCGCCGGACCGGCGATGCGCCGGACCGAAGTTACTCCGCGGGGCAGGACAGAATGGCATTTGATTTCAGGCAGGTTGGCGCGGCGATCGTGCTCGGTGGCGTGGCGGTACTCGGGGGGTGCGCGGCAACCTCGCCGCAAGTGGCGTCGGAGGTCAACGTCGGTGCGGATCGGACTTCCGACTTTCCCGACATCACAGCCCCGGTGCATGCCGCCACGGCCCAGATGAGCAATGACGAGGCGGCTTCGATCAGCGCCCGGATGAACGGGCTGGCTGCGCAACGGCGCGCCGGCACGATCTCGGAATCCGATTACCGCAAGCAGATGCTGGAATTGCAGGCGCTGGCCGCAAACCATGGCGCGGACACGCTCAAGGACATCGAGAATTAGCGCTTGCCTTTGCCCGCGAATGGCCGCAAATCCATTCGCGGTCCAAATGGCCGCTCCGGTCAGCGCAATCGGAATGTCATGAAAACGGACATTTTGCCGCCTAACCGGATATCTTGATTTGCGCGGAGATCCAGGCGCCACGAAGGACGCTTCCGGTGCCGCGCCCAACGGGGTCGAAGATGGAAGAATTTCACAAGGTCCGGCGTCTGCCGCCATATGTTTTCGAACAGGTCAACCGTTTGAAGGCAAGCGCGCGGGCGGGCGGGGCCGACATCATCGACCTCGGCATGGGCAACCCGGACCTGCCGACGCCACAGGCGATCGTCGACAAGCTGTGCGAGGTGGTCCAGGACCCGCGCACGCATCGTTACTCCTCCTCCAAGGGCATCCCGGGCCTGCGGCGGGCCCAGGCTGCCTACTACGCCCGCCGTTTCGGCGTGAAGCTCAATCCCGAGACCCAGGTCGTGGCGACGCTGGGTTCGAAGGAAGGCTTCGCCAACATGGCGCAGGCGATCACCGCACCCGGCGACGTCGTGCTCTGCCCGAATCCGACCTATCCGATCCATGCCTTCGGCTTCCTGATGGCGGGCGGGGTGATCCGCTCCATTACGGTCGAGCCGGACGAGACTTTCTTTGCGCCGCTGGAGCGCGCCGTTCGCCATTCGATTCCGAAGCCGCTGGCGCTGATCCTGAACTACCCGTCGAACCCGACGGCGCAAGTCGCCACGCTCGACTTCTACAAGGACGTGGTTGCATTCGCGAAGAAGCACGACATCGTCGTGCTGTCCGACCTGGCCTATTCCGAGATTTATTTCGACGGCCCGCCGCCGCCGTCCGTGCTCGAGGTGCCGGGTGCGATCGACATCACCGTAGAATTCACCTCGATGTCGAAGACCTTCTCCATGCCCGGCTGGCGCATGGGCTTTGCGGTCGGCAACGAGCGGCTGATCGCGGCGCTGACGCGGGTGAAGTCCTACCTCGACTACGGCGCCTTCACGCCGATCCAGGTGGCCGCGACCCACGCGCTGAACGGCGACGGCTCGGACATCGCCGACGTGCGCAACGTCTACAAGCGCCGCCGCGACGTACTCGTCGAGAGCTTCGGCAAGGCCGGCTTCGAGGTGCCGCCGCCGGCGGCCACCATGTTCGCCTGGGCAAGGATTCCCGAAAAGTTCCGCCATCTCGGCTCGCTCGAGTTCTCCAAGCTGCTGGTCGAAAAGGCCGACGTGGCGGTGGCTCCGGGCGTCGGTTTCGGCGAGCAGGGCGACGACTATGTCCGCATCGCGCTGGTCGAGAACGAACACCGCATCCGCCAGGCTGCGCGCAACATCAAGCGCTTTCTCTCCTCTGCCGACGAGACGATGCACAACGTCGTCTCGCTCAATGCCCACCGCTAATCCGTTTCGCCCGCCGGCGTCGGCCGGTGGGCACAATCACAAATTGATAGGACTTTGATCATGGCTGATGCCCTTAAGATCGGCATAGCGGGCTTGGGGACCGTTGGGGCCTCGCTCGCACGCATTCTCGTCGAACGCCGGGAGATGCTGACGACGACCTGCGGGCGGCCGATCGAGATCGTCGCCGTTTCTGCGCGCGACAGGAACCGCGACCGCGGCGTCGACCTTTCGCATGTCGCCTGGTTCGACGATCCGGTCGCACTGGCGGACAACCCGCAGATCGACGTTTTCGTTGAACTGATGGGGGGCGCCGGCGATCCCGCCTATTCGGCCGTCAAGACGGCGCTGGCGCGGGGTGTCCACGTCGTCACCGCGAACAAGGCGCTGCTGGCCGCCCATGGCGTCGAGCTGGCGACGATTGCCGAGGAGCGCGGCTGCCTGCTCAACTATGAAGCAGCCGTCGCCGGCGGCATTCCGGTGATCAAGGCGCTGCGCGAATCGCTGACCGGCAACACGGTGTCGCGCGTCTACGGCATCATGAACGGCACCTGCAACTACATCCTGACCAAGATGGAGAGGGAGGGACTGAGCTTCGCCGAATGCCTGAAGGAAGCGCAGCGGCTGGGCTATGCGGAAGCCGATCCGGCCTTCGACATCGAGGGCAACGATACTGCGCACAAGCTGTCGATCCTGACGACGCTTGCGTTCGGCAACAGGATCGCCGCCGACGACATCTACCTCGAGGGCATCAGCAACATCTCGATCGAGGACATTCGCGCTGCCGCCGACCTCGGCTACCGCATCAAGCTGCTTGGCGTGGCGCAGAAGACCGAGACCGGCATCGAGCAGCGTGTGCATCCGACCATGGTGCCGATCGAATCGGAAATTGCGCAGGTCGACGGCGTCACCAATGCGGTGGCGATCGAATCCGACATTCTCGGCGAACTGCTGATGGTCGGTCCCGGCGCCGGGGGCAATGCCACCGCGTCTGCGGTGCTCGGCGACATCGCCGACATCGCCAAGAGCCGGCCCGGTGCCCAGCGCGTTCCGGCGTTCGGCCGACCGGCGGCCTCGCTAGAGCCCTACAAGCGGGCGCAGATCCGCAAGCATCACGGCGGCTATTTCATCCGCATGACGGTCGAGGATCGGGCAGGGGTGTTCGCCAACATCGCCGGCCACATGGCCGAGAACGGCATCTCGCTTGAATCGATCGTGCAGCATTCCAAGCATTTCACCGAAGCCGCAGAGCCGAAGACGATCATTCTCGTCACGCATGCGACGATGGAGGACGCCGTGCGCCGGGCGGTGGCGTCGATCAGCAAGGAAGGATACCTTGCCGGCGAGCCGCAGGTGATCCGCATCGAGCGACCGAAGTCGGCCTGAATTCTACCGGGGGCGTTTCCGTCCCCCTTCACCCATCACCCGAGAGGAACGACGGCTGTCGGCGAGGATATCGATGAACCAGGAGATTGATCCCGTTCACCGTGCCTTCCTCGGCGTGGAGCGGTCGGCCGCCGACCAGCGCTGGGTCGCACGGCTCGACCAGGCGGGCGAGAACCGGGCGCTGGCGATGAGCCAGACGCACGGCATTGCCGAGCTGATCGCGCGCGTGCTGGCCGGTCGGGGTGTGGGATTCGACGAGGCGCTCGAATTCCTCGATCCGACCTTGCGCCGGCTGATGCCCGATCCCTACCAGATGACGGATTGCGAAGCGGCGGCCGAGCGGATCGCAGCGGCGATCGCCCGACGCGAGCGGGTGGCCATCTTCGGCGACTACGACGTGGACGGCGCCTGTGCCTCGGCGATCCTCTACCGTTTCCTCACCCATTTCGGCGTCGACGCGGAGATCTACATTCCCGACCGGATTTTTGAGGGTTACGGGCCCAACCCGCAGGCGATCGATACGCTGATCGAGCGAGGCGCCAAGCTAATCGTCACCGTCGATTGCGGCTCGACCAGCTTCGAGTCGCTCGGGCGCGCCAGGGAGCGTGGCATTGATGTGGTCGTGCTGGACCACCACCAGGTCGGCCAGGACCTGCCGCCCTGCACGGCCCTCGTCAACCCGAACCGGGAGGACGATCTCTCCGGGCAGGGGCACCTGTGTGCCGCCGGGGTGGTCTTTCTCGTGCTGGTGGCGCTGCAGCGGCTTTTGCGCGGGCGTGATCCGCGCGCGGGTGCGATCGACCTGCTTGCCATGCTCGATCTCGTGGCGCTCGCGACCGTCTGCGACGTGGTGCCGCTGAAGGGGCTGAACCGCGCCTATGTGGTCAAAGGGCTCGTGGCGGCGCGCCATCTCGGCAATCCGGGGCTGGCGGCGCTGTTGAAACAGGCGGGCATCGGCGGTCCGGTGACGCCCTATCATCTCGGCTTTCTGGTGGGACCCCGCATCAACGCCGGCGGACGCATCGGCGATGCCGCGCTCGGCAGCCGCCTGCTGACGCTCGAGGATGCCACGCAGGCCGAGGCGATCGCGGCGCAACTGGACGGCCTCAACCGCGAGCGGCAGGCGCTGGAGGTGGCGATGCTGGCGGAGGCCGAAGCCGAGGCGATTGCCGAGTACGGCACCGGCGAGACCGCCGCGGTCATCGTCACCGCGCGCGAGGGCTGGCATCCGGGCGTCGTCGGCCTGCTCGCCTCGCGGCTGAAGGACCGCTTTCATCGCCCTGCCTTCGCCATTGCTTTCGATCCGTCCGGCAAGGGCACGGGCTCGGGCCGTTCGATCAACGGCTTCGATCTCGGCCGGATGGTGCGCGCGGCGGTGGACGAGGGCATCCTCGTCAAGGGCGGCGGGCACGGCATGGCGGCGGGCCTGACGGTGGAGCGGGCCAATCTCGGACGCCTGCGCAGCTTCTTCGAGGAGCGGGCGGAAAGGACTGTCAAGGAACTGACGGCGACGCGTGTGCTGAAGATCGATGGGGCGCTGTCCGCCTCCGGCGCGACCCTGGCGCTGACCGACAAGCTGGAGCAGGCCGGCCCCTATGGCTCGGGCCATCCCCAGCCGATCTTCGCGCTTGCCGCGCACCGGCTGGCCGACGTGCGACAGGTCGGGGTCAATCACCTCAAGCTGACGCTGGAGGGACCGGACCGCAGCCGGATCGACGGCATGGCTTTCCGCGCGGCCGACACCCCGCTCGGCGCGTTCTGCCTGCAACGGCGCGGCCAGGCGCTGCACGTGGCAGGCTCGGTCTCGGCCGACCAATGGCAGGGAACCCGGCGCGTGCAGTTTCGCGTGATCGACGCTGCAGAGGCGTTCTAGAGCCTCATATCCGCAGAATGTCGGCGCAAGGGCGGGGATCTTCCGGAGCTCGATCGGCTATCCGGAACATTATTCATGCGAGCACATTTACGGTTCTCACGCAGTCATAGGAGGATGCCGAAAATGAGACGCATTCTGATTGCACTTGCCGCCACCGCATTGATTGGCGGTATGGCCTATGCCCAGACGGCAGAAACCACGACAACTGAGACTTTCGTCACTGTCCGGCCCACAGATGTATTGAGCTACAATCTCATCGATCGGAACGTCACCAACAATGCGGGCGATACGATTGGTGAAATCAAGGATTTGGTCATCTCCGGAGGTAATCTCAGCGGGTATATTGTCTCGGTTGGCGGGTTCCTCGGCATGGGAGAACACTACGTCATGGTCAATCCGAAAGCCGTGAAAATCACCTATAACGAGAACGATAAGAACTGGACGGCCATGATGAACGCGACGAAAGAGGAATTGGCAAAGGCTCCTGAATTTAAATACGAAGGTCGCTGGCAACGCTAAGGGCTGCCCGAAACAACCCGCCGGGTCAGAGGGCGGGCTAGCGATACTTGCATGCCTACAGGCTTACGGTTAGATCTGCCCTGCTTCCCTTCGGCGTGCGCTTACGCCAGGGTCTCAAGTCTAGACCTCGGACCGGCAATCGAAACCCATGAACGACACGACCATCGACACTCTGACTGGCATGTACTTCACGCTCGACGACCCCGACGGGACCTATGGCACTGGCCAGGTTATTCGTCTCGCCACTGAGGGCGTGTATTTCGTTCGCTTCGACGGTAACGAGGTGACGCTACCCTTGGAGCTTGTATCCATCGCAGAGATGCTGGAGACCACCGAAGAGGAGTACCGGCTCTGGCGGTTCTTCGACACGATCGAAGAACGAGATAAGTGGATCGAATGGCTAGATGCGCCATCAACCCCGAGGGTCATTACTCTCGTCAAGCCAACCAAGTAGCTTTCCGGCGCACCGGCTTCCCGTCTCGATTCGCGCAAACGCCGTCCTGTTTCCCTTGCGGGATACCTGCGTTCTAGAATTAGCCTTCGCTTGGCTAACCCTGTTGGCGAACCCTGTTATAACTATTTGATACAAAGCCGATTTGGTACGCCCAACGGGACTCGAACCCGTGTTGCCGCCGTGAGAGGGCGATGTCCTAACCGCTAGACGATGGGCGCGTTGCTCGTGGCAATATAGGGAGTTCCAGTCGGTCCGACAAGGATACCGCGCAAACCGGGTCCAAGCCTTGCGGAGACTCCGCGCTGCGATGCGGCGGGTGGTGCGAGCCCCTCCATGGAAACCGTCATGACCGGATCGCTTGATACAAGGCGATTGCTCGTTCGCGCGAGATCCGTAGGATGCGATGCGACGACAATTGGCATGCGAGGACGATCATCATGGACGAGAAACCCCTGGAACTCCCGGTTCTGTTGAAGCGGCGCCTGCAGGCGCAGGTGATCGGACCGATCCACGCGGAAATGGTCGAAGCGATTGGCCGCGAAAAGGCGGATGCGATTCTGGATAGCGCGATTCGCAAGGCAGCAATCGCGGAGGGGAAGGCTTTCGCGGCCAGGGAACCCGGCGGCGAGACCACCATGGCGAGCTTCATCAAACTGTACGAGTTGTGGACCGCAGATAGTGCGCTGGAAATCGAGGTGCTGCAGGCCACCGACGAGGTCTACGACTTCAACGTTACGCGCTGTCGCTACGCCGAGACCTACCGGGAGATGGGGCTCGCCGGAATCGGCCACCTGATGTCGTGCAATCGCGACGGCACCTTCTGCCAGGGTTACGATCCCAACATCAAGCTGGAGCGCAAGCAGACGATCATGGCGGGAGCCGAGTGCTGCACGTTCCGCTATCGCTATCAGCAGGCAGACGAGCAAAGCGCCGGGCAGGGCGACTGAACTGTCGGACGGCGCACCGGCCGTTCGGCCGTCCCGTATGCGTTGGCAAAGATCGTACGGCGCAGCGCCGGATCGTACCTGCATGCGGGTCAGTCTCAGGTTGTCGAGATGGCTGCGCGCAGCGTACAACCGCCTGCGAGCTTATCAAACATGCGTAGAAGAGGGGTGGCACGCCCTAGGGGAGTCGAACCCCTCTTTTCAGAATGAAAATCTGACGTCCTAACCGATAGACGAAGGGCGCATGCGATGGCCGTCTTCTAGCCAGCCACCCCGCATTCCGCAAGGCCTAAAATGATGATTCGGCGAATTTTTTTTGGATTGCTCCACCGACCGTGCGAAAAGCCGTTCGCGCTTGTGGACAAGGCGCTTCGTCGACCAGAGCGGGGAAAGAAGTGGCACGCCCTAGGGGAGTCGAACCCCTCTTTTCAGAATGAAAATCTGACGTCCTAACCGATAGACGAAGGGCGCGTGCGGGGTGCTTCTACTCAGGCACCGCCGATTGTGCAAGGGCAAAAATGACCCCATGTCGGATTTTCTTGCGGGGTTCGAGGCGGGGCGCCGTGGGCTTTTCCCCAGGCATATCGGCGCGGTCGCATCGTTGCGGCCCGGATGGGGTTCGACGCGTGAACAGCGGGACCGCGCGTTGGGTAACAATCGCTTGATCGCGGGAAACGGGCTTGCCGTATCTGCCAATCACCATGAAAATGCGGATGCAACCTGTCCGCTGCCGTCAGGCTGCCGATCGTAGCCGGCGAAGGGCAGGTCGGTGGAGGTCATCGCCATGGCCAACAACGCATCCCCGGATAGGGCATCGGCCGTAATGGCAAATCTGAACAAAGTGCTGCCGGAACTCGAAGCGCTCTACAAGGATATCCATGCGCATCCCGAATTGTCGATGCAGGAAACCAGGACGGCGGGCATTACCGCCGACTGGCTCCGGAAAGCCGGCTACGAAGTGACCGCCGGGGTCGGCAAGACCGGCGTGGTCGGGCTGCTTCGAAATGGCGAGGGGCCGACGGTGATGTTGCGGGCCGACATGGATGCGCTGCCGATCGCCGAAGACACCGGCCTGGACTACGCCAGCGTCGTAACGGTGAAGGGCGCGGATGGAAAAGCCGTGCCGGTGGGCCATATGTGCGGCCACGACATGCATGTGGCCTGGCTCGTCGGGGCAACGACGCTGCTGGCCCAGGTGCGCGAAGCCTGGAAGGGCACTTTGATGGCGGTCTTCCAGCCGGGCGAGGAGACCGCCGAGGGCGCCCGAGCGATGATCGATGACGGCTTGCTCGACCGCTTTCCCAGGCCGGATGTCACGCTTGGACAGCATGTCATGGTCGGCCCGGCCGGCTTTGTTGCCGGCAGCGCCGGACCGATCACGTCGGCCGCCGACAGCCTGCAGATCCGCCTGTTCGGCCGCGGCGCGCACGGGTCGATGCCGCAGGCCAGCATCGACCCGGTCGTGATGGCCGCAACGGTCGTGCTGCGTCTTCAGACCGTCGTGTCGCGCGAGGTCGCCGCGACGGACGCGGCCGTTCTCACAGTCGGCGTCCTACACGCCGGCACGAAAGAGAACGTCATCCCTGACGAAGCGCTCATTAAGCTCAATGTGCGTACCTTCGATGCCGGCGTGCGCACGCACGTGCTTGCCGCGATCGAGCGGATCCTCAACGCCGAAGCGGAAGCATCGGGGGCGCCGCGCAAGCCGGAAATCACTTCCCTCGACAACTATCCGCTGAACGTCAACGACGGGGCCGCGAGCCTGCGGGTCGCCGACGCTTTTCGCAGCTATTTTTCGCCCGAGAGGGTGAGGCACACCGGTCCGGCACCGGCAAGCGAGGATTTCGGCTGCTTCGGGACGGCGTGGCAGGTGCCGTCGGTGTTCTGGTTCGTGGGCGGCACCGATCCCAAGACGTACGCCGATGCCAAGGCGGCGGGCCGGCTGAATGAACTGCCGGTCAACCACAGTCCGAAATTCGCGCCGGTCCTGCATCCCACCATTGAAACCGGTGTTGCGGCCCTTGTTGTCGGTGCGCTGGCATGGCTCAAGGCTACCTGATTTTTTTTTCGGCCGGAGCAATCGCGGCGGCGCGCCGTGTCGATGAACTGCGAGCGTCTCCTGCCTCTGCCTTGCGGCGCGGCGCGACGGGCGAGGCTTGCCGGGGCGTAGCGATATGATCACCATCGAGACTTTCACGCGGATCCTCGATCTCGGAGGCACGTTCGTATTCGCGATCAGCGGCGCGCTGGCCGCGGTCGATCGCCGGCTCGATCTGTTCGGCATCCTTGTCCTGTCCTTCGTGGCGGGAAATTTCGGCGGCATCACGCGCGACCTGTTGATTGGCGCGGTGCCGCCGGCAGCCTTGACCGATGGCCGGTATCTACTGGTTTCCGTCATGGCAGGGCTCATTACCTTCCTCGCCTATGCCGGTATCGACCGGCTGCGCAGCCCGGTTCTGATGTTCGACGCGGTGGGATAGGCGTTCTTCGCCGTTGCCGGTGCGCAAAAGGCGCTCGGCTTTGGAGCAAGTCCCGTCACGGCCGCGCTTCTGGGCATGCTGACCGGAATCGGCGGCGGAATGACCCGCGACGTTCTGCTGGGCAGGATCCCGCACGTCCTGCGTTCGGACCTATACGCCGTTGCCGCCCTGGCGGCTGCATCCGTCGTCATTGGCGGCGCCGCAATCGGCGTTTCCTACGGCGTCTCGGCGCTTGCGGGGGGTGCCTTGTGCCTTTGGCTTCGCATCATGGCGATCAGATACGGATGGCATCTGCCGGTCGCGCGCCTGTCGGCGCGCGGACGTGCGGAGGCTGCTCCTCCCAAGGACGAGAAGCCGTACTGAAACTGGCGGCTGTATCTGGCGCACGGCGGCCGGATTGCAGTGCTTAATGGGGCGAGGTAAGTGGCACGCCCTAGGGGAGTCGAACCCCTCTTTTCAGAATGAAAATCTGACGTCCTAACCGATAGACGAAGGGCGCGTGCGGGGCGTCTTATACGCAGCGCCTTTTCCTTCCGCAAGCGCCAATCGGGGCAGGCGAGAAAAAAATGCGGTTATCCCCAGCCGTCGCATGGACAGGATAAGTCCGTGTCTTAACAATGCGTTGGTGCCTGTGCTCCCCGGCGGCTGCACGGCTCGATGCCCGCGGCAGGTTCAAAAGGCGCCCGGCAAGCGGGGGCAGGGCGGCGCCCAGACGATCGCTATTGCTTGCCGCGGCACTGCCAGTTCCAGTCGCGCTCCGGGCCGATGTCGATGTGGACGGATTCGGTATGGCAATAGGTGCCGACACCGCCGCGCCCCGGCATCGAGCGCAGGTAGTCGGCCAGTTCCCAGCGGCTGACACCGGCGATCTGGATGTCGGCTGCTTCGCAGCGGGTGTGCAGCGATTGCCTGGAGCGGTTCTGCTTTGTCGGCCGGACGCCCGATGTGACGATGACGGGCTTTCCGTAGTGCTTTTCGATCGACTTCAGCACGCTCAGCAGTTCCGGCTTGAAGCAGCCGGTGTTGACCTTTTCCGTTTGCAGCCACAGCCCATTGGGCGAAAGGCGGGCAAGGCCGGCGAGCGAGGCGACTTCCGTCACACCGTTGCCCGCACCTTCGGGCATTTCTTCCTCTGCTTCGGAATGGTCGGGCGGAGCAAAAAGCGAATCCGTCGCCGCGCCGGGCATTGCGCCGCCCAGCGACGCGGACTGATAGGCCGCCGCCGAGCTGCGATTGAGCACCCTCGGCCTCGGTGCCGCGGTCGACGAATTGCTCTCGCTCTGGCGGTTGGTTTTCCGCTTGGCGGCGAAAAGGCCGGCAAATGTCAACGTCTCGTTCAGGTCGTTCGGCGTCCCGGCTCCGCCGCCGTTCGCATCGGCAGTGCCATCCGTCTCCTCCGGTGGCGGCGTCTGGCCGGTTCCCGCTGCTGTGGCAGCCAGTGCGATCGCCGCTTCGGATGCGGCCGGGTCTGCCGCCAGCGCCGTTCGTCCGCTCTTGGGCAGCGGCACGCGATCCGGAATGAGCGACGCCTCTTCGTCAGTGCGGCGACCCTTTGCCGGTATCGAACCGGTGGTCTCGGCGTTGCCGTCCACCGGGATTGCCGCCGGGCTGACGCTATAGAGATTGCTGATGGCCGGTACTGCGTCGGGCCGGTTGCCAGCGTCCGCCGGTGCGGCGGTGCCGGAGGCATAAATGCTGGTCTGGTGTGCGTTCACCTGCGCCGGCTGCATGATGACGTCCGCGAGATTGCCCGGTTGCGCCGGCGCACCAGCGGGCTCAGCCGACCCGCTGCCGGTCGGATTGCCGCGCGCCGAGACCATCGGATCGCGATAGCCGGCGACGGACTTGCCGTCGTCCTGTTGCTCCGGTGCCGGGGGCGCCTCCGCCTCGATGGGAACGACATTGTCTTCGGATCGCATGTCGCCGGCGGCCGACACGCAGCCGGAAAGCGCAAGCACCGAGACGACGACCAGAAGGCCATTTCCGACAAGGCCAATCCGAATGGCCCTTGTCTCCTGGCTCGATTTGCGTGTGAACAGCAAGTTACATCCCCGCCTTCTTCGGCGTCCAACCGGCTGGTAACCGGCTGGCGCTTGTCCGCATCGAGGTAACGCGCCCCGCACAACGCGAACACGGCGTTTCCTCATAGCCAGCGTCTCATGCGCGGGCGACTCAACACGATGCACCGGAACGTCGCCGTCGGGAGGGGCCCGGGGCCCTCATCCCACGAAAATCATCCGGTCGCCGACGGCCCGGGCATGGACCGGGCCAAGGAAGGCGAATGCACGATGAAGCTCGCGCATGCATTGCAGGCGCGCGCCGGGTGACTGCTCGCGGCACAGGCATGGCGTTTCCGGGTCGCTGGCGGTCACCCGTCACTTGCTAGGGGGTGGAAATTGCGCGAGGCTTACCACGCGCCGGTGTTCGGCATCGACGTCCAGGGTTCGGCCGGAGCGAGACTTTCGCCCTTCTGCAGGATCTCGATCGAGATTCCATCGGGCGAACGGACGAAGGCCATGTGGCCGTCGCGCGGGGGGCGGTTGATGACAATGCCGTTGTCCATCAGTTTCTGGCAGGTCGCATAGATGTCGTCGACCTCATAGGCGAGGTGGCCGAAGTTGCGACCGCCCGTGTAGGTTTCCGCGTCCCAGTTATAGGTCAGTTCCAGGCAGGGGGCCGCGTTCTGCTTGGCCGCGGCGACATCGCCAGGCGCTGCGAGGAAGATCAGCGTGAAGCGTCCCTTTTCGTTTTCGTGGCGGCGGATTTCGACCAGCCCGAACAAGTCGCAGTAGAAGTGCAGCGATTGTTCGACGTTTTGGACACGGACCATCGTGTGGAGGTAGCGCATTCGGAAGTCCTCGCATTCAAATCAACGGATGGGCGGGAAGATAGGAGTTTGCCAGCCTGAGGCAAGCCTCGTGTCGTAGGCAGTGTTCCGGGCAAAACTTTTTACGAAGACTTGTCCATTCGTAATGGGACGATGTTATTCTGATCGACAAGAATCAGTTAACCGTAATTCATGTGACGCGTATTCGAGGGGCGGGGCAGATCATGGCGGACAGGATGTCAGCGAAGGAGATCACGCAGTACGACGACCAGGGTGGCGATGCGGTCGACCTGATCGAGATCACCGGCGTCATCAAATGGTTCGATGTCGCCAAGGGGTTTGGCTTCATCGTGCCGGACAACGGCATGCAGGACGTTCTCGTCCATGTGACCTGCCTGCGTCGCGACGGCTACCAGACCGTTCTCGAGGGCACGCGCGTGGTCGCGCTGATCCAGCGGCGCGAGCGTGGCTATCAGGCTTTCCGCATCCTTTCGATGGACCAGTCAACGGCCACGCACCCTTCGCAGATGCCGCCGGTCAGGACCCATGTGCAGGTGACCCCGACGAGCGGGCTCGAGCGGGCGCTGGTCAAATGGTTCAACCGGACCAAGGGCTTCGGCTTTCTGACGCGCGGCGAGGGCACCGAGGACATCTTCATCCACATGGAAACCCTGCGCCGCTTCGGCCTGACCGAACTGCGGCCCGGGCAGGTGGTGCTGGTGCGTTTTGGCGACGGCGAGAAAGGCCTGATGGCCGCCGAAATCCATCCGGATAACCCGGTGCCAGGAAACCGGGCGCACTGATGGGTGTGGTGCGCCGCAAATCCGGCCTGTTTCATTGCAGCGTCCTTGTGGCGCTTTTTTTGTCGCTGCTGTGCGTCGCCGCGGCCCGCGCCGAGGAAAGCTTCGGCAAGGAGCGGCTGGCCGTCGTCAGCGGCGACGGCAAGCGGCACGAATTTTCGGCGGAACTGGCGCTGACACCGGAACAGCGGGCGCAGGGCCTGATGAACAGGCGTTTGATGGCACCCGACCAAGGCATGTTGTTTGCCTTCGGCGAAACGCGGCTGGTGATGATGTGGATGAAGAACACCTATCTGCCGCTGGACATGCTGTTCATCGATAAATCCGGCATTATCAAAACGATCAAGGAAGATGCTGAACCGCTTTCAGAGGCAATTATCAGCTCGAACGTGCCGGTCGCCTATGTGCTTGAATTAAATGCGGGTACGGTTCGCACCCATGCAATCGTGCCTGGCGACAGGGTCGACAGCCCGTTCATCCGAAACGCCGGTCCCTGACGCCGTCCCGAATCCAGGCCGCTGGTTTTTTCCGGAACCCTGGCCTTGCCGTCCGACCCTCTTTGGCAGGAGGCGAATCTCTGCTACGACGCGGCGAACCCGGACGTCGATTTGGAACAGGACATGGCTGCGCGCGACCGATACTCGAGAAAGCTCGAATGCTCAAAATGCGGCCGGTCCGGTTTCGCAGAAGTGTCGGAAGACGATGATCCGCGGCGGACGAGCCCGGGTTTTGCGATCGATCTGATGCCGCCCGGCTTTTCCACCGAGCGTCCCTCCGGCGATCCGGCAAGACACATGATTCGTTGCCGCTGCGGCAACGTCTTCGCCTTCAAGCAGAAGACCCATTATCCGCCGGGCGGAGAGCCCGCCTGAGCCTGCCGGGGCAAGCGGGTCAAGCGCAGCCACGTCCTCGTCGAGGCGATGGCATTCGAAAATTCGACGATGCCTCTTGGCGTGCCTGCTTCAAACGCCCTGACCAAAGCCAGATCGACCTGGAGAGCCTTGCAAGCCATCGGCAACCCCGTTCGGCCCGAGGTGGTCACCCGGTCTTAGGTACGATCTGTTACTGATGTGTCCGGGTCGGGCAATGAAAACGGTGGCGACCCCTGCAGGATTCGAACCTGCGACCTACTGCTTAGAAGGCAGTTGCTCTATCCAGCTGAGCTAAGGGGCCGGACTGAAGCGCGTCGCGATCCCTCGCTTCACGCGTATTGTGTCCTTGTTATTTCGCATGTCGTTTACGCAAGTCCGTACACACTTTTGCGCGACATGCTTTAGGCGTTGTCCGCTCGTCAATGCGTCCAGGGCTGAATCCGGTTGAAGCGGAAGTTGTCCGGGTAGGCGACCTTCTTGCGGGTGGCGTCATGCGGTTCGATGACGCGATAGTCAATGCCGTTGCGCTCGGCATAGGCAACCGCAAGCTCACGCGATTCGAACGTCAGCCGCACCTGCTGGCGCATGTCGCTGGAGCTGGTGTAGCCCATGATCGGATCAATCGTGCGGGGGCGCTCCGGATCGAATTCCAGGACCCAGAGATTCGTTTTCGCTTTGCCGGATTGCATGGCGGTCTTGGCGGGACGATAGATCTTCGCGCTCATGGGTTCTCAGGCTCCAAACATTTCACGTGCACGCCGCATGGCACTGCGCTTCCATAGCGCAGATCCGTCAAGCGGCAAAGGCACCGGATCCGACATTCCACTTTGCCGTGTCGAACGCCCGTCCAGTCGCGACGGCCGGCGACAACCGGGCCCGTGCCGGTGCATAGCATCAGGGATCGTGCATTTCAACGGCGCGGCGGGACGCGGAACCAATGAGCGGCCAAGCCACTGCGGCGCTATCAAACGACGGTTTCCTTCGCTATTCTGCCAGGTGCTACCGGTGCTCTGCCCAGTGCTTTGCCATGCTTCCATGTCGGGTAATCCCGCGGGATTGTCGGCACAACCGCCGCGAGGTGTATGAGATGAGGATATCGCTTCTTCTATTCGCCGCCGCGCTGTGCCTGGCCGGCTGCTCGCAAACCGGTGGCGGCAACTATCCGGAGCCGATTCCCGGCAGCATCACTTATGGGGGGCAGCCGCGCACGAAGCTGACAAAGGCGCCGGTCGGCAGCTGGTTCCGCCACCGGTTCATTGATCAGTTCGGCCGGGACGTGATCGAAACCTATGTGATCCAGCCCGACCGTTCGCTGCTTTTGACCGCTCGCGTGATCCAACCCATTCGCGTGCACGACTAAACGGTGTCGCTCAGGGGCCGTCGGCCAACCATTGAGGTTGAATTCACAGCCGACGATATTTGCTGTTGCGGCCTGCGGCGGATGCGTGTATCTCGCCCATGACGGAACGGCGGAGTGTAGCGCAGCCTGGTAGCGCATCTGGTTTGGGACCAGAGGGTCGGGAGTTCGAATCTCTCCACTCCGACCACCGTATCTCCCTCAAAATTACTGATTTTCCTTCGTTGGCGACTGCCGCCGGCCAACTGGCACGGCTTTTGACCGCATCCCGCGGGCCGGGCGGGTGCTATCAAGGCGCGATGCCTTGCCGGCAGGGTTGCCGGGCGGCCTTTGCCGCCCGAACGTGTTTTGGTCCCGGACGGCTCAGTGCAGGATCTGGCTGAGGAACAGCTTCGTGCGTTCGTGCTGCGGGTTGTCGAAGAAGTTGTGCGGGTCGTTCTGCTCGACGATCTGGCCCTGGTCCATGAAGATGACGCGGTGTGCGACCTGGCGGGCGAAGCCCATTTCGTGGGTGACGCAGAGCATGGTCATGCCTTCCTCGGCCAGTGAAACCATGGTGTCCAGCACTTCCTTGACCATTTCCGGATCGAGCGCCGAGGTCGGCTCGTCGAACAGCATGATCTTCGGCTTCATGCACAGCGAGCGGGCGATGGCCACGCGCTGCTGCTGGCCGCCGGAGAGCTGGCCCGGATACTTGTGCGCCTGCTCGGGGATCTTGACCCGCTCGAGATAGTGCATGGCGACCTTTTCGGCCTCCTTCTTCGGCATCTTGCGCACCCAGATCGGCGCGAGCGTGCAGTTCTCCAGGATCGTCAGGTGCGGGAAGAGGTTGAAATGCTGGAACACCATGCCGACTTCGCGGCGCACCTCGTCGATCTTTTTCAGGTCGTTGGTCAGCTCGATCCCGTCGACGATGATCTGCCCCTTCTGGTGCTCCTCCAGTCGGTTGATGCAGCGGATCATCGTGGACTTGCCAGAGCCAGACGGTCCGGCGATGACGATGCGTTCGCCCTTCATCACCTTCAGGTTGATGTCGCGCAGCACGTGGAAGTCGCCGTACCACTTGTTCATGTTGACGATCTCTACGGCCACGTCGGTGGCGGAAACCGTCATCTTCTTGGGTTGGGTTACCATTTGCTATTTCCCCTTGATTATCTCTTGTGGCCCGTATCGAGCCGGCGCTCCACGAATGCTGAATAGCGCGACATGCCGAAGCAGAAAAGCCAGAACGTAAAGCCGGCGAAGATCAGGCCGGTCAGCGGGGTGACGGGAGTGATCCAGCCCGAATCGCCGAAACTCGCCTTTACGATACCAAGCAGATCATACATCGAGATGATCGTGACGAGCGATGTGTCCTTGAACATGCCGATAAAGGTGTTGACGATGCCCGGGATGACGAGCTTGATCGCCTGCGGCAGGACGATGAACGTCATCTTGTGGAAGTAATTGAGGCCCAGCGCATCGGCGGCCTCGTACTGTCCCTTGGGAATCGCCTGCAGCCCGCCGCGGATCACCTCCGCCATATAGGCCGAGGCGAAGATCGCCACGCCGATCAGTGCGCGCAGGAACTTGTCGATGCTGTTGCCGGGCTCGAGGAAGAGCGGCAGCAGCACGCTCGCCATGAACAGGACGGTGATCAGCGGCACGCCGCGAATCAACTCGATGAAGGCGATCGAGGCCGTTCTGACGACCGGCATTTGCGAGCGCCGGCCAAGCGCCAGCAGGATGCCGGCCGGCAGCGATATGACGATCCCGACGAAAGACAGGATCAGCGTCACCATCAGCCCGCCCCAAAGGGTCGTCTCGACGTGAGACAGGCCGAAGCGGCCGCCGATCAAAAGGAAGTAGGAGGCAATCGGCAGCGCGACCAGAAGCAAAATCGCGTTCAGTCCCTTGCGCGGCACCTTCGGAATGAGAAGGGGCACCAGCAGGGCGACGAACATGCCGGCCACCAGCAGGGGCCGCCAAAGCTGGTCGCGCGGGTAGGAGCCGAACATGAACTGGATGAACCGGTCGCCGACATAGGCCCAGCAGGCGCCGCTCCAGCCGCTCGGAAGCGTTCCACCCTGGTCGACGGTGAGGCAGGCGGTCCGGTCCGCGCCGGACCACACGGCCGACAGGAACAGCCAGTCGATTGCGCCCGGAAGGAAATACAGCAGGGCGAAGGCGGCGATCAGCGTCATCGCGCTGTCGGTCCAGGACGAAAAGAGGTTCTTGCGCATCCAGCCGATCGCCGAGGAACCGGACATCGGAGGCTGCTCGGCGGCGATGAAGTGGTCGCGGACGTAGGACAGGTTCTCGGCCATTTCAGCGCTCCACCAGTGCCATCTTGGCGTTGAACCAGTTCATGAACATCGACGTCACGAGGCTGATCGACAGATAGACCGCCATCCAGATCGCGATGATTTCGATCGAGTGGCCCGACTGGTTGAGGATCGTGCCGCCGACGGCGACGAGGTCGGCGTAGCCGACCGCGACGGCAAGCGAGGAGTTCTTGATGAGGTTGAGATACTGCGAGGTGAGCGGCGGAATGATGATCCTGAGCGCCTGCGGCAGGACGACGAGCCGAGTCGTCGCTGCCGGCCTGAGCCCCAATGCGTAGGAGGCCTCCGTTTGCCCATGCGGGACGCCTCTGATTCCCGCACGCACGATCTCGGCGATGAAAGAAGCGGTGTAGAGCGACAGAGCCAGATAGAGCGCCAGGAACTCGGGCCCGATCACCATGCCGCCCTTCATGTTGAACGAGCCAGGAATGGGGTAATCGAAGGACAGTGGCATTCCCAAGAGAAGAAAGACAACCAGCGGCAGCAGCAGGATCAGCGCCAGCGACACGATCAGCACCGGGGGGCGATTGCCGGTTGCCCGTTGCCGTGCATTCGCCCAGAAAGCGAAGGTAATTGCAGCGATGATGCCGGCGATGAAGGCGGCGACCACATAACCAAAAGCTTCGCCGAAGACCGGCGCCGGCATGTAGATGCCGCGGTTCGAGATGAAGAAGATCGCGTCGGGATTGTCCTTCACGTGCTGGAAGATGGAGCGGATCGTCGGCAGCAGCGCCAGCACGCCGAGATACCAGAAGAAGATCACCAGCAGTGGCGGGATGTTGCGGAAGATCTCGACATAGACCGTGGACAGCCGGGCGATGAGCCAGTTGTGCGACAACCGGCCGATGCCAACCAAAAGCCCGACGATCGTCGCGGTTACGATGCCGCAGGCGGCCACGACCAACGTGTTCAGGAGGCCGACCTGCAAGGCCCTGAAATAGGTCGAATCACTGCTATAGGCGATCAGGGTCTGGGCGAGGTCGAAGCCGGCGCGGCTGTTCAGGAAGCCGAAACCCGAGGTCATGTTGGCACGGGCGAGGTTTTGCGTCGCGTTGTGCCAGGCGTACCAGATGATCCAGACGATCAAGACAAGCGTGAGCGTCTGATAGACGTATTTTCTAAGCGCTGGGTTGTAGAGGAGCGAAACCTTCGGAGGGTCGCCACCCCCAGTGCGGACGTGCGCAACAGCCATTCAGAACCCCTGTCGTTGTGTTCGCCCTTTTTTCCGGGCGTTTCATATCCTGGGGAGGGCGGAAGTCCCGCCCTCCCGTTTGCTCTTCGCTCGCCGATCAGCGGATCGGCGGGGCGTATTGCAGGCCGCCCTTGTTCCACAGCGCGTTCAGCCCGCGCTCGATCTTGAGCGGCGAGCCCTGGCCGACGTTGCGCTCGAACGATTCGCCATAGTTGCCGACGGCCTTGATGATCTGCACGGCCCAGTCGTTCGGAAGCCCCAGATCTGCGCCAATGGTGGAGTCGGCTTCTTCACCGAGGAAGCGCTTGATGTCGGGGTTGGCCGACTTCTTCATTTCCTCGACATTGGCCTGGGTGATGCCGAACTCCTCGGCCGCGACCAGGGCATAGTGCGACCAGCTGACGACATCGAGCCACTTGGAGTCGTTCTGGCGGACCGCCGCGCCGAGCGGTTCCTTGGAGATGATCTCCGGCAGGACCATGTGGTCGTCCGGGTTGGTCATCTTCAGGCGGATCGAGTACAGGCCGGAGGCGTCGGTCGTGTAGGCGTCGCAGCGGCCGGCGTTGTAGGCGGCATCGGCCTCGTCCTGGGCCTCGAACACGACCGGCTTGAACTCCATGTTGTTGGAGCGGAAGAAGTCGGCGAGGTTCAGCTCGGTCGTCGTGCCGGACTGTACGCAAACGGAAGCCCCGTTCAGCTCGAGCGCCGACTTCACGCCGAGCTCCTTCTTCACCATGAAGCCCTGGCCATCATAGTAGGTGACGGCGCGGAAATCGAAGCCGAGCTGCGAATCACGGCTGGTGCTCCAGGTCGTGTTGCGCGCCAGCATGTCGACTTCGCCCGACTGCAGCGCCGGGAAACGGTCCTTGGCGGAGAGCGGCGTGTACTTCACCTTGCTCGCGTCACCGAAGATCGCAGCCGCCACCGCCTTGCAGAGGTCGATGTCCAGACCTGCCCAGTTGCCGGCGGAATCCTGTGCGCCGAACCCAGCGAGGTTCGAGCCGTTAACGCCGCACTGTACGAAACCCTTTGCCTTGACGTCAGAAAGCGTATCGGCCTGAGCGGCCTGAGCGCCAATCCCCATGACGGCAGCGCCGATGACGGCTGCCACGATCTTTTTTGCCATGTTTTTACAACCCTTGTTCTATGGTCTTTTCAACGTCCGCGTGGCGCCGCATGGTGCGGGAGCGCTGCGGCACTCGCCACCCTCCCGGCGCGAGTTGACCTATCTCATGCTTAAAATGTCGCAGGGTCAATAGAGGCGGTCCATTTTCCAACCAGAGCGCCGATTTCATGAAATTTGCTGGAAAAGCGCGCAAAATATGGCCCAGAAGTCGGTGGTTGGCGCCGAAAATTACAGCGTTCCCGTGCCAGGCCGCGCTTTCGATGTGTCAACCCGTGATGGTTCCTTCAGGATTATTCTCTTGACCGTGGAGAGCGCCCGGCGGAAGAGTCCGGGCTCTTCCAACGCAAGCAACCTTCCGGATAGACAATGAAAGACAAAGCTGAAGTGCTCGCTGGTGCGGGCGACAATACCCGCCTTGCCCATATCGGCAATGATCCCATGGATTTCCACGGCTTCGTCAACCCGCCGGTGGTCCACGCCTCGACTGTCCTGTTCCCCAATGCGGCGACGATGGAAAATCGGGCGCAGAAGTATAGCTACGGGACGCGGGGGACGCCGACGACCGATGCGCTCTGTGATGCGATCAACGAGCTGGAAGGGTCCGCTGGAACGATTCTCGTCCCCTCGGGGCTGGCGGCGGTGACGGTGCCGTTCCTGGCGTTCCTGTCGGCCGGCGACCATGCGCTGATCGTTGATTCGGTCTACAGTCCCACCCGGCACTTTTGCGACACGATGCTGAAGCGGCTCGGCGTCACCGTCGAATATTACGACCCGGCGATCGGCGCGGGCATCGCCCGGCTGATGCGGCCGAACACGAAACTCGTCCATACCGAGGCTCCGGGGTCCAACACCTTCGAGATGCAGGATATCCGCGCGATCGCAGACGCCGCCCACAAGGGGGGCGCCGTCGTCTCGATCGACAACACCTGGGCGACGCCGCTCTATTTCAAGCCGCTCGATCACGGTGTCGATATTTCAATCCATGCGGCGACGAAGTACCCGGCCGGCCATTCGGACATCCTGATGGGAACTGTCTCGGCCAACGCCAAGCATTGGCCGCAACTGTGGGAAGGCAACCTCGCGATGGGCATTTGCGGTTCGCCGGACGATTCCTACCAGCTTTTGCGCGGCCTGCGCACCATGGGCGTGCGGCTGGAGCGTCACCAGGAAAGCGCGCTGCGCCTGGCGGAGTGGCTGGAAGGACGCGACGAGGTCGTGCGCGTGCTTCATCCGGCACTCCCGAGCTTCCCCGGTCATGACCTGTGGAAGCGTGATTTCAAGGGCGCGAGCGGCATCTTTTCCATCGTGCTCGAGGGGGAGAGCCCGGATCGCTTCAGGGCGAAGGCCCATGCCTTCCTCGATGCGTTGCGCATTTTCGGTCTCGGCTACTCCTGGGGCGGCTACGAGAGCCTCGCCGTGCATGTGAACCTGAGCGACCGCACGATCTGCAAGGCGCCGAAGGAGGGGCCGGTGCTGCGGCTGCAGATCGGGCTTGAGGACGTTACCGATATCCGAGCCGACATCGAGCGGGGCCTTGCCGCCGCGCGTGCCGCCTGAGGCAGATTTCGCCGAAAATAGACAGCGGCGGGTCCGGCCGGCGGCCCGCCGACAAGTGAGCGCCATCACCTCAATCGAGGGCGCGATAGCCGTAAAGCCAGTCCAGGTCCGCAGCAAGGCTCTCCGGACTGCGCAGCGCCAGAACGGCGTCGCGGGCGAGTGCGATCGGCCCGCGGGCGTGATAGGCGAAGCGATTGAAGTCGGCGCGGGCGCGCACGCGCTTCAAACGCTGGCGTCGCCGCTTTTCGTAGGCAGACAATGCGGCCGGCAGATCTGGCGCAGTGGCGACGGCTGCGGCAAGCTCGGCGGCATCCTCGATCGCCATCGCCGCGCCTTGCGCCGCAAACGGCGTGGTCGCGTGGGCGGCGTCACCGATCAGGATCAGGTCGCGCCCGTTGGACCAGCGCCCGTCGGCGCACTCGTAGAGCGGCCAGGCGAGCGGTGCCTCCGCCGCGCGCAGGAGTGCTACGATCTCGCTGTTCCATGCCGAAAACGCATCCAGACGCAGCGTCGAACCCGTCTGGCCGGACGTGGCCGACCAGATGTGGCCGCGGAACGCGCCCTGATGGATCGCGACGACGTTGAACGCTTGCACCTCGGCGATCGGGTAGGCGACGAGATGCGCCGATGGCCCGGTCCAGGCGACGACGGAGCGCGGATCGAGGAACCCGGGCGCCCGGTCAAAGGGGATCATGAAGCGCCAGGCAAGGCTTCCGCTGAAGCGCGCGGGCGCGGCGGCGGGAACGGCGGTACGCAATATCGACCAGACGCCGTCGGCGCCGACGATCAGATCCACCGATTCGCCGATCTGCGCGACAATCGCCGCCGGATTGTGGCGGGCGACCTGCGCGCCGAGGTGGACGTGGGCGAGCGGTTCGGCCCGCACGGCATCGAGCAGGACGCGTTGGAGCGTGGCGCGATGGAGGACGCCGTAGGGATGCTGCCAACGCCGCCGGGCGGCCGTACCAACGGGAATGGTGGTCAGTGGCTTGAGCGTCCGGCCGGAGGCGAGCACGATGGAAACCGGCTCGAGCCAGCGCGCTTCGAGGGCCGGCAGGACGCCCAGTCTTGCGAGAACCCCCGAGGCATTGGGCGAAATCTGCAGGCCGGCGCCGACTTCCTCGAGGCGGTCCGCCTGTTCAAGGATGTGGCTGGCAATGCCCTTGCGGGCGAGGCATAAGGCGGCTGTCAGCCCGGCGATGCCGGCGCCGACGATCGCAACCGTCTTGACGGTCATCGCCCCGCCGCCTCACGACGCATCGGTCACGCGGCCAGGTTGGCGAATGTGCAGCCGACCGGGTTCGTCTGGGTCGCCTTGAGCGAGGGGTTGTAGCGATAGAGCGTCGAGCAATAGCCGCAGACCTTCTCGTTGTCGTCGCCCATGTCGATGAAGATGTGCGGATGGTCGAACGGAACCGAGGCGCCGACGCACATGAATTCCTTGACGCCGATCTCGATCACGGAATGTCCGCCGTCGTTCTGGAAATGGGGAATGGTGTGGCCGGCCATGAGATACTCCGAAGTCCAAAGGTCGCAATTTGCGGCGGACCATATAACTCTCGTCGCCAAAAGTGTAGCGGCAAAACCACGCTCCTGGTCGAGAAAATCCGCGGGAAGACATTTTCTCCGGCGACAATCCCGCCTATGAGCGATCGGCACAAACGCATTGGCAGAGGCGCGCGATGAATCTCAATCCCCCTTCCTTCTCAAGGTTTCGCCACGACGGTCTCGAATTGGCCTTTTTCGATGAGGGCAATCCGTCGGGCGAACCGGTGCTCCTGATTCACGGGTTTGCCTCGAGCGCCACCGTCAACTGGGTTCATCCCGGCTGGCTGAAAACCTTGGGAGACGCCGGCTACCGCGTCATCGCCATCGACAACCGCGGCCACGGCAGAAGCGACAAGCCTCACGATCCGGCGCGCTATCGTCCGCCGCTGATGGCCGACGATGCCGCGGCTCTGCTCGATCATCTCGGCATCCCGTACGCCCATGTCATGGGCTACTCGATGGGGGCCCGCATCACTGCATTTCTGGCGCTCGCTCATCCGAACCGAGTCCGCTCGGTGGTCTTCGGCGGGCTCGGCCTCGGCATGGTGGATGGGGTAGGGGACTGGGATCCGATCGCCAGTGCCCTGCTCGCCCCCTCGCTCGACGACGTCAGCCATGAACGCGGGCGGATGTTTCGCGCCTTTGCCGACCAGACGAAGTCGGACCGCCAGGCACTGGCCGCCTGCATCATGACATCGCGCGAACTCCTGACGGCGTCGGAGATGAGCCGGATCGACGCGCCGGCGCTCGTCGCTGTCGGAACCACGGACGACCTTGCCGGTTCGCCGCAGGCGCTTGCCGAACTGATGCCGCATGCGCGCGCCGTCGACATCCCGGGCCGTGACCACATGCTTTCGGTCGGCGACCGCGTGTTCAAGAAAGCGGTTCTGGAGTTCTACTCGGAATTCGATGGTCGCTAGACCATTTGCGCACGCTCCGGGGCATTCCGCCCGGGGCAGGTTTGCACTATATAATGAGCTGCAATGCAACAAGGAGCACGGCGATGGTTGCCATGAACGAGAAGCGCGCCGACGAGAAGCTGAAGGTGATGGACCCGATCTGGGACAGCCTGCAACAGGAAGCGCGCGCCGCAGCACTCGCGGATCCGCTGCTTGCGGCCTTCCTCTACTCGACGGTGATCAACCAGACGTCGCTGGAGTCCGCCGTCATCCATCGCGTCTGCGAGCGCCTCGACCATCCCGACCTGCAGGCCAACCTCCTGCGGCAGACGTTCGAGGAGATGGCGGCGTCCTGGCCGGAATGGGGCGCGATCCTGCGCGTCGATATCCAGGCGTTCTATGATCGTGACCCCGCCTGCACCCGGTTCATCGAACCGGTGCTCTATTTCAAGGGCTTTCATGCCATTCAAACCCACCGGCTGGCGCACTGGCTGCACGCCACTGGTCGGCGGGATTTCGCCCTGTACCTTCAGAGCCGTTCGTCCGGCGTGTTCCAGACGGACATCAATCCCGCCGCTCGCATCGGCAAGGGCATCTTTCTGGATCATGCGACCGGCCTTGTCGTCGGCGAGACGGCGGTGATCGGCGACAACGTCTCGATCCTGCACAACGTCACCCTCGGCGGAACAGGCAAGGAGGGCGGCGACCGGCACCCGAAGATCGACAACGGCGTGATGATCGGAGCCGGTGCGAAGATCCTCGGCAACATCCATATCGGCCACTGCTCCCGCATTGCCGCCGGGTCCGTGGTGCTGAAGGACATGCCGTCGAACTCGACTGTCGCCGGGGTGCCGGCAAAGGTCGTGGGCGAGGCGGGCTGCTCCGAGCCCTCTCGGGCCATGGACCAGATCCTGCACGGCGCGGGCTTCGACATCTGAACGGAAAACCGCTGAAACACGACCGGACGTGGGTTTACAGCTTCCGGCGCAGGTGCGAGAAGCGGCCAAACCGAACCGAACGGAGATTCAGATCGTGAAGCCCGAAGAGATCAGAAAGCTTGAGGCCTACTTCAAGCGCAACTTCAACAAGGACATGGTCGTCAAGGCCCGCCCCAAGAAGGACGAGTCGGCGGAAGTCTATCTCGCCGATGAGTTCCTGGGCGTCGTCTTCCGCGACGACGAAGACGGTGAACTGTCCTACAACTTCTCGATGGCCATCCTCGACATCGACCTCTGAACGGGTCCCTTCAGACGCGTCTCTTGCAAACCCGGTGCTGACCAAGCTCCGGGTTTTTTGCTGCGCTTCGATCGATGGCGTTTCAAGTCCTTGCAAATGCAGAAAAATATCGCGACGCAGCATCAAATTGACTTTATTGTGCAGCGCATATAAGGTCGCGGCATCCGGTGGAACAAGAGGGAGCATCCTATGTTCAATTTCGATGAGGCCAACGCCAAGGGCAAAGAAGCGATGGATACCGTGCTGAAGAGCTATTCTTCGCTCGCCAAGGGCATGCAGGCGATCGCGACCGAAGCGGCCGACTATTCCAAGAAGTCCTTCGAGGACGGCTTCGCGCATTTCGAGAAGCTTTCCGGCGTCAAGAGCTTCGAGGCGGCAGTCGAACTCCAGACCACCTTTGTGAAGAAGGCCTACGAGTCCTACATCGCCGAAGCGACGAAGATCGGCGAGATGTATTCCGATCTTGCGAAGGATGCCTACAAACCCTACGAGGGCCCGGTCGCCAAGACGACGGCGGCAGCGAAATCCGCCGCGGCTGCCTGATCGTTTCGCAATCGACCTGAATTTACGAGCCGGCGGTGCGCAAGTACCGCCGGCTTTTCCGTGTCCGGCGGCGAGACGAGCGACAATTTTCCCTATTTCGGACGGGCTTGGCTCGATTATCCTTGCAGGACAAAGCTGGGGCCTTAAAATCGGTCAAGAAACCACTAGATTACGTAGGTCTAATGACGGCAACATCGCCGCCGCGGCCACCCCTCCCGGAGAAAGCCGTGTCCACAAGGAATGAGCAGTAATGAATGCGATACCGGTCCGGTTGCAGGGCAATGAAGGAAGCGGCGACACCCCCGGCCGCGGCACATCCGTCATTACCCGCACGAAGCCGAAGACGAAGAAGCCGAGCCTCTATCGGGTCCTGCTTCTCAATGACGACTACACGCCGATGGAGTTCGTGATCCACATTCTCGAGCGGTTCTTCCAGAAGGACCGGGAGGCGGCAACGCGGATCATGCTGCATGTGCACAACCACGGAGTGGGCGAGTGCGGTGTTTTTACCTATGAGGTTGCCGAAACCAAAGTGACACAGGTGATGGACTTCTCCCGCCAACACCAGCATCCGCTGCAATGTGTCATGGAAAAGAAATGAGGAAAGAACGTGCCGACTTTTTCGACCAGCCTTGAGAAAGCGCTCCACCAGGCACTGACTTACGCCAATGAGCGCCACCATGAATACGCCACGCTGGAGCATCTGCTTCTGGCGCTGATCGACGACACCGACGCGGCCGCCGTGATGGGCGCCTGCAACGTCAACCTCGACGCGCTGCGCAAGACCGTCACCAGTTACGTCGACAATGATCTCGCCAACCTGGTGACCGGGTACGAGGAGGACTCCAAGCCGACGTCGGGGTTCCAGCGCGTGATCCAGCGCGCGGTCATCCATGTCCAATCCTCCGGCCGCGAGGAGGTTACCGGCGCGAACGTGCTCGTCGCGATCTTTGCCGAGCGCGAGAGCCATGCCGCCTACTTCCTGCAGGAGCAGGAGATGACGCGCTATGATGCGGTGAACTTCATTTCGCACGGGATCGGCAAGCGGCCGGGCTCCTCCGAGGCGCGCACGGTGCGCGGCTCGGACGACCAGGAAAACGAACAGAAACCGACGCGATCGCAGGGCGAGCAGGAGGATGGCGCCAAGAAGCAGGACGCGCTGAGCGCCTACTGCGTCAACCTCAACGAGAAGGCCAGGAACGGCAAGATCGACCCGCTGATCGGCCGCCACGCCGAGGTCAACCGGACGATCCAGGTGCTGTGCCGCCGCTCAAAGAACAACCCGCTCTATGTCGGCGATCCCGGCGTCGGCAAGACGGCGATCGCCGAAGGGCTTGCCAAGCGCATTGTCGAGAAGAAGGTCCCCGAAGCCCTCCAGGACGCGACGATCTTCTCGCTCGACATGGGCACGCTTTTGGCCGGCACAAGGTACCGCGGCGACTTCGAGGAACGCCTGAAACAGGTGGTGAAGGAACTGGAAGACTATCCGGGCGCCGTGCTGTTCATCGACGAGATCCACACGGTGATCGGCGCCGGTGCGACCTCCGGGGGGGCGATGGACGCATCCAACCTTTTGAAGCCGGCGCTGTCCAGCGGCGCGATCCGCTGCATCGGTTCGACCACCTACAAGGAGTATCGCCAGTTCTTCGAGAAGGACCGGGCGCTCGTCCGCCGGTTCCAGAAGATCGACGTCAACGAGCCGACCATCGACGACACGATCGAGATCATGAAGGGCCTGAAGCCCTATTTCGAGGACTATCACAAGCTGAAGTACTCGAACGAGGCGATCAAGTCGGCCGTCGAACTCTCGGCCCGCTACATCAGCGACCGCAAGCTGCCGGACAAGGCGATCGACGTGATCGACGAGACGGGGGCGGCACAGATGCTGCTGCCGGTCGGAAAACGTCGCAAGCTCATCACCGAAAAGGAGATCGAGGCGACGATCGCCACCATGGCACGCATTCCGCCCAAGACTGTCTCCAAGGACGACGAGACCGTCCTTGCCAATCTGGACAAGGAACTGCGCTCGGTGGTCTACGGCCAGGATCTGGCGATCGAGGCGCTGGCCTCGGCCATCAAGCTTGCCCGCGCGGGCCTGCGCGAACCGAACAAGCCGATCGGCTGCTACCTGTTCTCCGGCCCGACCGGCGTGGGCAAGACCGAGGTCGCCAAGCAGCTCGCCGCTTCCCTCGGGGTGGAACTGCTGCGCTTCGATATGTCCGAATACATGGAGCGCCATACGGTGTCGCGCCTGATCGGTGCGCCTCCGGGCTATGTCGGCTTCGATCAGGGCGGGCTTCTGACCGACGGCGTCGACCAGCATCCGCATTGCGTGCTGCTGCTCGATGAGATCGAGAAGGCGCATCCCGACCTCTACAACATTTTGTTGCAGGTCATGGATCACGGCTCGCTCACGGATCACAACGGCAAGAAGATCGACTTCCGCAACGTCATCCTGATCATGACGACGAATGCGGGCGCCTCCGACATGGCCAAGGCCGCGATCGGCTTTGGCTCGTCCAAGCGCGAAGGCGACGACATGGAAGCGATCAACCGGCTGTTCACGCCGGAGTTCCGCAACCGTCTCGATGCCATCATTCCGTTCGCCTCTCTGCCGACGCCGGTCATCCACCAGGTCGTGCAGAAGTTCGTCATGCAGCTTGAGACGCAGCTTGCCGAGCGCAACGTCACCTTCGAGCTCGAACCCGAAGCGATCGCCTGGCTGGCGGAGAAGGGCTACGACGAGAAGATGGGGGCGCGGCCGCTGGCGCGCGTCATCCAGGAGAACGTCAAGAAGAAGCTCGCCGACGAGATTCTCTTCGGCAAGCTGAAGAAGGGCGGCGTCGTCCGCGTTTCGGTCGGCGTGAAGGAGGACGGCAGCAAGGGCATAATCCTTGACGCCGTGCCCGAAACCGCCCCCATCAAGCCAAAGGCGGAAATTGCCGCGCCGGCACGCAAGGCGGCCAGGCCGAAGAAGCCCAAGGAGACGGTGACGGCGGACGCCGCACCGCGCAGCTCCGCCAAGGCGGCCGCATCGGAAGCCACACCGCCCCGCAAGGGCAGTGCTGTGCCGAAAGTGCCGCGGAAGAAGTAACCGGCCCACGAATGACCGATGCCGGGCAGGCGACTGCCCGGCATTTTCATGCCGCAAGCAGGAATGCAGCAGATGAATGCCGAGGTTGAACCGAGTGAGACATCGAACCGCTACTGGTTCGTACAGGGGATGCGCGGCCTTTTCAGCGTTCCCGCGATCATCCTGATGCTCTCGTTCGTCGGCTTCGCCGCCTTCACGGCCGAGGCGGGCATTCCGCTCGGGCAGGTGGTGTTCATGACCGGGATCGTCTGGGCCCTGCCGGCCAAGGTGATCCTTGTCGGCAGCATGCTCTCCGGTGCGAACCTCGCGGCGGCGTTCGTGGCTGTGACGCTTTCCTCGGTGCGGATGATGCCGATGGTGGCGTCGCTCGTTCCGGAGATCCGGTCAGAACGTACGCCGACCTGGGTGCTGTTGCTCCTGTCGCATTTCGTGGCGATCACCGCCTGGGTCTTCGCCATGGAGCGCGTGCCTGCGGTGCCGCGCAACAGACGGGTCGCCTTCTTTGCCGGTTTCGGCATCACGCTGACGACGGTGAACATCGTGCTGGTCGGGGTCGCCTATGGGCTGGTGACGACGTTTCCGCCGATCGTTTCCGGCTGCCTGTTCTTCCTCACGCCCGTCTATTTCCTCACTTCGATCTGGGTTTCCGCCCGCCATCGCGTGATCTACTGGGCGCTGGCAACCGGGCTGGTGCTGGGCGTCGTCTTTCGCGAGATCGCGCCGGAGTTCGACATTCTCCTTGCCGGTCTGATCGGCGGGACGATTGCCTGGGCGGGGGAGCGGCAATTGCGGCGGACACTTGTGGGGAGCGCCGCCACATGAACTTCGACGGCGTTTGGCCCTATGTCTTCATCGCCGTCGCCGGCTGGCTTGCGACCGATATCTGGCGCTGGCTCGGTGTTCTGGCCGGCAACAGGCTCGATGAAAAATCGGAGATGCTGACCTGGGTCAAGGCGGTCGCCACGGCGCTTGTCGCCGCCGTCATCGCCAAACTGATCGTTTATCCGACCGGTGAACTGGAAGCGTCGCCGTTGTGGCTGAGACTGGCGGCCGTCGCAATCGGCGCGCTGGCGTTCTTCGCCGGCGGGCGCAACCAGATCCTCGGCATCGTGGCGGCGATCGCTTTCCTCGCCGGTGGATTGTTCGTTCTCGGCGCGTGAGCGCCGAGAAGGGGGCGTTTGTGAATCCGAGGACGCGTGTCGTGTTTCAGACGGCCAGGGCGTCACGCATTTTTTGCGCGTTGCTCGCGAGGACGGACTGGTCCTCCATGACACCCGAATGGGGCTTGAGCGGCATGCCGTCGAAGCGCGGGATGACGTGGAAATGCAGGTGATAGATCGTCTGGCCCGACGCCGGCTCGTTGAACTGGATCACCGTGACGCCATCGGCCTCGAAGGCTGCCTTTGCCGCGATCGCGATCTTCTGCACGACGGGAACAACCCGCGCCAGCGTCTCCGGGTCGGCGTCGAGGATGTTGCGCGAGGGTGCCTTCGGCACGATCAGCGTATGACCGGTGCCTTGCGGCATCACGTCCATGAAAGCGAGCGCATGCTCGTCCTCGTAGACCTTGTGCGAGGGTATTTCGCCGCGCAGGATCTTGGCAAAGATGTTTTCGGGGTCGTAGGCGGTCATGGTTGTCTCCTCATGTTGGGCCCGTCGGCCATTGATCACTCGCCGTCGGCGGACCGAACGGCCGTCTTGCGAAACGGGCCATGTTCGGCGAGCCACTCGCCGGTCTCGATGACATCCCGGCGCTCGCGCTCGAGGTAGTCGGCGACCGCCCGGCGCAGGCCCGGATGGGTGATGTAGTGCGCTGAATGCGTCGTCACCGGCATGTAGCCGCGGGCCAGCTTGTGCTCGCCCTGCGCGCCCGCCTCGACCCGTTTCAGGCCATGGGCGATGGCAAAATCGATGGCCTGGTGGTAGCAGACCTCGAAATGCAGGAACGGGTGGTCCTCAATGCAGCCCCAATGCCGGCCGAACAGGGCATCCTCCCCGATGAAGTTGATCGCACCGGCAATGTAGCGGCCGTTTCGTTTCGCCATCACCAGCAAGATGTCGTCGGCCATGCGTTCGCCGATCAGCGAATAGAAGCGGCGCGTGAGATAGGGGCGGCCCCATTTGCGCCCGCCCGTATCCATGTAGAAGGTGAAAAACTGGTCCCAGATGCCTTCCGTCAGTTCGTTGCCAGTCAGCCAGACGATCTCGATTCCGCCTTCGACCGCCGTCCGGCGCTCCTTCTTGAGCGCCTTGCGCTTGCGCGATGCGAGTGTCTGCAGGAACTCGTCATGCGAGCGATAGCCGACGTTGTGAAAGTGGAACTGCTGGTCGGTGCGGTGAAGGAAACCAGCGTCGACCAACGCCGGGAGTTCGTTTTCCGGCAGGAAGGTGACGTGAGCCGATGAAATGTCGTGGCGTCGCGTGAGCTCCTTGATCCCGGCGGCGAGCGCCTGGCGCAGGGGCGCCGGATCGTCGCCGCGGCGGCAGAGCAGCCGTGGCCCGGTGGCGGGGGTGAAGGGCACGGATGCCTGTAGCTTGGGATAGTAGTGCCCGCCCGCCCGGGCAAAGGCCTCCGCCCAGCCGTGGTCGAACACGTACTCGCCCTGGCTGTGGTTCTTCAGGTAGGCTGGCACCGCTCCGAGGAGCGTGCCGTCCTCCGCTTCGAGCAGCAGGTGCTGCCCGAGCCATCCCGTGTCTACCGTCGCTGAACCGGATTCTTCCAGTGCGGAAAGGAACGCGTAGCTGATAAAGGGGTTGTAGGCCGGGCCCGGCTGGCCGCGAGATGCGCCGGCAAGACGTGCCCAGCCTTCCGCCGGAACTTCGGCGAAACGCTGAACCACGCGTATCCGGTAGGCGTCCGTCATCGTCAGGCGACCGCGGCTTCCCGCGGGTCGAAGCCCTCGAAGGTCATCTGGTCGGCTTCGGCGCGCGTCTTGTCGATTCCATTCTGGTCATGGACGGTCCAGGTAATCACCGTCACGCCTGCCTTGCGTTCCTTGGTGATAAACGGATTGGGCAGGTGGTCGTAGTTATACGAGATGAAGTCGAGGCCGAGTTGCATGGCCTCCTCGTGCACGAAGAAGGTTTCCGGATCGGCGCCCTCTGCCGTCAGGCCGACGGGGCGGGGCGCACCCAGCGCCTTCAGGTCTTTCAACAGCCAGTGATCGAAGCTCATCAGTGCGATCGGACCCTTGTAGTCCTCGATGAGCTCCAGCACGCTGTCGGCAAAACCCTCATCGTCGCCCTTACGCCCCTTCAGCTCGATGACAAGGGGGACACGGCCGTCCACGAGCTTGAGAAGCTGAGTGAGCGTCGGCACCTTGTCGGCGGTGCCGCCGACCGAAAGCATGCCGAGTTCCACCGAAGTCTTGGCCCGGACGTCGCCGGGGATGGCACAGAGCCGGCTCAGTTCGTCATCATGGAAGACGACCGGGACGCCGTCTGCGGCGTATTGCAGGTCGCACTCGATCGCAAAGCCCGCATCGACGGCGCGGGCAAATGCGGAAAGCGTGTTCTCCCAGACCGCGTGGTTCATATCGTGGAAACCGCGATGGGCGATCGGTTGTGCGGTGAGCCAGGAAAGATCCTTGGACGGCATCAGGCGATTTCCATGATGGCGTCGATCTCGACGGCGGCGTTGAGCGGCAGGGCAGCCATGCCGACGGCCGCACGCGCGTGCTTGCCGGGCTCCCCAAGCGCGTTGACGAGCAGGTTCGAAGCGCCGTTGATGACGAGATGCTGCTCAACGAAAGTGGGAGCAGACGCGACAAAGCCGTTGATCTTGATGATTCTCTTGATGCGCGACAGGTCGCCAAGTGCCGCCTTGGCCTGGGCAAGCAGGTTGACCGCGCACAGTTCGGCCGCCTTCTGGCCGGTCGCGACGTCGACATCCTTGCCGAGGTGGCCGGTCACGGCGATCTTGCCGTCGGCGATCGGCAGTTGGCCCGAGATATGCAGCACCGAACCGCTGATGATATAGGGAACATAGTTGGCGGCCGGCGCCGCAGCGGTTGGAATGTCGTAACCCAGTTCCTTGACCCGGTTCTCGATTTCAGCAGACATGCGTGTCTCCGTTTGCGATTGGTGCTGTCGCGCCGCCAAGGGAAGGCAGCCTCTTCTAATCATCGTCTTACGAGGGGAAAGCCGGAGCAGTTTTCCCGGCGCCGCCGCCTCGATTGCGTTTTCTGTTACAATGCGGCATGCAGATGCTTAAATGCCTCGCTCTTGCCGAAACTGTTCTTATAACATCGCGGCAGAGTTCAACAGGAGGAAACGGATGTTTCGCCCCAGCTTTGTTCCGATAGCGTCCGTGGCGGCCTGTCTCGCGGCGTTGCCGCTCGGCTCGGCCTTCGCGGCCACGCCGGTCGGCCTGGCGCCGCATCGCGCGGTTTACAATCTGCAGCTCAAGGATGCCTCGGAGCGCTCAGGGATCGCCGGGATGTACGGGCGCATGGTCTATGAGTTCAACGGAAATGCCTGCGACGGGTACACCGTCAGCTTCCGCTTCGTTACACAGGTCAACACCGGCGAGGAAACCCGGCTGACCGACCAGCAGACCACCACCTACGAGGACCTGAAGAATCGAAGTTTCCGCTTCCTGACACGCTCCTTCACGGATGAGAAGCTCGACCGGGAGGTTCGCGGCAGTGCCCGTGACGACAAGAGCGGCGTGAATGTCGAACTGACGTCCCCGGACACGCGCGACGTGGAACTGGCGGACAGCGTGTTTCCCACGGAGCACATGCTGGCGGTGATCGACCGGGCGCGAAAGGGTGAAAAGTTTTTCGAGGCCCGGATCTTCGACGGCTCCGATTCCGGTGACAAGACGCTGATGACGACCACCGTGCTTGGCAAGAAGGAGATGCCGGCAGCCGGCGACGCCGACGCTGCCAAGGCCGGTTCGTTCGCCACGCAGGAATACTGGCCGGTCACGATCGCCTACTACAACGACGAGGCGACGGGCGACGCGCTGCCGGTCTACCGGATGTCGTTCAAGCTCTACGAAAACGGCATCACGCGCGACCTGACGATGGACTACGGTGACTTCGTGCTGACCGGAAAGCTCGCCAACCTGGAGGTCTTCCAGACTGCCGCCGAGTGCAAGTAGCGCAAGGGGCCGGCCGTCGGGCTTTTCCATCGCCAGGGCTTGATTTCGCGCCCGACTGCGGTTAATGGCAGCGCATTCCACACGTGAGGCATGGGATGGACCGGGAGAAATCCGGGCTGTTCCGCCGGTGGCAGAGCCGATGGGTTCTGCTGTTCGCCTTGCGGAGGTTCAACCGGAAAAGGAGAAACAGGCATGGCATTGCCCGATTTCAGCATGCGCCAGCTTCTGGAAGCTGGTGTCCACTTCGGCCACCAGACCCACCGCTGGAACCCGAAGATGAAGCCGTACATCTTCGGCGATCGCAGCAACGTTCACATCATCGACCTGGCGCAGACCGTTCCGCTTCTGCACCGCGCCCTTCAGGTCGTCAGCGACACCGTCGCCGGCGGTGGACGCGTTCTCTTCGTCGGCACGAAGCGCCAGGCATCGGAAATCATCGCCGACGCCGCCAAGCGTTCGGCCCAGTACTACGTCAATGCGCGCTGGCTCGGCGGCATGCTGACGAACTGGAAGACGATCTCCAACTCGATCCAGCGCCTGCGCAAGCTCGACGAAATCCTCGCTTCGGAAGCCTCGGGCTTCACGAAGAAGGAGCGCCTGAACCTCGAGCGCGAGCGTGAGAAGCTCGACAAGGCTCTCGGCGGCATCAAGGACATGGGCGGCACGCCGGACCTGATGTTCATCATCGACACCAACAAGGAATCGATTGCGATCCAGGAAGCCAAGCGTCTTGGCATCCCCGTCGTCGCCATCATCGACTCAAATTGCGATCCGGACCCGATCGACTTCCCGATCCCGGGCAACGACGACGCCTCGCGCGCCATCGCCCTCTACTGCGATCTGGTCGCACGCGCAGCCATTGACGGCATCGCACGCCAGCAGGGCGCTTCGGGCCGCGACATCGGCGCGTCGGCCGAAGTGCCGGTCGAGCCCGCTCTGGACGACGCCGAAGCCTGATAGGGCAGGGCGCGGATTGTTCCGCATCGTCCTATGAACGAAACAGGACAAGGCCGTTTTCCGCCGGAAGGTTGAACGGCCTTGTCGCGTTTGCCGGCCAGGATGCGACTTGTGCGGATCGCGGCCGGTCAGGATGCTGATCTGTCATCATCCTGTAACGCTCATCACGATGGATGGCGGCCGCTACGGACATGCGTTCCCAAGGACGCGGAAGGCGCCACGACAGAATTGAAATCGCGCAGGCCCGGCACGGATCGATGGTGCCCGCGGCATGCGCAGAACCCGTAAAGAGGCGAGACAATGGAAATCACTGCAGCAATGGTGAAGGAACTGCGCGAGAAGTCCGGCGCAGGCATGATGGATTGCAAGAAGGCGCTTGCTGAAACCAACGGCGACATGGAAGCGGCGATCGACTGGCTGCGCGCCAAGGGTATCGCCAAGGCCGACAAGAAGTCGGGCCGCACCGCCGCCGAAGGCCTGATCGGCATCGTCAGCGGCGGCGTCAAGGCCGTTGCCGTCGAGATCAACTCCGAGACCGACTTCGTCGCTCGCAACGACGCCTTCCAGGAACTCGTCCGCGGCGTGTCCAACGTCGCGCTGGACACCGACGGCACCGTTGATGCCATCGCCAAGGCGACATATCCGGCAACCGGCAAGTCGGTCGAAGAGACGATCAAGGACGCCATCGCCACGATCGGCGAGAATATGACGCTGCGCCGTTCGGCCCTGCTCAAGGTCGAAGACGGCGTTGTCGCCACCTACATCCACAACGCCGCCGGCGACGGCATCGGCAAGCTCGGCGTGCTCGTCGCGCTGAAGTCGACCGGCGACAAGGAAGCGCTGAACACGATCGGCCGTCAGGTCGCCATGCACATTGCCGCGACCAACCCGCTGGCGATCCGCGCCGAAGAGGTTGACGCAGCCGTCGCCGAGCGCGAACGCAACGTCTTCATCGAGCAGTCCCGCGCTTCGGGCAAGCCGGACAACATCATCGAGAAGATGGTGGAAGGCCGCATGCGCAAGTTCTTCGAGGAAGTGGCGCTGCTGTCGCAGGCGTTCGTCATCAACCCGGAGATCACCGTCGGTCAGGCGATCAAGGACGCCGAGAAGCTCGCCGGCGCCCCGATCGAGGTCACCGGCATGGCCCGCCTCCTGCTCGGCGAAGGCGTCGAGAAGGAAGAAACGGACTTCGCAGCCGAAGTGGCAGCCGCCGCCAAGGGCTGATTTCTTTACCCGACTTGGGAAAAGGCGAGGGCATCGCGTGACAACGCGGTGCCCTTCGTGTATCCGGCTGACGGCGAGACTGCAGGCCAACCAGATGCCCGCGTGACGAATGCGCGCTGCCATTGCCTCATCCCCTTCGCCATCACGTCCAGACCAACCGCCAGGAGCGCCAATGTCCGCCAAACCCATCTACAAACGCGTTCTGCTGAAAGCATCCGGTGAGGCGCTGATGGGCTCGCAAGGGTTCGGCATCGACGTCGCTGTCGCCGATCGCATTGCCGCCGATATTGCCGAGGCGCGGGCGCTCGGGGTCGAGGTCGGTGTCGTCGTCGGCGGTGGCAACATCTTCCGCGGCGTGGCCGTCGCCTCGAAGGGTGGCGACCGCGTCACGGGCGATCACATGGGCATGCTCGCCACCGTCATCAACGCGCTGGCACTTGCGACCTCACTGCGCAAGCTTGATATCGACACCGTCGTGTTGTCGGCGATCGCCATGCCGGAGATTTGCGAGAGCTTCTCGCAGCGCCGGACGCTGCATCACCTGGCGCAGGGCCGGGTCGTGATTTTTGCCGGCGGTACCGGCAATCCGTTCTTTACCACGGACTCGGCGGCAGCCCTGCGTGCCGCCGAAATCGGCGCGGAAGCCATCTTCAAGGGAACGCAGGTCGACGGAATTTACTCGGCCGATCCGAAGAAGGTCCCGGAAGCAACGCGCTATGAACGCCTGACCCACAACGAGGTTCTGGAGAGAGGCCTCGCCGTCATGGATATTGCGGCGGTTGCGCTGGCACGCGAGAATTCAATTCCGATCGTGGTCTTCTCGATCCACGAAGAGGGCGGGTTTGCCCAAATATTGACCGGCGGCGGTCGTGGGACCATCGTATCCGACAACTGATTCCGAAAGGCGCCCAAATGGGTGTAGTGTCCTAGAAAGCAGGAGTTTCAAGCAATGAGTGAAGGTGTAGATCTGAAGGAACTGAAGCGCCGCATGGATGGCGCCATTTCCGCGTTCAAGCACGATATCGCTTCACTGCGCACCGGTCGCGCCTCGGCCAACGTCCTCGATCCGGTGACCGTGGAGGCCTATGGCTCGCGCATGCCGCTGAACCAGGTGGCGAACATCACTGTTCCCGAGCCGCGCATGCTCGCTGTCTCCGTATGGGACAAGTCGATGGTGAATGCGGTCGACCGTGCCATCCGGGAATCGAACCTGGGCCTCAACCCGATCATCGATGGCCAGAATCTGCGCATCCCGCTGCCGGAGCTGAACGAGGAGCGCCGCCGTTCGCTCGTGAAGCTCGCGCACGATTATGCGGAAAAGGGCAAGGTGGCGATTCGTCATGTGCGCCGCGACGGCATGGATGATCTGAAAAAAGCCGAGAAGGATGGCGATATCAGCCAGGACATCAGCCGGAGCCAGTCCGAAAAGGTTCAAAAGATGACGGACGAGATGATTTCCGAGGTCGACCGCTTGCTTGCGGACAAGGAAAAGGAAATCATGCAGGTCTAGCGCCGGTTGCAGGCTCGCCCGGACTCTCGCCACCTCCCACGGATCGTCGATGACCAAGCATGCTTTGAAGAACATTCCCAACCACGTGGCCATCATCATGGACGGCAACGGGCGTTGGGCCAATGTTCGCGGCCTGCCGCGCAGCATGGGTCATCGCAAGGGTGTGGAGGCGGTGCGGGAGGCGGTCCGCACCGCGGCTGAAGCCGGCATCGGCTATCTGACCCTTTTCGCCTTCTCCTCTGAAAACTGGAGCCGGCCGGAGAGCGAGGTCACTGACCTGATGGGCTTGTTGAAGACCTTTATCCGCCGGGATCTCGAGACGCTTCACGGTGAGAACGTGCGCATCCGCATCATCGGGGATCGCTCGAACCTGCGCAGCGATATCCTGCCACTTCTTCTCGAGGCTGAAGAACGCACGCGCGGCAACACCTCCATCCAGCTGGTGATCGCCTTCAACTACGGCTCGCGGGACGAGATTGCGCGTGCCGTACGCTCGATCGCGGGCGACGTGGCGGCGGGGCAGATACATCCGGCGGACGTGACCCCGGAACTGATCAGCGCCCGCCTGGATACCGCCGGCATCCCGGATCCCGATCTCATCATCCGCACCAGCGGCGAGGAGCGGCTTTCCAATTTCCTGCTCTGGCAGGCAGCCTATGCGGAACTCATGTTCATTCCCGATTTCTGGCCCGATTTCTCCCGGGCGTCCTTCCTCGATGCGCTGGCGAAATTCGCCGGGCGCGAGCGCCGGTTCGGCGGCGTGCGGACGCCAACGCTTGCAGTGGGCTCCTGATGAGCACCGAACTTCGCCTTCGCATCATTTCCGGCATAGTCATGGCCGTCGTCGTCTTGGCCGCGACCTGGGCCGGTGGCATGCCCTTCCGCCTGCTGTCCGCCGCAATCGCCCTGCTCGTCTATTACGAATGGTCGACGATCACCCGGCTGGCCGAGATCGACTTTCGCGGCAACGCCTTCGGCTGGGCGGTAACGGCGGCGGCGTGCGCGATGACGGTGTTCGCTGAACCCGAGGCGGCGTTTGTGACCGTTTGCGCGGCCGTCATCGTTTCCCTCCTGCATGCCCTGTCATTCAAGCGCAGCCTCTGGCTGCCCGGCGGCATCGCCTATGCCGGCCTGACGGCGCTTTCCCTGACGGCGATCCGCGCGGACGACGCGACCGGCCTGATCGCCATGCTGTTCGTCTTCGCGGTGGTCTGGTCGACGGATATCTTGGCCTATTTCGTTGGCAGGGCAATCGGCGGTCCGAAGCTGGCGCCGTCGATCTCGCCCGGCAAGACCTGGTCCGGGGCGATCGGCGGCACGGCTTCCGCGATCCTCGCCGGCAGCGCGCTTTATCTTTGTTTCTTCCCTGCGACCGGATGGTGGATACCGCTTATCGCCCTCGTCCTGTCCGTATTCAGTCAGGTGGGGGATCTGTTCGAGTCCTTCCTGAAGCGACGCTTCGGGGTGAAGGATTCCAGCAAGCTCATTCCGGGTCACGGGGGCGTAATGGATCGGGTCGACGGTCTTGTTTTCGCCTGCTTCGCGGCGTTCCTGCTGGGAACAGCCGCGACGGTGGCCGGTCCTTCCGTCGCCTCGACGGGCGCGTTCCTTCTCGGACTTTGACGCCTGTACTTGTAAGGAGGCCAGTTGGCCATGGAACTGTTGTCGCAGGCGTTTGGGTTTCTGACGGGCACCATCGTGCCTTTCCTCGTCGTGCTCACACTGATCGTCTTCGTCCATGAAATGGGGCACTACCTTGCCGGGCGGTGGTCCGGTATCGGCATCACGGCGTTCTCGATCGGCTTCGGACCGGAGATCGCCGGTTTTACCGACCGGCGCGGCACGCGCTGGAAACTCTCGGCCATTCCGCTCGGGGGCTATGTCAAGTTTCATGGCGACGAGGATGCAGCGTCGACACCTGACTATGCCAGGCTCGGGACGTTGTCTGCGGAAGAGCGGGCGCGCACCTTTCTCGGAGCGGCGTTGTGGAAGCGGGCCGTAACCGTAGCAGCCGGCCCGATTGCCAATTTCATCCTCGCTATCGCCATCTTCAGCGTCACCTTCGCGATTTATGGTCGGCAGGTGGCCGATCCGGTTGTCGCCGAGGTGCGCGAGCCAAGCGCCGCCGCGACCGCCGGCGTGTTGCCGGGAGACCTGCTGGTTGCGATCGATGGCACGCCGGTTCGGACGTTTGAAGACGTTCGGCGCTACATCAGCGTGCGTCCCGAGGTTCCAATCGTCGTCACGATTCGCCGTGACGGCGCCGAGCAGAACCTCCGCATGGTTCCGGATCGGACGGAGCTGACCGACCAGTTCGGCAACAAGATGGAAGTGGGCATCATTGGAATCGTGACGGACGAGGCCGCCGGCAACTTCCGCGTCGTCAGCTACAGTCCGGCGGAAGCCGTCGGGCAAGGCATGCAGCAGACCTGGTATATCGTCACCGGAACCTTCGACTATCTCTCGAATGTCGTTACGGGCCGGATGAAGGCCGACCAGATCGGCGGACCGATCCGGGTCGCGCAGGCATCAGGCCAGATGGCGACGCTCGGTGTTGCCGCGCTGCTGCAACTGGCTGCTGTCCTCTCTGTTTCCATTGGACTTCTGAACCTTATGCCGGTTCCGGTACTTGATGGTGGGCACCTGATGTTCTATGCGGTTGAAGCCCTTCGGGGAAAGCCGGTCGGTCCCCGGGCCCAGGAGATCGCTTTCCGGATCGGGATGGGGCTGATTCTGATGCTGACCGTGTTTGCCACCTGGAACGATACGTTCGGCAGACTTGGATAGGCGGACGGTGTTTTGCAGGTTGGAGGTGCGTGAGGAAGGCGCGATAAGATACTGTTTACCGTAATCGAAAGCATTTCGTGACCAATGCGCCACGGTTTGAATTGAAGTAAACAGAAATTAACGGCCGACCTTGCTTGTATGGCAAAAGCGGTTAAAACGGCAGCGTGACCGGAATCGGGTTCGAGTTCGCCGCGAGACATTGAAACAAAGGTAAGTTGTGAAAATGAAAGCTGGTTCAAGATTTTTGAACGCGGTGTCTGCCGTTGCCCTTTCGACGAGCATGGTGGTGGCTGGTGGAGCAGCCGTCTCGCTCGTCGCCGCAAGTGCCGCAGAAGCCGCTGTTATCCAGCGCGTGGATGTTCGTGGCGCAAGCCGTGTCAGCCCGGAAACCGTGCGGGCAAACCTCAGCATTCAGCCGGGCAAGAACTTCAGCAACGCCGATATCGATGAATCCGTGCGCCGGCTGTTTGCGACCGGGTATTTCTCCGACGTGCGCATCAGTGTTTCCGGCAGCACGCTCGTCGTCGTCGTCGACGAAAATCGCCTGATCAACCAGGTGGTCTTCAACGGCAACCGCAAGATCAAGGACGACAAGCTCGCGGGAATCGTTCGCTCGCGCTCCCAGGGGCCGTTCAGCGAGACGACCATCGAAGGCGACATCCAGACGATCAAGGACGCGTATGCCGCGATCGGGCGTAGCGACGCCACGGTCACGACGCAGACCTATGATCTCGGCAACGGTCGCGTCAATCTCGCCTTCGTCATCAACGAGGGCGACAGGACCAAGATTTCGCAGATCAACTTCGTCGGCAACAATGCCTATAGCGACGGTCGCCTGCGTTCAGTCATCAACACCAAGAAGTCCGGTCCGCTGTCGTTCCTGACCCGCAAGGACGTGTATGATGAAGCGAAGTTGCGCGCCGACGAGGAAGCGCTGCGTCAGTTCTACTTCAACCGCGGGTACGCCGATTTCCAGATCGTGTCGTCTGAGGCGGTGCTCGACGAGAGCACGAACGAGTACACGCTGAATTTCACCGTCGAAGAAGGCGAGCGCTACAAGTTCGGCGACATAAACGTCGAATCGACCGTCGAGGGCGTCGATGCCGAGGAGCTCAAGGGGCTTCTCGAAACGCGCGCCGGCGCTGTTTACCGCGCGAAGGACGTGCAGGATTCGATGTCGGAGATTTCGAGGCGCGTGTCAGCGAAAGGATATCCCTTTGCGCGCGTGACGCCGCGTGGAAATCGCGACTTCGCCAACCATACGATTGCGGTGGACTACCTGGTCGACCAGGGCGAGCGCGCCTACATCGAGCGCATCGAAATTCGCGGCAACACCCGTACGCGCGATTATGTGATCCGTCGCGAATTCGATATCAGCGAAGGCGACGCGTTCAACCAGGAAGTGATCACGAGCGCAAAGCGGCGTCTTGAAGCGCTTGGCTTCTTCTCGACCGTCAACATTTCGACGGCTCCGGGCAGCGCTTCCGACCGCGTCGTGCTGGTGGTGGACGTTCAGGATCAGTCCACCGGTACGTTCGGCGTCGGCGTCGGCTACACGACCGGCAACGACGGCGGCTTCAAGCTGGAAGCCTCGATTGAAGAGCGGAACTTCCTCGGCCGCGGCCAGTACATCCGTATTGCCGCTGGCGGCGGCTCGGATTCGCGCAACTACAACCTGTCGTTCACGGAGCCGTACTTCCTCGGTTACCGTCTCGCAGCGGGTTTCGACATCTTCCGCAACGAGGATAACTCGCAAGACTTCTACGATATCGACAGCCAGGGTGTGACGCTGCGCGTGACCGCGCCGATCACCGAGGACCTGTCGACGACGCTGCGCTACAACTATGCGAAGTACGACTACAGCACGAGCGTCAATCAGGCTGAGGATCAGGCGAAACCGCCGGCAGACCAGGACATCTCGGACCCGTACTGGGATGCGATCGACGGCAGCCCGTGGGTGCGCTCTTCGGTCTCGCAGTCGCTGACCTACGATACCCTCGATGACCGCAAGCTGCCGCGCGAAGGTTTCTACGTAACTGCCACGCAGGAGTTCGCCGGTCTTGGCGGCGATTCCGATTTCTATAAGATCTACGGCAAGGCGCGTTACTTCCAGACGCTGATGGAAGACGCCGATATCATCGGCAGTCTCAGCGCCGGTGCGGGATACATGACGCCGACCAGTGGCGATCTGATGGTCTTCGATCAGTTCCAGCTGAACGCCAACGATCTGCGTGGCTTCGAGAGTGGCGGCATCGGTCCGCGCATGACCAATGGTGACGAGATCGGCGGTACCACGTACTTCACGGTTTCGGCCGAAACCACGTTCCCGCTGCCGTTCATCGCGCGGGACGCCGGCTTCCGCGGTGCGCTGTTCGCCGATGCCGGCACGCTCTACGGCAACAAGGTCGACATCGGAAACGATGACGTCGAAGGGACGAGCATGTCCTGGCGCGCCTCTGTCGGCGCCAGCCTGATCTGGTCGTCGCCGTTCGGTCCGCTGCGCGTCGACTACGCGATCCCGGTCGCGAAGGAAGACTTCGACGAAGAGCAGCGGTTCAAGTTCGGCATTTCGTCGAGCTTCTGATCCCGGCAGTCCAGAACTGCGAAGAACGAACTGTTCTGGAGTCCACGCTGATGGAGCAAAACTGGTTTTTCCCACCGCATGACGGTGTTCGCCTGGGCGACCTGGCGAACGCCCTTGGCGCCGAGTTGCTGGATCCGTCGGCGGCCGCAAGGATGGTGCGCAATGTCGCGCCCGTCTACCGGGCGAAGGATGGCGACATCTGCTACATGCTGTCGCGCAAGAGCAAGTCCGAGCTCGAGACCTGTCAGGCGACGGCCATCCTGTGCGACAAGGCGCTGGCGTCCATCGTTCCTGCCCATATTGCCGTGCTGCAGACGTCGCGGGCCCACATGGCCTTTGCACTTGCTGGCGAGATCCTCCAGCCGGCGGCAATGCGACCGGCACTGACGACTTCCGAACCAGCCGGCATTTCCGCCCTTGCCTACGTCGATCCGACAGCTCGGCTCGAGCCCGGCGTGGTCGTCGAGCCGATGGCGGTTATCGGCGCCGATGTCGAGGTCGGCGCGGGAACGCGCATCGGTCCCGGCGTCGTTCTCGGTCCCGGGGTGAAGATCGGCCGCGACTGCACGATTGCCGCCGGCGCCAAGCTGCAATGCGCGCTTGTCGGCAACCGGGTGATCCTGCATCCTGGAGCCAGCGTCGGTCAGGACGGTTTCGGCTACGGGCCCGGGCCCAAGGGCGGCATGGTCAAGATCGTTCAGGTCGGCCGCGTCATCATTCAGGATGACGTGGAGATCGGAGCCAACACGACGATCGACCGCGGCACGATGGATGATACCGTCATCGGCGAGGGGACCAAGATCGACAACCAGGTCCAGATCGGGCACAACGTCCGGATCGGCCGTCATTGCGGCATCGTCAGCAAGGTCGGCATTGCCGGAAGTGCGCGCATCGGCGACGGCGTGATGATCGGCGGCGCGGCGGGTATCAACGGTCATATCACCATCGGTGACGGTGTTCAGATCGCGGCGATGAGCGGCGTTGTCGCCGACATTCCCGCGGGTGAGCGATACGGTGGCATTCCGGCGCGCCCGATGCGGGACTTTCTCCGTGACGTTGCCGAAATGACGATGCGTTCGGCCAATAGAAGCAAGAAGACGGGTGACAACGAATGAGCGAGGAAATGAAGACGGCCTTGGGCGTTGCGGAGCTGAAGGAAATTCTGACGCTTCTGCCGCACCGCTATCCCTTCCTGCTGGTGGACAAGATCGTCGAGATCGACGGAGACAATTCTGCCATCGGGATCAAGAACGTGACCGTCAACGAGCCGCAATTCACGGGGCATTTTCCGGACCATGCGATCATGCCCGGCGTCTTGCTGATCGAGGGCATGGCACAGACGGCAGGGGCCATCTGCGCCCGCAAGACGCGTTCCGGCACCAACCTCGTCTATTTCATGACCATCGACAACGCCCGCTTCCGCAAGCCGGTGGTGCCGGGCGACCGCGTCGAGTACCACGTCGTCAAGCAGAAGCAGCGCGGCAATATCTGGAAATTTCACTGCGATGCAAAAGTTGATGGGCAACTTGTCGCCGAAGCTGATATCGGCGCGATGATCGTGAACAAGGAAGACGCCTGAATATGATTGCAGCCAGTGCCAGGATCCATCCGCTTTCCGTCATCGAGGACGGAGCGGAGATCGGGGAGAGTGTCGTTGTCGGCCCCTTCTGCCATGTGGGGCCGAAAGTCGTTTTGGGGGAGGGCGTAGAGCTTCTCAGCCATGTCGTCGTCACCGGGCGCACCAAGGTTGGGCGCGGCACGCGCATCTTCCCCTCTGCCGTGATCGGCGGCGATCCCCAGAGCATCCACCATGGCGGTGAGGAGACGACGCTCTCGATCGGCGAGCGCAACACCATCCGCGAAGGCGTGACGATGAACACGGGCACGACCGACGGCGGCGGCAAGACGATCGTCGGCGACGACAACCTGTTCCTCGCCTATTCGCACATCGCCCACGACTGCATTCTCGGCAATCACATCATCCTGTCGAACAACGTCATGCTGGCCGGACACGTCACCATCGAGGACCGTGCCATCCTCGGCGGCGGTTCTGCCGTCCACCAGTTCACCCGCGTTGGCCGCCAGGCCTTTGTCGGCGGGCTCTCGGCCGTCTCCTACGATGTCATTCCCTATGGCATGCTGAACGGCAATCCCGGTGTTCTCGGGGGTCTGAACGTCGTCGGCATGTCGCGCGCCGGCATGGACAAGCCGACGATTCACCGCGTGCGCCGCGCCTTCAAGCAGATATTCGAAGGGGAAGGTTCGATCCGAACCAACGCCGCGGCCATCCGCGAGGAGTATCTGGACTGCACCCCGGTGATCGAGATCCTCGATTTCATCGCCGCCGATAGCGACCGCGCGCTTTCCTCGCCGAACCGCAACAAGGCCTGACCCGAATGGCGAGCGGCCGGCCGGAGAGCGCAAAGCGGCTGGCCATCATCGCCGGCAGCGGGCTTCTGCCCGTGCACCTGGCGCGCGCTGCCCGGCTGCATGGCGAGGACCCCTTCGTCCTGACGCTCGCCAACGAGGCTGATCAGGACTGGTCGGACTTCGAGCACCAGCACGTCGGCGTCGGCGACTATGCGGCGCTGAGCGCTGCCTTCGCCCGCGAGGGCATCGACCGCGCCGTCCTCTCCGGCGCCGTGCAGCGTCGGCCGGAATGGCGCGAGATCCGTCCGACCTTGAGGACGCTCCTGCAAATTCCAGCCGTTGTCCGCACGCTTCTTAATGGCGGCGACGATACGGTGCTCAAGATGGTCATCCGGCTGATCGAGGCGAACGGCGTGCGCATCGTCGGCGCACACGAGATCGCGCCGGAACTGCTGGCGACAGAAGGTGTCATCGGTAAGATTTTGCCCAACGCGGAGGATCTGCGGGACATCGCGGCGGCCTCGGCCGCAGCGCTGGCGCTCGGCGCGCTCGACGTGGGGCAGGGCGCCGTTGCCGTCGGCGGCCGGGTGGTGGCGCTGGAAGGTGCCGAGGGAACCGACCAGATGCTTGAGCGCGTCGCCGACCTGCGCCGGCAGGGTCGGATCTCACAAAGCCGCAAGGGCGTGCTGGTGAAGCTGTGCAAGCCGCGGCAGGATACCCGCGCCGACCTGCCGTCGATCGGGGTCGATACGGTGCATTGGGCCGCAGCCGCGGGCCTTGCCGGCATCGCTACCGAAACCGGTCGCTCACTGGTTCTCGACCGTGATCGGCTGATCGAGGCGGCGGATCGTGCTGGGCTTTTCGTCTCGGGCATCGTGCCAGGCAAGGAGTGAACCAATGCCGCGTCCGCTCAAGCTTGCGGTGATTGCAGGGGAAGTTTCCGGCGACCTTTTAGGGGGCGATCTCGTTGCGGCGCTGCGCCGCCAGATGCCAAATGACATCGCGCTGGTCGGTGTCGGTGGCGAGGCGCTGCAGTCTCAGGGGCTCGTATCGCTGTTTGACTATTCTGAGCTTTCGATCATGGGTTTTTCCCAGGTTCTTGCCAAACTGCCCAAGCTGCTCCGACGCATCCGCCAGACGGCCACCGCCATCATCGAGGCGAAGCCCGATCTGCTCGTCATCATCGACAGTCCCGATTTCACCCACCGCGTCGCTCGCATTGTTCGCCGGCAGTTGCCCGGCCTTCCGATCGTGAACTATGTCTGTCCGAGCGTGTGGGCCTGGAAGGAGGAGCGCGCAGCGAGGATGCGCAGCTATGTCGATCATGTGCTCGCCGTCCTGCCGTTTGAGCCGGAGGTGATGCGCCGGCTGCAGGGGCCACCGACGACCTATGTCGGACACCGGCTGGCAAGCGATCCCCAGGTCAATGCGGTTCGCGTTGCGCAGATTGAGAAAATGGTGCCGGCGCTTGGAAGCGGCGTGCCCAGGACCTGCCTGCTGCTGCCGGGCTCGCGGGCCGGTGAAATTACCCGGCTGCTGCCCGTTTTTCGGGAAACGGTCGATGAGCTTGTCGCGGGCAATGTTCCGTTCTCGTTTCTTCTGCCCACCGTGCCGCGCCAGGAGGCGCTGGTGCGGCAGATGGTGGCCGAATGGCCGGTGAAACCGGTGGTTACGGTCTCCGCGCAAGACAAGTGGCGCGCATTCGAGGCGGCGGACGTGGCGATCGCGGCGTCGGGTACGGTGCTGCTGGAGCTTGCGCTCGCCCGCGTGCCGGTCGTTTCCTGCTACAAGCTGGACTGGATCGCGAAGCTGATGACGCGCAGGATCAAGACCTGGACCGCGGCGCTGCCAAACCTGATCGCGGACTATGCCGTGATACCGGAATATCTGAACGAGGTGGTGCGGCCGGGCAGCCTGGCGCGATGGGCCGTGCGGCTGACACACGAAACGACCCAGCGACAGGCGATGCTGGAGGGTTTCGATCTGGTCCACGCGCGCATGAAGGATGAGCGTTCCCCGGGCGACAAGGCTGCTGACGTCCTCATCACGCTTCTGAACAAGAAAAGACCCGACCTATTCTGACCGGGCTGTGCGCGACAGATCTCAGACGTTTTACTTCAAACGCCGCCGACGAGGTCAGCGATCGACCCGGCGGGCTGCATTCGGCGCTGTAGACCTTTCAGTGTCGCCGCCATTCTCCGTGTAGAGGCGTTCGGCCGTCTCGACGCTGACGTCCGGCTGCCGCTTCATCGTCAGAAGCGCCAGCGCCAGGGCCGGTGGCTTTACCAGCGTCAAATATGCCTTCTGACGCGCGTCGCCATCAAGCTTGGCGGCCTCGCTCCAGGCCTCGATCCGCTGCTCGAACAGGGTGCTGGCGCGCGTCGTCGTCTTGTAGCCCTGTGCGGCATAGGCTGCGGTGCTGGGGGATACGGTTACAATCTGCGACATTGGAATTCTTCTAGCGTGCTGTAAATGACCCTCATTAGCAGTTGCAAGTTTTGCAGCGATTAATCGCGACGATTGAGTTTTAAGCAAATTCTAACAGGCTGATCGACGCTGTGGACCAGCGTTCCCGGCAATCAGCGTCGCCGCTCTTGCTTCCTGGGGCCGAACTCCGCCATAAAGCCGACGACGACTGCCCGCGACGGGCGCAACAGGAAATGGCCGCTTGCGGCGGTGGAGTGATCGCGATGAAACCGATTTTCGTGCAACTGCAGTGTGCTCCGGGCAAGACCTATGAGGTCGCCGATGCGCTCTATGCGACCGAGCTGATTTCCGAACTCTATTCGACGAGCGGCGACTACGACCTTCTGCTGAAGGTCTATGTCGAGAGCGAGGAGGATATCGGCAAGTTCATCAACGACAACATTGCCGTCATTCCGGGGATCGTCCGTTCGCTCACCACCCTAACGTTCCGGGCGTTCTGAGAACTGGCTCCCTGCAACTTCCCCTTTTCGGGAACATGCGCTAAAGCACGCGCTGAACAAGAGAAGGCGAAGATGGCAGGTATCGAACACAGGCAGGTGGATCAGGACGAGGCGGGCATGCGGCTCGACCGTTGGTTCAAGGTCCACTATCCGGGCCTCGGCTTCGGCCAGTTGCAGAAGTTGCTGCGCTCAGGACAGGTCCGGGTCGACGGTGGTCGCGCCAAGAGCGATACGCGGGTGCAGCCGGGGCAGATGGTGCGCGTTCCGCCGATGGGCGTCGACGCCAAGGATGTGAAAACCGGTCCTATCGCGGGCCGCGACCTGAAGCATTCGCCCGATGCCGAACTGCTGTCACGCATGCTGCTGCACGAGGACGACAAGGTCTTCGTGTTGAACAAGCCGCCGGGCATCGCCGTCCAGGGCGGCTCCGGCGTCACCCGTCACATCGACAAGATGCTGGAGGCGTGGACGAGCCAGAAGGGCGAGAGGCCGCGGCTGGTCCACCGTCTCGACCGCGACACGTCCGGCGTGCTGGTCGTAGCGCGCACGCGCGGCGCCGCACAGAAGCTGACGGCAGCCTTCCGCGAACGTGACACGAAGAAGACCTATTGGGCAATCGTCAAGGGCGTACCGCGCAAGCGGGAGGACAAGATTTCAACCTGGCTGGTGAAGGAACAGACGCCGGACGGCGACCGCATGCGCATCGCCAAGCACGGCGAGGAGGGCGCTGACCATGCGGTTTCGTTCTACCGTGTCGTCGAGCAGGCGGGACAGAACTTTTCCTGGCTGGAAATGGAGCCGTATACCGGCCGCACCCACCAATTGCGGGTCCACGCCGCCCATATCGGTCACCCGATCCTGGGTGACCCGAAATATTTCGACGCCGACACCAACTGGGACTTTCCCGGCGGCGTGCAGAACCGGTTGCACCTGCATGCCCGCCACATCGACATTCCGCATCCGTCCGGCGGGCGCCTGCGGGTGAGCGCGCCGTTGCCGCCGCACATGGTCCAGACCTGGAACCTCTTCGGCTTCGATCAGAACACGGCGGACGAGGACGAGTGATGCGGCTGGTGCTTTTCGATTGCGACGGCACGCTGGTCGACAGCGCGGGCCTGATCCATGAGGTCATGGCGCGGACGTTCGAGGCGTTCGGTCACGACCGTCTTGAGCTTGAGGCGACCAAGGGCATCATCGGCCTGACGCTCGACATCGCCATTGCGCGCCTGCAGGGCAAGCCCCATGTGGACGACGAGGCGCTGGCGATGACGGCGCACTACAAGGCGATCTTTACCGGTGTGCGCGCCGAACCCGGTTTTCAGGAACCCCTGTTTCCGGGCATCGATGGCCTGATCCGCCGCCTTGAGCGGCAGGACGACATGCTGCTCGGCGCGGTCACCGGCAAGTCGCGGCGCGGACTGGATGCGATCCGTCTCGCACATGGCTTCGAGCACACTTTCTTCGTCTCGCGGACGGCGGACGACTGCCCCTCCAAGCCGCACCCGGCCATGGTTGCGGAATGTTGCGCCGAAACCGGGGTCGATGCGGCGCGGACGGTTGTCATCGGCGATGCGATCTACGATATGCAGATGGCGAAGGCGGCCGGCGCGCAAGCGGTCGGCGTCGCCTGGGGCTATGCAAGCGTTCCCGAACTCGTCGAGGCGGGCGCGGACCACATACTAAGGGAGCCGGCCGAGTTGCTACAGTGGCTGGAATTGTCCGATGCGTGAAATTCTCTCCGATCTCTCCGATGCCATGAGCGATCCGGATCCGGTTCGTCGGGCGCAGATCCAGATGAAGCGACCACTGCCTAAGCGGTTCTACAAGGACGTCTCGATCGGCCGGACCAGCGACGGTTACAGCATTCTGCTCGATGGGAGGCCCGTGCGGACGCCGGCAAAGCGCCTGCTGGCCGTCGAATCGGCCGCGCTGGCCGATCGGCTCAAGGCGGAATGGGAGTCGCAAGCAGAGGAAATCGATCCGGCCAAGATGCCGGTGACGCGGCTTGTCAACACCGCACTGGACGGTGTCGCCGACAATCGGCAGGCCGTTTTAGACGAGATCGTCCGCTTCGCCGGAACCGACATGATATGCTATCGGGCCGACAGTCCGGAGCGGCTGGTGGAGCGGCAGCGCGAGAGCTGGGATCCCGTGCTGGACTGGGCGGCCGCGGCCCTCGGCGCCCGTTTCATCCTGGCTGAAGGCGTCATGCATCAGGAGCAGCCGCAGCCGGCCATTGCCGCCTTCGCCGCCGCGCTGGAAAAATTCAGTTCGCCGCTTGCGCTGGCCTGCATCCATACGGTCACGACGTTGACGGGCTCCGCAATCCTTGCGCTCGCCTTCGCACAGGGGCGCCTCGATGCCGAGACGGTGTGGAAACTCGCGCATATCGACGAGGACTGGCAGATCGAGCACTGGGGCACGGACGAGGAAGCGTTTCGTCGCCGCGAGCTACGCTTGCACGAACTCTACGTTGCAGCCGGGGTGTTTTCGATACTGGCGCCGCACTGAGTTAAGCCTCGATATTTACCATCGTCGAAGGATTGCATTGCGCCGATCCGTATGGCTGTGCGATGCGGATTGGGTCAAGCCGCTGATTCGCCTTGCTGGCGAATGCTTAGAATACGGATTCAAACTTCATGCTGATGTCTTTCCTTCGTGTGCCGCTTGCCGCGCTCGCGGTTCTTGCGATGTCCATTACTGCAGGAGCAGAAACGCTCAAGGATATCCGCAAGGTGGGCGTCAGCGGGGACGGTTCCGTTACGCCGGCGCTGATCAAGATAACCGGGCAACAGTTGACGCAGGCGGTTCGTTCGACGCGCCGCCCGGTGCCGATGCCAAAGGTGACGATGGAGGTGCGGCTTTCGAATGTGGTTCGGGGAACGGGCGCGCAGGCCGGGCGGAACTCCGCACAGGTGACCGTGGCGCTGCGGGACGGTTCCGGAGCGTCCGTTTCGAGCGAGAGCTTCACCGTGAACAGCTTCATGCCGGGGGCGAAAGCTGGGGATCAGGCGCTGGCCAAGGCGATTTCTCAGCGCGTTGCGCTCGCCTATCGGCTCGCTCCGATCAAGGCCACGACCGGCGAAAGGCGCTCCGGCAAGGGGTACAAGCCGCGCTCGGGGTCACGCGCCGCCACACCGTCCGCGGTCGCAGTGGCTGAACCACGGGCGGAAGAGCCGATCATCATCCCGAGCGAGGCGGCCCTGACCGTGCGTCCACGCGTGCGCAAGCCGAAGGCCGAGGTCAATGCCAGCGCCGATGCCAAGCCGGCTCCCTGCGCGGCAACGTCGGCGACGAGCTGCAACTGAACTCCTGCCGGTAGAGAAAGGCGATCGGGCCGGGACGCGTAGGTCATTTTCGCCTGCGGCTTGATCCGGCGGCGATAAAGCCGGATATTGAACGGTGACGTATCGGCTTGATGCCGCACGGAGTCTTCCATGACGCTCGCCGATCGCTTGTCCGCTTATCAGCCCTACGCGCTGGCCGCGCTCAGGATCATGACTGCGCTGCAGTTCATCGAACATGGGACGCAGAAATTCTTCGACTTTCCCCCGGCGGCACAGCCGTTCGGCGACCTGGTCAACCTCATTGGCGTCGCCGGAGTGCTCGAGGCGATCGGCGGCGGTCTGATCTTGATCGGCCTCTTCACACGGCCGACGGCCTTCATCCTCTGCGGTTTCATGGCCACCGCCTATTTCATCGCGCATATGCCGGTCGATTTCTGGCCGGTGAACAATCGCGGCGATGCCGCGATCTCGTTCTGCTTCATCTTTCTCTATCTCGTCTTCGCCGGGCCGGGCGCGTTTGCGCTCGACAACCGGCGAGGCTGAAGGGGCATCAGGCGGCGAATTTCAGGCCCATGATGCCCGTCACGATCAGGGCAATGCAGCCGAGGCGCATGGCCGTCACCGGCTCGGCAAAGAGGATGATGCCGAGAATGACGGTTCCGACCGTGCCGATGCCGGTCCAGACAGCATAGGCCGTGCCCATCGGCAGGTTTTTGACAGCCATGCCAAGCAGCACCACGCTGATGACCATGGCAGCGGCCGTAAGGGCCGTCGGGAGAGGTTTCGTGAAGCCGGCCGTGTATTTCAGGCCGATCGCCCAACCGATTTCGAAGAGACCGGCGAGTGTAAGCAATATCCAGGACATGTCCTGCTCCGTGTCAAAGGAGCGGGGCCGTCCCCGCGTTCGATTCCGCGTCGTCACTCGATTCGCGGCTGCAGTCGTCTGCTTCGCAGACTATATCGCGGCCGGAGAGGCGAATGGCAAGTGGCGCCCGCGCAAGACAGTCATGCGTGGGCGCCATGGTTAAAGTTCTTCAGTGGCTTGCGGTCAGCCGAGCCGCTCTGCATGCCACCTGAGATGATCATCCATGAAGGTCGAAATGAAATAGTAGGAGTGGTCATAGCGCTCGTGCATGCGCAGCGTGAGACCGATTCCCGTGCCCTTGACGGCTTCCTCGAAAAGCCAGGGGCGAAGGCCGGTTTCGAGGAAACCGTCGGCCTTGCCCTGGTCGATCAGGAATTCCGGGAACCGGGCGCCGTCCTCGACCAGCGCACAGGCGTCGTATTGACGCCATGCGGCCCGATCCGAACCGAGATATTTCTCGAACGCCGGCGCCGACCAATCGGCGGAGGAGGGGGCTACGATCGGCGCGAAGGCCGAGCAGCTCCTGAAACGGTCAGGGTTCTTCAGGGCGATCGTCATGGCGCCATGCCCGCCCATCGAGTGCCCGAAGACGCCTTGTCGGGACATGTCGATGCGGAACTGTTCGCCAATCAAGGCCGGCAATTCCTCGGTGATGTAGGTGTACATCTGGAAATTCTCGGTCCACGGCTTCTCGGTGGCATCCAGATAGAAGCCGGCGCCCTTGCCCATCTGCCAATTGGTCAGCTCATCAGGCACGTCGTTGCCGCGCGGGCTCGTGTCGGGGCAGACGATGATGAGACCCAGTTCCGCGGCCATGCGCCGGTATTCGCCCTTTTCCATGACGTTGGCGTGGGTGCATGTCAGCCCGGAGAGATACCATAGGACCGGGCAGGGCTCCGTGGTCGCCTTCGGCGGCACGAAAACGGCGAAGGTCATTTCGCAACTGGTCGCCGACGAATCGTGGGCGTACACGCCCTGCATGCCGCCGAAGGCCTGGTTCTGGGAGAGGACTTTCATGGGAACTCCATTTGCAAGTGGGTCACGCGGCAAGAGCCACCGCCGCGTTGACGGCGGCTGCGACCAGTACGGTATTGAAGAAGAACGACGCGATCGCATGCAGGAGGTTCAGCTTGCGCATTTCGGTCGTGGTGATGGCGGTATCCGATGTCTGGGCGGTCATGCCGACAATGAAGGCGAAGTAGAGGAAATCGTAGATCCCCGGCTGATCCGTCTGCGGAAAATCCAACCCGCGCTGGCCTGGCTGCACTCTCTTGCCGCCATGCGGGCGCCAATAGATGTGCGCGTAGTGGACCGCCGCCATGGTGTGAATGGTGAACCAGCCGAGGACGACGGACGCGAAGGACAGGGTCAGGTCTGACGGTTGGATGTTGCCGGCCTGGTGGAGCACGATAAAGAGTGACGCCAAGGAGATCGCGAACGCCGCGACGGTTACAATCAGTATGATCGGCGCGGGTGCGTCGGTGTCGACGGCATGCTTCTTCAGGTAGTCCGCGCTCAACTCCGGCAGACGCCGGGCAACCAGAAACAGATACAGCAGGAAGAATACGATGCCGGACAGCTGTGCCGCGAGTGCGGCTTTGAACCACAGAGCCCCCGGCAGCACCACGAGCGCGACCACTGCGGCAGTATAGAACGGGCGATGGCGCCCATGCGATCCGCTCTGGTCAAGGGGGCCGCTCATGACGAATCGCCTTGTCTGCTGGACTTGGCCCGGCGGCACAGCCGGTCCAGGGTTTCGAGGAACGCTGAGCGATCGCGCGCGGAGAAGGCGGCGTTGTAGCCCTTGCTTTCGCCGGTCTCGCGCAGGTGCTGGCCGAGATCGCGCATGGCCGAGGCCATGCCGATGTTGCTCTTGTCGAAAAGGCGGCCCGTTGGGCCGGTCACCAGCGCGTCCTTGGCGACACAGCGCCCGGCGAGCGGCACGTCTGCCGTCACGACAACATCGCCGGGACATACGTGTTCGACGATCCAGTCGTCCGCCGCGTCGAAGCTGCCGGAGACGATGACGTTCCTGACCATCGGGTCGCGTGACGGACGCAGGCCGGAATTGGCGACGAACGTCACCTCCAAACCGTGGCGCTCGGCGACCTTGAGGATTTCCGGCTTCACCGGACAGGCATCGGCATCGACGTAGATCATGGCGTTATGTTCTGTCCTGTCGGGCGCTCAGGCGCCACGGTTCGTGGCTGGCCGCACCATATCGATATGGGGAATACCATCCTCCAGATATTCCTCCGAAACCGGGGAAAAGCCAAAGGATTCATAGAAGCGTTTCAGGTGACTTGATGTTCGCAAGCGGCGATCGCCTCCCGCATCACCGCTTCTCCGATCCGCTTGCCGCGGTGGGCAGGAGAAACCACCACCCTGCCGATCCGGGCCGGGTCGTTGGTCCTGTTCGGTGGCAGAATACGTGCGGCAGCGACCAGTTCAGCGCCCGCAAGCAGCCGCAGATGCAGCGCGTCGAGATCTCGGCCGTCCAGGTCAGGGTAGGGGCACTCCTGTTCGACGACGAAGACTTCGACACGCAGCTTCAGCAGCGCATAAAGTTCCACGGCGGAGAACGCGTCCATTCTCCGCACGTCGACCCTATAGGCATTTGCGGTCATCAATAGACCACGACACCACGAATGCTTTCGCCCGAATGCATCAGGTCAAAACCCTTGTTGATGTCTTCGAGCGGCATGGTGTGGGTGATCATCGGGTCGATCTGGATCTTGCCGTCCATGTACCAGTCGACGATCTTCGGCACGTCGGTGCGACCGCGCGCGCCGCCGAAGGCGGTGCCCATCCACTGCCGGCCGGTGACCAGCTGGAACGGCCGCGTGGAAATCTCCTGGCCAGCGCCGGCCACGCCGATGATCACCGACTTGCCCCAGCCGCGGTGGGCGCTTTCCAGCGCCTGGCGCATCACCTTGGTGTTGCCGGTGCAGTCGAAGGTGTAGTCGGCGCCGCCGATCAGGTCGCCGTTACGCTTCGTCATGTTGACGAGATAGGGCACGATGTCGTCGCCGACCTCTTTCGGGTTGACGAAGTGGGTCATGCCGAATTTCTCGCCCCAGGCCTTGCGGTCGGGATTGATGTCGACGCCGATGATCATGTCGGCGCCGGCGAGCCGCAAGCCCTGCAGCACGTTGAGGCCGATGCCGCCGAGGCCGAAGACGATTGCCGTCGAGCCGATCTCGACCTTGGCGGTGTTGATCACCGCGCCGATGCCGGTGGTGACGCCGCAGCCGATGTAGCAGATCTTGTCGAAGGGCGCGTCGGGGTTGACCTTGGCGACGGCGATCTCCGGCAGCACCGTGTAGTTGGCGAACGTCGAGCAGCCCATATAGTGGTGGATCTTGTCCTTGCCGATCGAGAAACGGCTGGTGCCGTCCGGCATCAGGCCCTGGCCCTGCGTCGAGCGGATCGCGGTGCAGAGGTTGGTCTTGCGCGACAGGCAGGAGTAGCACTCGCGGCATTCCGGGGTGTAGAGCGGGATGACGTGGTCGCCTTTCTTCACCGAGGTGACGCCTGGGCCGACGTCGACGACAATGCCGGCGCCCTCATGGCCGAGGATCGCCGGAAACAGGCCCTCCGGATCGGCGCCCGACAGCGTGAAGTCGTCGGTGTGGCAGATGCCGGTGGCCTTGACCTCGATCAGCACCTCGCCGGCGCGCGGGCCCTCGAGCTGTACGGTCATGATCTCCAGCGGCTTGCCCGCCTGAACGGCGACAGCGGCGCGTACGTCCATGATTTTTCTCCTTAAATAGATTCTGTCCGGCGCGGACCATCGCAGAGCAGGCACCGCCACTCAAGCCCGCAATGTCTCAATCTTTGTTGTTCCGGTCGCGGCCGGCGAGCCTGCCGATCTCGGCTTCGAGGGCCGCGATTGCAAGTCCCGTCTGCTCGTGCAAGCGGCGGAGTTGATGCAATTGTTCCATCAGCGGGTGTGACGTCGGCTCTGACTCCGCATCAGGCGGCGCGTCGCCGACGCCGGCGATCAGCCAGGAGGGTGACACGCCGAGCACGCCGGCGAGCGTGAATAGCGCCTGTGTGCGCGGTTCGGCATGATCGCGCTCCCAGTCTGCGACCGTCTCTTCCGGCAGCCCCATCCTTGTGGCGACTTCCTCGAGCGACAGATCAAGTGCGTCCCGCGCCCGCCAGATCCGACCGCCGAGCGTGTCGCCGTCCGCGTGGCTGGATCGAAAGGGGATGGTGTTGCTGTCACCGGCTTCAGCCATTGCGGTCTCCGTTGTCGTGATCCAAGCTTAGGGACCGGCAAGCGGCCAGGCTGCTCCAATTGCGCCGCCTTCGGACGCATGGCTTGCGGTGATGCGCAAAAGGAAACGCCAACATCCGGCGGGACGGCTTGACCTGGTAGCCCGCAATGCTGTTGAAGCGGGGCCATCTTTTAATGGCGCCGGTTCCTGCCATCGCGGAACGATCGCAACCGGCGACAGGCGAACCAAAGGCACCCCATGCAACCGTCGGCGACGGAACACTTCCGACAACACACGATGCAGGGCATGGCGCTCATGGCATTTGCCATGATGCTGTTGCCCGGTATGGATGCCATCGCCAAGTACATGGCGACCTATGGCGGCATGTCGCCGGGGCAGGTGACATTCTATCGGTTCTTCTTCCAGCTCGTCTGCACGCTGCCACTGCTTCTGACGGTCGGCGGCAAGGACGCGTTTCGCCCCAAACGGCCATGGATGAACCTGCTGCGTGGCATCTTGCACGGGGGCGCCAGCCTGCTCTTCTTCGCCGCGGTCAAATACATGCCGCTGGCGGACGTGTTCGCCATCTATTTCGTCGAACCCTTTATCTTGACGGCGATGTCAGCTGCCTTTCTCGGGGAGCGCGTCGGCTGGCGGCGGTGGCTGGCGATCGCCGTGGGCTTTGGCGGTGCCCTGATCGTCATCCAGCCGAGCTTCGCCGTTTTCGGCATGACATCCTTGCTGCCGGTGGGCTGTGCCTTCCTGTTCTCGCTCTATCTTTTCCTCAACCGGGCGATCGGCGAGGGCGATTCGCCGCTGACAATGCAGACCATTTCCGGATTCGGCGGGATGCTGTTCATCGGGGGCGCGCTGATACTGGGAAATGCCGCCGGTATCGAGGATTTCGAACTGTCGCTGCCGGAATCCGGGTTTGCACTGGTCCTGCTGCTCATTCTCGGCGGGCTGTCCGGCTACGCGCACATGCTCGTCGTGCGCGCCTTCCGCATGGCGCCGCTGTCGTTGCTGGCGCCCTTCCAGTATTTCGAGATTATCTCCGCCACGATTCTCGGCTACGCGATCTTCGGCGATTTTCCCGACATGTGGAAATGGGTGGGGATCTCCATCATCGTCGGGTCCGGCCTGTTCATCCTCTGGCGAGAGCGCGTGAATTCGGCGAGGCGAGCAGACTCCCCGGCCGCCTGACTCGAGGGCGCTCCGCTCTCTTTCTCTATCGGTCGATCGTCACCGGCCCGAAGACCTTCTCGAACGCCTCCTTCAGGCGCACGTCGACATCGCTCATCATCACGGGCAGCCCGAGATCGACGAGACTGGTGACGCCATAGCCGCGGATTCCGCACGGGACGATTCCGCTGAAATGCTCCAGATCGGGATCGACGTTCAGAGACAACCCGTGAAAGCTGACCCAGCGGCGCAGGCGGATGCCGATCGCGGCGATCTTGTCCTCGGCCGGCGAGCCGTCGGGCAGCGGCGGCCGTTCCGGACGCTGCACCCAGACGCCGACCCGGTCCTCCCGGCGCTCGCCCCGGACATTCATTTGCGCCAATGTTTCGATGACGACGTCCTCGAGCGCCGCCACGAAGGCGCGCACGTCCTGACGACGCCGCTTCAGATCGAGCATAACATAGACGACGCGCTGGCCGGGCCCATGATAGGTGTATTCGCCGCCGCGCCCGGTCTCAAAAACGGGAAAGCGATCCGCGTCCACCAGATCCGCGCTGTCTGCACTGGTGCCGGCGGTGTAGAGCGGCGGATGCTCCACCAGCCAGACAAGTTCATCGGCCTCACCCGCAGCGATCGCCGCGGCTTCGCGTTCCATCGTTTCGACGGCGACCGGGTAAGGGATCAGGCCCGGTTCTATCCGCCAGCGCGCCGGCCGCGAGCCGGGAGCGGCGAACATCGATCTATCAAGTTGAGCACGTTGCATGATGCGTCCTTCTCACGTCTCAGCCAATATAGGCCGGAGAGCACGGGGATTTGAGGGGGAAAAGCGGCTGTTCACAGGGGCTGTTGAAATTGTTGTTTTTCTCGTCAGATTTCTGTCGCAGTGGCCTTGTGCACCCAAAACGCTTTTGCTACATGCACCCCCGTCGGCGCAAGTCGACCCTACCACGATGCGGTCGTGGCGGAATTGGTAGACGCGCAGCGTTGAGGTCGCTGTGGGGCAACCCGTGGAAGTTCGAGTCTTCTCGACCGCACCAAGAACCCGGCTTTAGCCGGGTTTTTTGTTTCAGGATCAAGCAGCTAAATTTTCGCATGTCCTCAAGGCCAGGCGCGGGAGACGCTAGCCAGAGCCGTTGTCGCCAGCCTCGAGCGCTCGGTTCTTCGCGAATGAACTCTTGATGCTTCGAGGTCCCACACAGAGCAACGTCTAGGCGCTCCAAGCTGCCCCCGCTATCGCGGCCGCTGTGAAATTGCTGCGCCAGCTTTCCCTTCGGCTACGCTCGGAGGGCTCTCGCCACCCGGCGGCGAATGGACACGAACAATCGCTTGTGTCAGAAAGATTACGCATTTCTAAATTAGATGAGTCCAACCTTCGCTACTCGGTCCGGAGCGCGCGATGAAGATGGAGCCCGGCGCGCTTGGCGCTTTGCGAGAAAAACACCGTCGCTGGCTCGCACGGCTTGGTATCCTGGATAGGCCGTGGCTGATTCTCGGCTCGGCGCCGTCCCCCACGATCCCACCCGACCTGATCGGACACTGTGCACGCGTGGACATCAACAACTCGGGCAAGACGGCCAACGCACTGGGTCTCCCGCCCGCCGACCTGACGTTCCGCAAGCGGAGGAAGTCGTGGGAAGAGCATCCGCACGTCAGGACGAGGGGCCTTCTATGGCTCCATAACAAGCCGCTTTGGTGGATGCGCCTGGAGCTTCTGGCCAAGCCGCATGTGCGCTATGCAAGCCTTATGCGTGCCACCAAACCGGAACGCGAGGCGATCGTCGCAGCCGTGAGCGGCGGACTTCCTGCCGATATCGGAGAGGTTGGCAAGGTGACGAACGGCGTTGCCGCCCTCTGCTACGGACTTTTCGTGGGCGCGCCGTCTGTGACCCTCGCGGGATTCTCGATCACCAAGATGGGCCATTCCTACGACGACAAGGGGAAGGTTCGCCGGCAGATCGCCGAAGACACCTTCGTCTTGGTGCGATTGAGGGATCGAGAAAATGTCTTTACGACCGAGCCGGATCTCTCCGAGTGCATCGGTCTGCCTCTCGTTCGCGATAAATGCGGCATCGCCGCCGGTATCGACGCGATCGACCCGGATCGGCAACCGGCATAACGGGCTTGACGGACGCTGTCTTTCCGTCCCCAAGCGGAGCAATTGCGCCGTCGCCGCCCTCCCGGCGACTTCATGCGGCGCGGGTTTGCGGACGCGGCGGGTTGACGTTCAGCCGCGATCCATCTGCAGTTTGCGGAACTTCTTGACGATCCGGTCGCGTTTCAGCCGCGACAGCCGGTCGATCCAGAAGATCCCCTCGAGCTGGTCGATCTCGTGCTGGAGGCAAACGGCGAGCAGGCCGTCGGTTTCTTCGATTCTCGAAGCGCCCGCTAGGTCCTGGTAGCGGACGCGGATCCGCAAAGGGCGCGCGACCTCCTCGACCACGCCGGGCATCGAGACGCTTCCCTCAGTGTGCATGCCCACCTCTTCCGAGGTCCACTCGATCTCGGGGTTGGCGTAGATCCGCGTCGATTGCGGACCGTCAAGCTCGATGACCACCAGACGAATCGGTTCGCCGATATGGGCAGCCGTGATGCCGATCCCGGGGGCGGCGCGCATCGTTTGCGTCAGATCGGCCGCAAGCGCCGCGAGCGCGTCGTCAAACCGCGTTACCGGCTGGCACGGCCTGCGCAACCGTTCGTCGGGAAACCGCACTATGGGGCGTATGGTCATCTGGGAGCCTCGAAACCGTTGCTGCCGAACTACAGATCTGCCCGTCACTTGAAAAGACCGTGCCCTTCGGGCGCCGCCGATTGGCGGCGGGATTCCCATGGTGCAGCTTTTTTCGCGTGCGAAAAGAGGGGATCGAATTCGCAACAGTGGGCGAATTTTTGCCGCGCGGGTCCATCGTTTTGTCGCGCATGGCTGTGGACCACGACAATGCTTTGGGCTAGCACGAGGCCGGGTGGCAAGGCGGAGAGCTTGCGTTGCCCGGCAGCGCCATTGCAATCACAATCTAATCGCCCTCGCAGGCGCGTCACTTGGATGCGGCGCCGGGGAGTGCTTTTCGAGGAGCGGCTCGGATGACGGACAGCGGCGAAGACCATCGCGAGCGTGCTCTGCCCGTCGATTCGACCACGTTCGATCGCGGCGACATCTACGCGCCGGACGGCTCGGTGCGCTCCGACTTCCTCATGCATGTGGGGGCGGCGATCGCCGATCGCGACCTGCTGTTTTTGCGCCGTCATGTCGCCAACCTGCACGAATCGGAAATGGGCGACCTGCTCGAGGCGATCCAGCCGGAGCAGCGACGCGCGCTCGTCTCGCTCTTGGGCGACGAGTTCGACCTTGCCGCGCTCACGGAAGTGGACGAGGCAATCCGCCTCGACATCGTCGAGCATCTGCCGAACGAGCAGATCGCCGCGGCGATCGGCGAAATGGAATCGGACGACGCCGTCTATATTCTCGAAGACCTCGACCAGGAAGACCGGGACGAGATCCTTTCCAAGCTGCCATTCACCGAGCGGATCCGTCTTCGCCGTTCGCTCGACTATCCGGAAAGCACGGCCGGCCGGCGCATGCGTTCGGAGTTCGTCGCGGTGCCGCCGTTCTGGACGATCGGCCAGACGATCGACTACATGCGCGAGGACGAGGACCTCCCCGACAGCTTCACCGAGATCTTTGTCATCGACCCGACCTTCCGTCTCGTCGGCGTTGTCGATCTCGACCGGGTCCTGCGGTCGAAGCGCGACACCAAGGTCGAAACGGTGATGCGCCAGACGAGCCATCCGATACCGGCCCTGATGGACCAGGAGGAGGCGGCGCAGCTGTTCGAGCAGTACGACCTCCTTTCCGCCGCCGTCGTCGACGAGAACGGCCGCCTCGTCGGCGTGCTGACGATCGACGACGTCGTCGACGTGATCCAGGAAGAGGCCGAGGAGGACCTGATGCGCCTCGGCGGCGTCGGCGACGAAGAATTGTCCGACACCGTCTTCGAGACTTCGCGCTCGCGCGTGCCCTGGCTGCTCGTCAACCTGCTAACCGCATCGTTCGCCGCATGGGTGATTTCGTTCTTCGAAGCGACGATCGAAGAAATCGTGGCGCTTGCGATCCTGATGCCAATGGTCGCTGGGATGGGCGGCAACGCCGGGTCGCAGACGATGACCGTGACCGTGCGGGCGCTCGCGACCCGCAATCTCGATATCCACAACGCCTGGCGCGTCGTCCGCCGCGAGGCCGGGGTCGGCCTTTTGAACGGTGTGCTCTGCGGGACGCTGATCGGCTGCGTCGCCGGGCTATGGTTTCACGATGCCAATATCGGCGGCATCATTGCCACGGCCATGCTGATCAACATGATGGCGGCGGCGCTGGCGGGCATCATGATCCCGCTGCTGCTGGACAGGGTAGGGGCCGACCCTGCGGTATCTTCGACCGTCTTCGTCACGGCGGTCACCGACACGACGGGCTTCTTTTCGTTCCTCGGCCTTGCGACCTGGTGGTTTGCCATCCACTGAGTCCCATCGCCGTCCGGTTTTCTCGCTGCGCCGCGTGGATCACAGAGCGGTCCCTGCAAGACCCAATTCCGGTTTTTGAACACGGGCCCAGATGCGCAAAATTGACTTTCACGTAAATGTCAATAAGATCGCGCCATCCTCGGATGGCCGGAGCCGACGTGAACAAATACTATACCATAACGGAACTGACGCGCGAGTTCGGCGTCTCCACCCGCACCCTGCGGTTTTACGAGGACGAAGGCCTGATCCATCCTGAGCGACGGGGCCGCACGCGTCTGTTCCGACCGGCCGACCGGCATTTGATCAAGGAAATTCTGCGCGGACGCCGGATCGGCTTCACGATCTCGGAGATCCGCGAAATCATCCAGATCTACAAGGATCCCCCCGGCGAGACCGGGCAGTTGCAGCTTCTCATGCAGAAGGTCAACGAGAAGCGCGAGGAATTGCGGCAGAAGCGACGGGATATCGACGAGACGTTGGCCGAACTCGACAACGTCGAGGAGGCATGCCTGACGCGGCTGGCGGAGATCGGTGTCGGCACCTGACAGCCGCTGCCAGTTGAATTTTCGCCTCGATGGGCGACGCCCGTGATGTTGGGCGCCTTAGATCCAGCGCGCCGTCGATCGACAGTAGCGCTCGAAATCGCAACCGAACCGCGACAACAGGTGCAGTTCCTCCCGGCGGACGGCGACGAGCGTCGTGACGATGACGGCGGCGACCGCGGCCGGCAGAAGCCACGGCATTTCGAGCAGAATTCCAAGACCGGCCATGGCCAGCGTATGCGCAAGATAGATCGGATTTCGGGTGTACCGATAGGGGCCGTTCGTCACCAGATGGCTGGCACACCGATGCGGCAGCACGGTGGTTTGGCCGTCCTTCAGGGTGCGGAGCGCCCAGACACCGAGCACGACCGCAAGCAGGAGGAGAAGCGTGCCGGTTGCATTCGACAGCCAGAAATGCGTGTCTGGAATTTCAGCCGGACAGCACAATTGCAGCGCGAGGGCGGCCAGAACGGCGAGTGCATAAATGATCGGAGGCCAGGGGAAGGTGAACGGCTTGCTCCGATAGGCATTCATGCGGCTACTCCTTCAATTGACTGCCCGCCAGCGCGTCTGTGGTGCACTGCTGCGAGATCGCGGCGATCCGAGCATCGCTCCTGGCATTGATCGTGCCGTTGTTCAGACCGTCGAACAGTCCGTCTTGCAGCAGCCGACCGAGCGTGCAGTCGCAGAAAGCGCTGCAGAATGCAGCGTCCGTGTCGGCACCGCAGGCTGCGACGCAGCTCTGCCTGTAGCTCTCGACCGGGTCGGGCCTTTCGGGCGGGACGACCAGAGTGAAGAGATAGACCAGCGCGATCAGCACCGGCTGGTGGAGAAGGTAGATGGCGAGACTGTGGCGCCCGGCTGTCCCGAGCAGGGATATCCACCGCTTGTTCACAACCGGACGCGGTGTGATCGTTACCGGTGCCTTCCGCGACAGAAAGAGCCGGCTGGCGGCCATGCCGAGCAGGAACGCGCCGAACCACGGCAGCAGGGGCACATAGTCGTTGGACCTCGGCATCGTCTGCGACAGGCCGACCCACAACAGCGCCGACTGATCGAAGACGGCGGAGCGCAGATAATGCGGCGCGGCGAATGCGGCGACCGCGGCAAGCAGGATCACCACGATCGGCAGGCGGAGGAAGAGCAGGCCGATCAGACTCGCTGTGGCGATCAGGTGCAGGATGCCGAAGAAGATGAAGCTGGCCGGGAAGATGAAATAGGTGGCGGCCGTGATCAGCAACGCCGCCGCAGCGATCCGCCCGAAGCGGATCCAGAAGGGGCGCCAGCGGATTTCGGTGCGGTGGCCGAGGACGAGACTGAAGCCTGCCAGGAAGATGAAGCTGCCGGCGATGAGGCGGGCAAAGATCTTCCAGCCGCCGGTCGCTGCCGTTCCCGGTGCAATGTAGCCGAAAAAGTCGAGATCCCAGGTGAAGTGGTAGACCGCCATGGCAATGAGGGCCATGCCGCGGGCCGCATCCAGCCATGCCAGGCGTTTGGCGGGGATCGTTGCGCCGCCCTGGAGGTTGGCGGGATTTGTCGTCGCTATTGTCATGGCGTGCGGTCCGTCCCGATTCGCCCTTGAATGTTCCGGTCTCGACCTTGTGCCGGGCGGATGGCGGAAAGGTGGCGGAGCAAGCCGTCTAGTCGACCCGCTCGAGAACGGTCCGGCGCGCTTCAGAATAGAACTGCCGGCGGACGAGCACGAAGATGATGAAGACCGTCGATACCATGAACAGATAGGGGCTGACGAACCAGCCGAGATAACCGATCGAGAGGAAGATCGCCCGCAGGCCGGCGTTGAAATGGCCCGCGGCCAGGATGTTCATCTGGATCACCTTCTCGGCCGCGAGCTCTGCCGCCGCCGGGTCCTTGTGGATGTCGCCGGACATGGGCACGGCACCGAGAAGGATCGTGCAGTAGTTGAAGAGCCGATAGGACCATCCAAACTTGAAGAAGGCGTAGCCGAAGATGCAGGCGAGGCCGCCGACCTTCAGTTCGAACCCGGCGCGCCCCGCCTGGAACACGAGCGGCAGGTCGCCCAGGACCAGGAAGACCTTCTCGGTGGCGCCGAGCAGGGCAAAGCAGCCACCGAGTGCCAGGATCGAGGTGGAGGCGAAGAATGCGGTGCCGTTCTGAAGGCCGGACATGATCTGGGTGTCGATCATGCGCAGGTCGCGGTGCAAGGCGTTTCGAATCCAGGCAGCGCGCTGCGCGTTCATCGCGCGCGTCAGGCTTATGCGGTTGCGAAAGCGTCGATTGTCAGTGGTCCAGGCATACCCCAGCCACAGAACGATGAACACCGCGAATGCGATAGGATCGGCAATTGACATGGATCGAGGTTTGCCACGGTTTGGGTGATTTGGGAACGGGCCCTAGGGCCGTTCGCAAACCGGCTGGCGGGATGTTGACACCTTTGGCTGAAGTATGGCGGTTCCGGCCCGCAAGGGGCAGGGCAGGCATCCCTCAACAAGTTGATTTTACGGGCGCCGCCAAGTGACTGGTGCGTCAAGCCCGATGCCTCTGCCTTTTTTCTGCCATTTTTGGTGATTGCGTTTTCATAAACTATTCACTAATGAAGATCGCGTTCGGCGCTCAGGCGGCGCCGCCGCAGTGTTCTTCATTTGGGGAAATCATGGAAAATACCGCTCAGAAGTCCTGCTGGGGTCTTACCCTCCGGATGGTTCTCGGTTTTGCGGGCTTTATTGCCCTTGTCTATCTCTTCGGAGGCAATTGATCACATCCCTCTCGTAACGAGCAAAAGCAGCACGCCACTCCCAGGCGTGCTGCTTTTGTTTTTGGGGATCCGATGCGAGGCAATGTCGCAGCCGTGAAAGCCAATGTCGGGACATCACTCGATAGCGCTTGCCTGATCGCGTAGCTTCCACCACATATTGCTGTGTCAGCGTCCGCCACCACCCAGGCGGCACGGCGACAGGTTACAGCCGCGATGCGGCTGCACGATAAAGCAGGTCCACGCGATGTTTCTCTCCGTATTCGACGTCTTCAAGATCGGAATAGGCCCCTCCAGTTCGCACACGATGGGACCGATGTCGGCGGCCAACCGCTTCCTCGATCTCATCCTGTCGACCGACTGGCCGCGTCCAGCCGGAGCGACGGTCGCAGCCCTCAAGATGAGCCTGCACGGCTCGCTGGCCTATACCGGCGTCGGCCACGGCTCCGATCGGGCGGTCATCCTCGGCCTGATGGGGGAGCGCCCGGACCAGGTCGACCCCGACCGTATGGACGCGATCATCGCCGAGGTCGAGCGGACCGGCCGCGTCACGCCGCCGGGCCATCCCGGCTATGCCTTTCAGCCGAAGCACGATCTCGTGTTTGACAAGAAGACGCCGCTGCCGGGACATGCGAACGGGATGACGTTTTCCGCCTATGACCGCGATGGACGCGAACTCCTGAAGCGCATCTACTATTCCGTCGGCGGCGGGTTCGTGGTGACCGATACGGAACTGGAGACAATGCGGGCGACAAAGGCCCAGGCAAGCGACCGCAAGATTCCGTTCCCGTTCGCCACGGCGAAAGAGATGCTCGAGATGGCGGCCCGTTCCGGGCTGACGATCGCCCAGATGAAGCGGGCGAACGAGGAAACCGTCATGTCGCGTGAGGAACTCGATGCCGGGCTGGATAGCATCTGGGAGGCGATGAAGAACTGCATCGATCGCGGCCTTCAGGGGGAGGGCATCATGCCGGGTGGCCTGAAGGTGAAGCGGCGCGCGCGCATGATCCACGAAAAGCTGCAAGAGGATTGGCGCTCGAACAAGGCCAATCCGCTCCTGGCGAACGACTGGCTGAGCGTCTATGCCATGGCGGTGAACGAAGAGAATGCGGCCGGTGGCCGGGTCGTGACTTCGCCGACGAATGGTGCGGCGGGCGTTGTGCCGGCGACGATCCGTTACTACCTGCATTTCCACGAGGATGCCGACGCCGAAGGCATCCGCGACTATATGCTGACCGCGGCTGCGATTGGCGGCATCATCAAGCACAACGCCTCCATTTCCGGTGCCGAGGTCGGCTGTCAGGGCGAGGTGGGTTCGGCTTCGGCCATGGCGGCGGCCGGCCTGGCGGCGGTGATGGGCGGCACACCGGAGCAGATCGAGAACGCAGCCGAGATCGCGCTCGAACATCACCTCGGCATGACCTGCGACCCGGTCGCCGGCCTGGTCCAGGTGCCGTGCATCGAGCGCAATGCGCTTGGTGCCGTCAAGGCAGTAACCGCAGCCTCGCTCGCGCTCAAGGGCGATGGCACCCATTTCGTGCCCCTGGACGCCTGCATCGAGACCATGCGTCAGACGGGTGTCGACATGAACGAGAAATACAAGGAGACCTCGACCGGCGGGCTCGCCGTCAACGTCGTCGAGTGTTGAGACGTCTTCGCCGGCCTGACGCGCACGCAGTCCCCGGCGAAGTGCGCGCCGCCGTCTTGACGGCTGGCGGAGAAAGGCGTTGAAGGGGGCCATGGCCCTGCATCTCATCAAACTCTGCGTCGGTGCGGATACACTCGATGACCTGCGCGAGTGGGTTTCGAGGCGTGCGCTGGTCGCGCTCGCCGCCGGCCTAGAGCCAAGCTCGTCGCATACGACACGGATGATCCCCAAGCGCGTCGACGAACTGCTCGACGGCGGTTCGCTCTACTGGGTGATCAAGGGGCAGGTTCAGGCCCGCCAGCGTTTGATCGACCTGCGGACTTTCAAGGATGCGGACGGGATCACGCGCTGTGAATTAATCCTGGGGCCTGAGGTGATCGAGACAGCGCTTCAGCCCAGGCGCGCCTTCCAGGGATGGCGCTATCTGAAAGATGAGGACGCACCACGTGATCTGCGCAATCTCGACGGAGGCAGCGCCGACCTGCCGCTCGAGTTGCGGCGGGAACTGGCGGAATTGGGACTCCTCTGAGCCGGCAGCGCTTGCGAAAGCAGGTTCGAGACATTTGTGAGGCGCCCAGCCGGCGTCTCGCTCGCTCGGCGGCCCGGCGCCGGTCCGGGAACTACGGGGAAACATACCCTAGCAAGGGTCGGCCGCTCCTGACTGCCTCAGCGCGGCGGCCTCGCGAATGGCACTTGCCAGCACCTCGGTCGATTGCGCCCCCATCACCGCATATTTGTTGTCGATGATGAAACAGGGAACGCCGGTGATGCCCATCTCACGCGCCATGCCGATCTCCTCCTTGACGGAGTCGACATCGGCGCCGGTCGAAAAGAGCGTGCAGACGACGGCGCGATCCATGCCGCACTTCTCGGCGATGTCCAGGAGCACGCTGCTATCGCCGATATTCCGGCCTTCCTCGAAATAGGCCTTGAACAGCGCAAGCGTGACGCAGTTCTGGACTTGCGGCCCCTCGATCATCGCCCAGCGCATCAGCCGGTGCGCGTCGAGCGTGTTCGGGCTTCGTGAAATGGCTTCGAAATGAAAATCGATGCCGGCCTGCTGGCCCAGTTCCGTCAGCGTCCTATGGGCACGTTCGACTGCATCTTCGCCGCCGAGTTTCTCAACGAGGTGCTTCCTGTGATCCACCCCTTGGGGCGGCATGTCCGGATTGAGCTGGTATGGCCGGAAGGTGACCATCACGTTCAATTCATCGCAGACGGCGTCGACCGCCTGCGCAAGCCTCTTCTTGCCCAGATAGCACCAGGGGCACACAACATCGGAGACGACGTCTATCGTTACGGTTTCCATGTCCCGTCCATCCTCCCTGCACAAGGGCTTGTCACAATCCGGAGATAGTTGCGAGCGTGCCGCACTTCAACGGTCCGTCCGCCGTTAGTCTTCAAATACAGTGCGCCTGGACCGGCCTTATTGGACGCGCGCATCCCACCATACCGGAAACTGGTAGCCATAGAGCGGCATTGCATCCGGATGAGCGATGTAGCTGTGCCGCGCCAGCCACTGCTGGCCAAGATGATAGAGCGGCAGGACGTAGTGGTTGGATAGCAGCATGCGGTCGTGTGCGCGCACCGCGGAGCGGAAATCCTCGGCGCTGCGCGCGGCCAGGATCGCATCCACCAGCCGGTCGACCTCGGGATCGTTGGCGCCGGCAAAGGCCTCGCTTCCTTCGCGATCGCGAAAATCGGAACGCCAACGCGCCGCCTGCTCGATTCCCGGCGAAAGCGACGAGGCGTAGGCCCGGATGATCACGTCGTAGTCAAAGGTCTGGGCGCGGCTCTGATATTGCGAATCATCGACCGTGCGGACGGATGCGCGAATGCCCAGCGCGGCGAGAAAACGCTGATAGGCGAGGGCGAGTTTTTCCTGATCGGCGTTCTGGGTCATGATCTCGAAGGCGAGCGGTCTGCCGGCCGCATCGCTCATGACGCCGTCCTTGATCGTGTATCCCGCCTCCTTCAACAGGACCACGGCCTGCTTCAACACCTTGCGGTCGCGGCCGGAGGCATCGGTGACCGGCCAACGGTAGCTCCCGTCCAGAATCGCCGGCTCGATCCTATCCAGCGCAGGTCCCAGCAGTTGCCGCTCCCGGCCATCTGCCGCAACGCCGAGCGAGGAGAGTTGGGAATTCTGCCAGAAGCTCTCCGTCCGCTTGTAGGCACCCTCAAACAGGTTCTTGTTGACCCATTCGAAGTCGAACACGAGCGACAGACCATGACGCACCCGGACGTCAGAGAACATCGGCCGCCGGGTGTTGAACACGAAACCGAGCATGCCCGAGGGAACCTGCGGCCTGAACGTGTCCCTCACAATGGCGCCGGAGGCTACCGCCGGAAAATCGTAGCCCCGCGCCCATTTCGTCGGATTGCCTTCCTGGTAGACGTCCACGTCGCCCTTCTTGAACGCCTCGAACAGCGAATTCTCCTGCAGGAAGTACTCGACCGTGATCCGGTCGTAGTTGTCAAAACCGATCTTCGCGGGAATGTCCTTCCCCCAGTAGTCGGGATCGCGCTCGAAAACGATCTTCTCTCCAGGCTTCACCTCCTTGATCCGATAGGGGCCGGAGCCGAGCGGGAACTGCAACGTGGTGCGGTCGAACCCTTCGACCTCGGTCGCGTGCTTCGGCAGAACCGGGGAAAGGGCAAGCAGCAGCGGCGACTCGCGGTCGGCCTTGTCGTTGAAGGTAAAGCGGACGCTGTTGTCACCGACCTTTTCCATCGTCTCCACGACGTCGAGCCTGCGGCTGAAGGGAGAGCGTCCCTTGTCGCGCAACAACTCGAAAGAGAAGATTACGTCGTCGACGGTTACCGGTTGGCCGTCGGCCCACCGCGCCTTGGGATTGAGGTTGAACTGGACGAAGCTGCGCTCGTCGTCCCATTCCACCGTTTCGGCCAGGAGCCCGTACATGGAAAAGGGCTCGTCCCGCGAGCGCTGCATCAGCGATTCGTAGACAAGGTTGCCGAACTCCGGATCCCAAAGACCGCGCGCCGTCGTGCGCATGCTCTTCAGGATGAACGGATTGAGGTTGTCGAATGTGCCGACGACGCCGTAGGTGATCTTGCCGCCCTTCTTCACGTCGGGATTCACATAGGAAAAGTGCTTGTAGTCCGGCGGCAGCGCGGGATCGCCATGCATCGCGATCCCATGCAGCGGTGCAGCATCCGCAAGGCAAACCGGTTGCATCGCAAGTCCGATGAAGAGCGCTGTCAGTAGAACCCGCAAGATGATTCCTCGTATTGCTGAAATGACGATTCGGCGGCAACTTACATGGGCGTGCCATGATCGAACATTCTTGACGCCCCTTTTTGATGAAGTCTGGGCAAAAACACGCAAGGGAGACTGGATATCCACCGCGGCGCATTGTAACAGGGGAGCCCGAAACACGGGTCATGCAAATGCCTCAATTCGCCGACAGGAGAGCGCACGGCTGACCAGACATTCAGGGGCGAACAGCGCTCGGCACCGGTTTTCAGGAGACGGAACCTCGTTATGAAATCGATCCTTACAAAAAAAGCACTGCTTTCGGCATTTGCTGTTTCGCTCGCGGCCGGCACCTTGCCCGCCACAGCCCAGGCGCAGCAGGGAGCAGCCCCGCAGGGCTGGTTCAAGGTCTGCACGAAGCAGGAAGAGAATGACGTCTGCATCGTTCAGAACCTGCTGACGGCAGGCGGCGGCCAGTTGCTGACGGCCGTCGGCCTGATCACCGTCGAGGGCAAAGTCAATCGGAAGATCATCCAGGTATCCGTTCCGAGCGCGCGGCTGATCCCGACCGGCGTGGCGATGCAGATCGACGGCGGCAAGCCGCAGAAGATCGACTACGCCATCTGCATGCCCGACAAGTGCGTCGCCGAGGCGCCGTTGACCGACCAGATGCTGGCGAGCCTGAAGAAGGGCGGCGAAGTGGTGTTCACCTCGGTCAACTTCCAGCGCACGCCGAACCCGATCAAGATGTCGCTGTCCGGCTTCACGGGCGCGTTCGACGGCGAGCCGATCGAGCAGTCGAAGCTCGAGGAGCGTCAACGTCTGCTGCAGGAAGAGATGCAGAAGAAGGCTGACGAAGCCCGCAAGAAGCTCGAGGACGCCCAGAAGGCGGCGAAGAGCCAGTAAGCGCGCACAAGATTAAAAACCAGGAAACCCGGCGATCGTGGCGGGTTTCCTGCCGCATTGGCGAACCGGCGGCCGGTTGGGGCAGGGCGCCTCAGTGGACGATGCCTGCATCGACCTTCCAGTGGTAGGTCCCGGCGGCATCGGGTGTCATCAGCGCCCGGACCTGCGGGTGACGGATCGGGACGCCGCTGTCGTCCGCAACGAGATTCTGCTCGGACACGTAAGCGACATATTCCGTATCAGCGCTTTCCGCAAAGAGATGGTAGAACGGCTGATCCCTTGATGGCCGAACGTCGGCGGGAATGGCGTTCCACCATTCTTCGGTATTGGCAAACTCGGGGTCGACGTCGAAAATCACGCCGCGAAACGGATGGATTCGATGGCGGACCACATCACCAATCCCGAACTTGGCATTTCTTATTTTCATGTCTGCTTTCCTTTCGCGCCACTATTTGGGAAGGCGCGCGCAAAACACAAGGTCTGTGCCGTTCAGGTTGCCACGCGACAAGGCGGTGGCGCAGCACAAGTCGAAATTGGAAAGCATATTGGTCCATCGCGACATATACTCAATCCCTAATACTCGGGAGAGGGGACGGCGCGGGACCCAGCCGCGGGGTGGCTACATCGGCATGGAACCGGGCTGAACGGCGGAGCGCGTTCTTGCGAAACGCCGCCCATCAAGGACGCACCTTGACCGAGAGCTTCAATTGCCGGATTGGCTCTGGAGCTCAAAGTATGGCTGCAAGTTTGCGCGGATGCGCTCCAGTACCGTTGCGCCGGAAAGGTCGGGAGCGAACTTCTGTCCGGTGATCGTCTCATATGCCTGGATATAGACCTTCGAGGTCTGTTCGATCAGGTCGGCGGGAATTTCCGGGATCGGATCCTTGTACGGGTCGCAACGCTCAGTGACCCAGGCGCGTACGAAATCCTTGTCGAAGCTTAGCGGGCGCGTGCCGCTGGAAAATGCTTCGCCGTAGCTGTCTGCGATCCAGTAGCGGCTGCTATCCGGAGTGTGGATCTCGTCGGCCAGCACGATTCGGCCATCCTTGTCGGTGCCGAATTCGTATTTGGTGTCGACGAGGATCAGGCCACGTTCGGCCGCGCGCTGTTGGCCGCGGGCGAAGAGAGCGAGCGCATAGGCGGAGACCGTGTCCCATTGGGCGCGCGTCAGCAGGCACTGATCGAGGATGTCGGCGCCGGAGAGCGGCTCATCGTGTCCACCATCGAAGGCCTTGCTGGTCGGGGTGATGATCGGCTGCGGCAGCTTCTCGTTGTCCCGCAAACCGTCCGGAAGGCGGATTCCGTACATCTCGCGTTCACCGTTCTTGTATTTCGTCAGGATCGAGGTGCTGGTCGTGCCGGCCAGGTAGCCGCGCACGACGACCTCGACCGGCAGGATGTCGAGCCGCGTGCCGACGACGACGTTCGGGTCCGGATAGGCCAGAACATGGTTCGGACAGATGTCGGCCGTTTCCTCGAACCAGTAGCGCGCCGTCTGCGTCAACACCTGGCCCTTGAACGGTATCGACGTCAAGATCACGTCGAAGGCGCTGAGGCGGTCCGTCGCGATGATGATGCGACGGCCGTCGGCAAGATCGTAGTTTTCACGGACCTTGCCTTTATAGTAGCCCGGCAGTTCGGCAATGTAGGCATCGGAAAGTACGCGCGCGTTGCTCATCGGCCGGGCCTTTCGTGGAGCAGGATTGATAGCGCCACGGCTTAAGCAGCCACAAAGCCCGGGTCAAGCCGCGGATTATAGATGCGAGGTACAAACCGCAGTTATCTGTTCCATAATCTATCTTATGCAAGAGTGATGTGTAGCCGCAAAGTTAGAATGTCCTGGATCTGCAAAGTAAGAATGTCACACTCCCCGCGTTTGATGACGTGGGAGATTGCGGATGGGACTGATTGCGTTGAGCGAGCGTGCCCCGCAGCGGATCGAGGTTTTGTCGAAGGTGGTCGCCGGCCGGATGACGCTGGCTTCGGCGGCGCATGTTCTCGACCTGAGCCCGCGCCATGTCCGTCGACTCTTGGAGCGGATCAGCACTGTCTGTGCGGCGTCGATCCGGCACAAGGCGATCGGTCGGCCATCGAACAACGAGACCATAAGCGGTCGCAGCCGAGCAACCGGCGCCCCACCGAAGAGTTTCGCAATGCGGCCTAGGTCCTAGCCCAGCAAGCGTTAAAGCGCCCTCGTATCGTGCCTATCACGAGGGCGCTTGTCTGACGGATGGGGTTTCCCGACCATCGTCGAATTTGCCGGCTGGCAGTGTTCAGGCCGCGCGAACGGTCACGGTAATCGGAATCTCGATGTCGACTTCCAGCGTGGTGACGTGCTCGCCGCGATCCATCTTTACACTCACCCGTTCGTCATCGATCTCGACGTGCTTGGCGATGACGGCGAGGATCTCTTCCCTGAGAATAGCGATCAGATCCGATTGACCGACCGTTGCCCGCTCGTGGGCCAGCAGCACCTGCAGACGGTCGCGCGCCGTCGGCGCGGAGCTCTGCTTGCTGAAGAAACGGAAAATGCTCATGCCGCCCTCCGCCCGAATATCTTGCCCAGGATGCTGCGTTTCTCGCCCGGAATGCTCATCGGCACGGTCTCGCCGGCAAGGCGACGGGCCGCATCGAGATAGGCGATCGCCGGGGCGCTGCGGCTGTCAGCCAGCGTCACGGGAGCACCGATGTTGGACGCCTTCAACACGTCCATGCTTTCCGGAATGATGCCGAGCAACGGGATCGACAGGATCTCGAGGACATCGTCGACCTTCAGCATGTCGCCGCGATCGGCGCGCGCGGCGTCGTAACGGGTGAGCAACAGGTGCTTTTCCATTCGTTCGCCGCGTTCGGCCTTTTCGGTCTTGGCGTCGAGGAGACCGATGATGCGGTCGGAATCGCGCACCGACGACACTTCCGGGTTGGTCACCACGACGGCCACGTCCGCATGGCGCATGGCGAGCGTCGCGCCCCGTTCGATGCCGGCCGGGCTGTCGCAGATGATCCAGTCGAAGTGCCGTTTCAGGTCGTTGATGACCCGCTCGACGCCCTCCGGCGTCAGGCTGTCCTTGTCACGGGTCTGGGACGCCGCCAGCATGAAGAGCGTGTCGAGACGTTTGTCGCGGATCAGTGCCTGCGGCAGTTTTGCCTCGCCCTGGATCACATTCACCAGGTCATAAACGACCCGACGTTCGGCCCCCATGACGAGGTCCAGGTTGCGCAGGCCGACGTCGAAATCCACAACGACGGTCTTCTCGTTGCGCTGGGCCAGCGCCGCTCCGAGAGCGGCACTCGAAGTCGTCTTGCCGACTCCCCCCTTACCGGATGTCACCACGATTACTTTCGCCATCTTCCGCTCCTGTTGCTGGCCGGCAGCCGGCTCAGTTTAGTCTTTCTGCCATAATCGAATCGCCCTCGAGCCAGAGCTGGACCGCCTGCCCGCGAAGGTCTGCGGCCATATCGTCCGCGGTCTTGTAGACGCCGTCGATCGCCAGCAGCTCTGCCTCAAGCTTTCGGCAGAAGATGCGTGCTCCCGCGTTCCCTACCGAGCCAGCCAGCGCCCGCCCCCGGAGGGTGCCGTAGATGTGGACGGATCCGCCGGCGATGATCTCCGCACCGGATGCGACCGATCCAACGACCGTGACGTCGCCTTCCGGGAAGAACACCGATTGCCCCGAGCGCACGGGCTCCCGGATGATCATCGACGCCGGCGCCTTGACGATCTGTGCGTCTTGCGGGGCCGTCGGCGCCTTGCTGGTGTCCGCGGTCCGCTCGACCACCGGAACCTCGATTTCGGGCGCAGGTCGCCCTCCCCGCATCGCCGGCGGCATCCCCGGCTCGAACAGCGAGGGTCGTCCGCCCTCGATTCCCATGACCCGCACGTTGCGGTTCGCAAGCTCTGCAAGCAGGTCCTTCAGTTGCGGCCGGTCGATGTCGAGTTCGGCCACATCGAGCACGATCGGCCGTTCGAGGAAGAAACCCGCCGACCGCGCGGCGAGATCGTCAAGCCGGCTAAGCCACTCGCCGAGCGGCATTTCCGGTGAAAGCATCAGCGCCAGGAAGGATCGGCCCTTGATACGGATCGAACGAGGTTCTGTTAACACTTTGGGGATCTTCGTTAATTTTTGGTTCCCCATAGCTACCCGATTCATGGTTAACAAGAAGTTAATTTCACCCCCGGCGGATGGAAATAGCGGCCCGGCTGGCAGCCGCTCAGCGTGCTCGTGAGGCGTGGTTCGGGCCAATGGGGCGAGGCCCGCCGCCGTAGCACGCGTTACACGGACCGCGTTGGCGACCAGGAAATCGACCATCGCGCGGACCTTGCCAGGACGACGGGAGATGCCGTCGTCTTCGGCGGGAACGCGCAGGCGATCGCATCGTGCCCCTCGCCCTCACCCACCGGCTGCCAAGAAATATCAACATGTCTCTGGCGCTTCGTCCGGCTTCGCGGCATCCTGCAAAAAGGAGAGAGTTGCGATCCTGGCAATGGGAGGAATGCCGATGCGCTGCTTTGCCGTGATGGGACCTTCGCAGACGGGGAAATCAACGCTGGTCGACAAGCTGGCGGCGTTGGAAGGAACAGCGCGAAAAGCCACCTCCCCTTACGGCCTGAACCTTTGCCAGTTCGAGTTCGGCGGTGAATTCTGGTGCGCACTCGACGCGCCGGGGTCGATCGAATCATTGGCGCACGCACAACAGGCGCTTCTGGCGAGCGACGCCTGCATCCTGTGCGTCTCCCCGGTCCCGGAGGAGGCGGTGCTCGCCGCACCTTATCTTCGGGTTATCGAAGCCTCCGGCACGCCCTGCATCATCTTCATCAACCGCATAGACGAGCCGCGCGGGCGCATTCGCGACGTGATCGCGGCGTTGCAGGACTATGCACGACACACCCTTGTTCTGCGGCAGATCCCGATTCGCGAGGGCGAGAAGATCGTCGGCGCCGTCGACCTGATCTCGGAGCGGGCCTGGCGGTACCGCGAGGGCCAGACCTCTTCCCTCGTCGCTATTCCGCAGGAGTTGGCGGAACAGGAACACGAGGCGCGCTTAGGGCTGCTCGAGCAACTGTCTGAATTCGACGACTGGTTGCTGGAAGAACTGATCGAGGACCGGCAGCCGGACAGTGCGGCGGTCTACTCCATCGCCTCGCGAATCCTGACGCAGAACCAGATCACCCCGATCTTTATCGGCGCGGCCAGCCACAGCAACGGGATCATGCGCCTGATGAAGGCGTTGCGTCATGAGGCTCCACCCGTCGAGGCGCTGCGCGGCCGACTGGCGAGTGCGGCAGACATCTCGGACGGTGAACTTGCCGCAGTGACCTTTCATGCCTTCCACCGGCAGAACATCGGCAAGACCGTGCTCGCCCGCGCGTTGAACGAAATGAAGCAGTCGTCGCAGGGCGAATTCGCGCTGGGCAGCCTGCAGGATCCGATTGCCGGCCGGCCGCTCGCCAATGGCGTACCCGCCCCGAGCGAGGTGTTCGCGACGGTCAAATCCGACCGTTTGCCTGTGCCGGCGCTGCTTACGGCCAGCTCGGCACTCGCGGCGCCCGGCTGGGTCGCGCCGCCGTCGCCAATGCTCGATCGCATCCTGGTGCCCGACAGCGAGCGGGACGAAACCAAGCTGTCGGGCACGCTGGCGAAGCTCGCGGAAGCCGATCGGGGGCTTCAAGTGACGCAGGAGGAGGGATCGGGCGCCTATCTCGTCAGTGTCCAGGGGCCATTGCACCTGCGCGAGGTCAGCAAGGCCTTGAACGACGTGTTCCACATTCCGGTCACCGAGCAGTCGCCGCGTGCGGTCTATCGGGAGACGATATCCAAGCCGTCCGACGTGCACTATCGCCACCGCAAGCAGACGGGCGGTGCCGGGCAGTTTGCCGATGTCAAGCTCAGCATCCACCCGAACGAGCGGGGAAACGGCTTTTCGTTTGCGGAGGTCGTCAAGGGCGGCGCCGTGCCGCGGAATTTCATTCCCGCCGTCGAAGCCGGCGCACGCGAAGCGATGGACAAGGGCCCCCTGGGCTTCGGGGTCATCGATGTCGGCGTCACGCTCACCGACGGACAACATCATACGGTCGACAGCTCGGAATATGCTTTCAGGACGGCCGGGAAAATGGGCGTACGCCAGGCCCTGGCGCAAGCTTCGCCGGTGCTCATGCAGCCGATCCTCCGTGTCGAGATCCACATCCCGTCGATCTATACGGGCGGCCTGGTTCAGATCGTCTCGGCGCTGAAGGGACAGGTCCTGGGATTCGACCGCGACGAATCTGCCAAGGGTTGGGATACGTTTCGTGCGCTCGTTCCCGGCAACGCGCTCGACGAACTGGCACGGTCGCTGCGATCGGCGACGCAAGGCATCGGTTATTTCTCCAAGTCGTTTGATCACTACGAGGAGGTGTACGGCAAGGAAGCCGACGCCATCGTGACGGCCCTTGGCTCGCACTCCTCCTGAAGCGGCGGCGCCTCTCCGGCCACACCACCGGTCTGGCCAGCCGTGGCACGTTCACACCGCGCATTACTGAGCCACAAGATTTCACGAACTGTTGAATGGTGACGAATTAGATTAAAATAAAGATATAACATGCTGTTATATTGTATTTTTGTCGACTTTCGCGCATGTCGTGAAGCAATCCGCCTACTTTCAAGTGCCGGTGATTGGCCTAGTCTGAGAAAAGAGCAACGGAGCTTTTGCCATGAGGTCGGTTCCAACAGCAGTGGCGATCTTTCTCTTGGCCTTGCCTGCTGCGCCCGCCGCTTTGGCGGGCGAACCCGTCGATTCGGCGCAGGCCGTCATCGAGCGCCAGATCGACGCCTTCCTGCACGACGACGCCACGGCTGCCTACTCGTTCGCCTCGCCGACGATCCGGGAGAAATTTCCCGACGAAACATCCTTTTTCGACATGGTCAAACGCGGCTATGGGCCGGTGTATCGCCCCGGGAACTTCGCCTTCGGTCGCAGCAAGGTGTCAGGCGGCACGGTCTTGCAGGAGGTTCTGATCACCGGCAGCGACGGCAAGGACTGGACGTTGATCTACCAGGTGGTTCGCCAGCCGGACGGCAGCTACAAGATCAATGGGGTGCATATGCAGCCGGCCGCTCCGGGCTCCGACATCTGACGCGCGGCTCTCAGGCCCCGCTCTTGGCCTCGGCTTCGCCACGCGCCCAGGCTTCCTGCGTTTCCGCCATGAAGTCGGCGTAGCGCCCCTCTTCGATCGCCGCGCGAATTCCCGCCATCAGGTCCTGATAGTAGGCCAGGTTGTTCCAGGTGAGCAGCATCCCGCCAAGCGACTCGTTCGCGCGCACGAGATGATGCAGATAGGCGCGCGAATAGTCCCGCGACGCCGGGCAGTTCGATTGCTCGTCGAGCGGCCGCAGATCTTCCGCGTGGCGGGCGTTGCGAATGTTGATGCGGCCATTGCGGGTAAAGGCAAGGCCGTGGCGTCCCGAGCGGGTCGGCATCACGCAGTCGAACATGTCGATGCCATGCGCGACCGACTTCAGGATGTCGTCGGGCGTGCCGACACCCATCAGGTAGCGCGGCTTATCGGTCGGCAGATGCGGGCAGGTCGTGTCGATCATGTCGAGCATGACCGCCTGCGGCTCTCCCACCGCCAGCCCGCCGATCGCATAGCCTTTAAGATCAAGGGCGGCGAGCGCCTGCGCCGAGCGCACGCGCAGTTCCGGAATATCGCCACCCTGGACGATGCCGAACATCGCCTTGCCCGGCTGGTCGCCGAAGGCGACCTTGCAGCGCTCGGCCCAGCGATAGGACATCTCCATCGCCCGTTCGATTTCCTTCGGTTCCGCCGGAAGACGGACGCATTCGTCGAGCTGCATCTGGATGTCGCTGTCTAGCAGGCCCTGGATCTCGATCGAACGCTCCGGCGACATGTGGTGCAGCGAGCCGTCCACGTGGCTCTTGAAGGTGACGCCCTTCTCGTCGAGCTTGCGCAGTCCCGACAGCGACATGACCTGGAACCCGCCGGAATCCGTCAGGATCGGCCAGGGCCAACGGATCAGGTTGTGCAGACCGCCGAGGCGCGCGACGCGCTCCGCGCCGGGGCGCAGCATCAGGTGGTAGGTATTGCCGAGGATGATATCGGCGCCGAGCTCCCGGACCTGGTCGAGATACATCGCCTTGACGGTGCCGACGGTGCCGACCGGCATGAAGGCCGGCGTGCGGATCGTGCCGCGCGGCATCGTCACCTCGCCGCGCCGCGCCTTGCCGTCGGTCGCAAGCAGCTTGAATTCAAATCGTTCGGTCATCGGTCTTCCCGGAAAAGCAGGCTGGCGTCGCCGTAAGAATAGAAGCGGTAGCCGGTGCCGATGGCGTGCGCATAGGCCGCGCGCATCGTCTCGAGACCGGAGAAGGCCGAGACGAGCATGAACAGCGTCGACTTCGGCAGGTGGAAGTTGGTCATCAGCACATCGGCGGTGCGGAAGCGGTATCCGGGCGTGATGAAGATCCCCGTGGCGCCGGACCACGGCTCGATCGTGCCGTCCGCCGAGGCCGCGCTTTCAAGCAGCCGCAGCGACGTCGTCCCGACGCAGACGATGCGCCCGCCCCTCGCCCGCACGGCATTCAGGGCATCAGCCGTTGCCTTCGAGACGTGGCCGATTTCCTGGTGCATCACATGGTCGTCGGTATCGTCCGCCTTGACCGGCAGAAAGGTCCCGGCTCCGACATGCAGTGTGACGAAATGGCGCTCGACGCCCTTGCGGTCGAGCCGCTCGAACAGCCCCTCGGTAAAGTGCAGCCCGGCGGTGGGGGCTGCGACCGCACCCTCCTCGCGGGCATAGATGGTCTGGTAGTCGCGTCGGTCCGCCTCGTCGCCCTCCCGCTTGGAGGCGATATAGGGCGGCAGCGGGATGTGGCCGACGGTCGCGATCGCCTCGTCCAGCGTCGGGCCGAAGAAATCGAACCGCAGCGTCACCTCGCCATTGTCACCCTTCTCCTCGACGGTGGCGTCAAGCGTGCCGAGCAGGCAGACCCTGCCCTCGTGGCCGAAGGAGATGCGGTCGCCCACCTTGATGCGCTTGCCCGGCCTGGCGAACGCCTTCCAGCGGTCGGCGGCGATGCGCATGTGCAACGTCGCCGATACTTGCTGGCCGCCCGCCCCTTCCCTGTGGCGAATGCCCTCGAGCTGCGCCGGGATCACGCGGGTGTCGTTGAACACCAGGGCATCGCCCGGCTCAAGAAAATCGGGCAGGTCGCCAACCCGGTGGTCGGCGAAGGGAACCGGCTGCCCTGGATGGACGACGAGCAGGCGGGCGTCCTCGCGCGGTGATACCGGGCGTAGGGCGATGCGCTCTTCGGGGAGCTCGAAATCGAACAAATCTATGCGCATAAGCGGTCGTTGCTTCGGGTTTGAATGCCGATACCCCATTTCGGCAGAAAAGGGAAACCCGCCCCCACGCCACAGGCGCCGGAGCGGGCTCGTTCGATCGAAAGAGATCAGGCGTCGGCGGCGACTTTCATCGAGACGATCGTGTCGGGATCGCGCACCGGCTCGCCACGCTTGATCTTGTCGATGTTCTCCATGCCCTCGATCACCTGGCCCCAGACGGAGTACTGCTTGTTCAGCCAGGGCGCGTCGGTGAAGCAGATGAAGAACTGGGAGTTGGCCGAGTTCGGCATCTGGCTGCGGGCCATCGAGCAGGTGCCGCGGACGTGGCTCATGTTCGAGAATTCGGCCTTCAGGTCCGGCTTGTCGGAGCCGCCCATCCCGGCGCGAGCCGGGTTGAAGTCCTTGCCGCCCGTCTTGCCATACTGCACGTCGCCGGTCTGCGCCATGAAATCCTCGATGACGCGATGGAAGACCACGCCGTCATAGGCGCCCTCGCGCGTCAGTTCCTTGATGCGGGCGACGTGACCGGGCGCCAGGTCCGGCAGCAACTGGATCACGACCTTGCCCTTCGAGGTCTCCATGATGATGGTGTTTTCCGGATCCTTGATCTCGGCCATGGTCTTTCTCCTTGCTCTGAGGCTTATTTTCCGACGGTGACCTTGATCATCCGATCGGGATCGGTGACGGAGCCATTGTTGGCCTGATCACCGCGCTTGATCTTGTCGACATTCTCCATGCCTTCGACCACCTTGCCAACAACGGTGTACTGGCCATTCAGGAAGTCGCCCGGCGCGAACATGATGAAGAACTGCGAATTGGCTGAATCGGGATCCTGCGCGCGCGCCATGCCGACGGTACCGCGCTCGAACGGTACGTCGGAGAACTCGGCCGGAAGATCCGGCTGCGAGGAGCCGCCGGTGCCGGCTGCGGCCGGATTGAAGCCGCTTTCCATGTCACCGTACTGCACGTCACCGGTCTGGGCCATGAAGCCGTCGATCACGCGGTGGAACGCGACGTTGTCATATTCGCCAGCCGCTGCAAGGGCCTTGATCCGGGCCACGTGCTTGGGCGCGACATCGGGGCGCAGCTCGATGACGACCGGGCCGTCTTTCAACTGGATCGTCAGGTATTCCTTCGCCTGCGCCCAGACGCTGCCGGTGGCGGTCGCAAGGAGCAGCGCACCCGCAAACGCGATCTTCAAGAGTTTCATGATCACTCCATTTCGTTGTGACTATCAGGGTCGCTTGCGCGCTCTCAGTGCCGCGTTGACAACCTTGGGAACAAAGGCGCTCACATCTCCGCCCATGCCGGCGATCTGGCGAACCAATGTGGCGGTTATGGGCCGCGACGCCGTGCCGGCGGGCAGGAATACGGTCTGAACGTCCGGGGCCATCTGTTGGTTCATTCCAGCCATTTGCATTTCGTAGTCGAGGTCGGTGCCGTCGCGCAGGCCGCGGATCAGCAAATGCGCCTTGTGCTCGCGTGCAGCATCGACGACCAGCTTGTCGAAGGCCACGACAGAAACGTCGCCCGAGCGCGAAGGCAGCGCCTCGGCAATCGCCTGCCGGATCATGTCGGCGCGCTCGTCGAAAGAAAACAGCGGTACCTTGCCCGGATGGATGCCGATCGCGACGATCACTTTCGGCGCGATGTTGAGCGCCTGGACCAGCACGTCGAGATGTCCGTTGGTGATCGGGTCGAATGACCCCGGATAGAAGGCGACAGCCATGGCGTTTTCCCGTTTGCCGCGTTGTGTCACGCGGCGGCGCCAGAAGCAATAGATTGTTGGGCTCGGTCGTTTCTCTGTCCCCGGCAAGATCGGGAGAACAAAAGCGGGCAATTCGCTCGCCCCGATCCCAGGGCGCGCGGCTGGGAACAAACGTCGAATGCCCTGCTCAGCCTGACGATGTTCGTTCTTCTCACCACCGCCGCCATCCGTGCACTGCAGCGGGAGGCGCGCGAGGCCCACAGCTGCAACCGGGGCTGATCCGATGAACCGCTTCTCCACAAGTCCACCGCCTTTTTCGGCGCAATGCTGTCTGTGGACTTTTGCCGCGCGACCTTCGAGCACGAAGACGCGGAAGAGGAAAGCAGGCTATTCGCCCGGTACCCTAGCCGTTGCTTCTTGAAACCGCACTTACATACACAAAAGGCCGGTCGCGATGCGGCCGGCCTTTATGCTGTTTCTCGGATGGGAGCCCTACTCTTCGGCGGTCGGATCGCCAGCGCTCAGATCAGCGGCGGTGCCTTCGGTCGCGCCCTCTTCGCTGTCGCCGTTTTCCTCATCCTCGCCGTCTGGCTCATTGATGCGCTCGACGGAGACGACCTTCTCATCCTTGGCGGTGGAGAATATGGTCACGCCCTTGGTTGCGCGGCTGGCGATACGGATACCGTCGACCGGCACACGGATCAGCTGGCCGCCATCGGAGACGAGCATCAACTGATCGCCGTCGCCGACGGGGAAGGCCGCGACCAGTTCGCCGATCTCGTTGGTCTTCGAAGTGTCGGTGGCACGGATACCCTTGCCGCCGCGGCCGGACGTGCGGAAGTCGTAGGATGAGGACCGCTTGCCGAAACCCTTCTCCGAAACGGTCAGCACGAACTGCTCGCGCGCCTTCAGTTCCTCGTAGCGCTCGTCGGAGAGCTGTCCCTCTTCGGTGACCTCTTCGCCAACCAAGGCGATGTCCTCCACTTCGCCGCCGGCGGCCCGCCGTTCAGCGGCGGAACGCTTGAGATAGGCGGCACGCTCCCACGGCTCCGCATCGACGTGGCCGACGATCGTCATCGAGATGATCCGATCCCCTGCCGCCAGCGAGATGCCACGCACGCCCACCGAGTTGCGGCCGGCGAAGACACGCACGTCGTCCACCGGGAAGCGGATGCACTGGCCGAGCGCGGTCGTCAGCAGCACGTCGTCCTGATCGGTGCAGGTTTCGACGGAGAGGATCTCGTCGCCCTCCTCCTCGAGCTTCATTGCGATCTTGCCGTTGCGGTTGACCTGCACGAAATCCGAAAGCTTGTTGCGGCGAACCGTGCCGCGGGTCGTCGAGAACATCACATCCAGGTTCTCCCAGGTGCTTTCGTCCTCGGGCAACGGCATGATCGTGGTGATGCGCTCACCCGGCTCGATCGGCAGCATGTTGATCAGCGCCTTGCCCTTCGACTGCGGCGTTCCGATCGGCAGCCGCCAGACCTTCTCCTTGTAGACGATGCCGCGCGAGGAGAAGAACAGGACCGGCGTGTGCGTGTTGGCGACGAACAGACGGGTGACGAAATCCTCGTCGCGCGTTGCCATGCCGGACCGGCCCTTGCCGCCCCGGCGCTGCGCCCGGTAGGTCGTCAACGGCACACGCTTGACGTAGCCGAGGTGCGAGACCGTCACCACCATGTCTTCCCGGGCGATCAGGTCCTCGTCGTCCATGTCGGAACCGAAATCGGCGATCTCGGTGCGGCGCGGCGTGCCGAATTCGTCGCGGACCGCGATCATCTCGTCCTTGACGATCGTCTGGATGCGCAGGCGGGAACCGAGAATATCGAGATAGTCCTGGATTTCCTCGCCGATCTTGTTCAGTTCGTCGGCGATTTCGTCGCGACCGAGTGCAGTCAAACGCGCCAGTCGCAATTCGAGAATGGCGCGGGCCTGCTCCTCGGAGAGGTTGTAGGTCAGGTCGTCATTGATGCGATGACGGGGGTCGTCGATCAGGCGGATCAGCGGCTCGACATCCATGGCCGGCCAGCGGCGCACCATCAACTGCTCGCGCGCCGTCTGCGGATCGGGCGCGTGGCGGATGAGGTTGATGATTTCATCGATATTGGCCACGGCGATCGCCAGGCCGACCAAAACGTGGGCCCGGTCCCGCGCCTTGCGCAACAGGTACTTCGTCCGGCGGCTGACGACCTCTTCGCGGAAGGACACGAAGGCGCGCAGCATGTCGAGCAGCGTCATCTGCTCCGGCTTGCCGCCGTTCAGGGCCACCATGTTGCAGCCGAAGGAGGTCTGCAGCGGCGTATAGCGATAAAGCTGGTTGAGAATGACCTCGGCGTTGGCGTCGCGCTTCAGCTCGATGACGACGCGGTATCCCTCGCGGTCGGATTCGTCTCGCAGGTCCGAGATGCCCTCGATGCGCTTCTCGCGCACCAGGTCGGCCATCTTCTCGATCATCGTCGCCTTGTTCACCTGGTAGGGGATCTCGGTGATGATGATCTGCTCGCGGTCGCCGCGCATCGGCTCGACCCGGGCCACGCCGCGCATGATCACCGAGCCGCGGCCAGTCTCGTAGGCCTGGCGGATGCCGGCGCGGCCGAGGATCATCGCGCCGGTCGGGAAATCAGGGCCGGGGATGATCTGCATCAGGTCGAGCAGGTCGATCGCCGGATTGTCGATCAGCGCGATGCAGCCGTTGATGACTTCGGCGAGGTTGTGCGGCGGGATGTTCGTCGCCATGCCGACGGCGATGCCGCCCGCGCCGTTGACGAGCAGGTTGGGAAATTTCGCCGGCAGCACCGACGGTTCCTGCAGGGTCCCGTCGTAGTTGTCGCGAAAGTTGACCGTTTCCTTGTCGAGGTCGTCGAGCAGGCTGTGCGCTGCCTTCTCCAGGCGACACTCGGTGTAGCGCTGCGCCGCCGGCGGATCGCCGTCGACGGAACCGAAATTGCCCTGGCCGTCGATCAGCGGCAGGCGAAGCGACCAGTCCTGCGCGAGACGGGCGAGTGCATCGTAGATCGCCGCGTCCCCGTGCGGATGGTACTTACCCATCACGTCACCGGTGACGCGGGCGCACTTCACGTATTTCTTGTTCCAGTCAATCCCCATCTCGCCCATGCTGAAGAGGATGCGCCGGTGCACCGGCTTCAGGCCATCCCGCACATCGGGCAGTGCGCGGCTCACGATGACGCTCATGGCGTAGTCGAGATAAGACCGCTGCATTTCCGCGGTGATGGAAATGGGCTCAATACCGGAAGGGGACTTGCCGCCGGGGGTCGTTTGCTCTGTCAATTTCGATCACGATCTTTGTTCAGAATCAGTCGGGATTTTATAGCCTACCAGCTTGAACTGCGCCAATTTTGTGGGAGGTTTTGAACAGTCTTTTGCCAGAAATCCGCCAAATGCCGCAATTTGATGGCGCCGCCCGAATGTGGCACCGCCGCCCCCTTCACTTGGGTGCGTCACTGCCCTAACAATGGCGGCTAAAGCGCATCGAGAGAATGCGGATCGGCAAGGGGGATGGCCGGATGTACGATTACGAATTGGTCGTCAATGCGCTCACGACCATGCTGGTGACGCTCGACCCGCCGGGGCTCGCGCCGATCTTTCTCGGCCTGACCGTCGGCATGAACCGCGCCGAACGCAACCAGGTGGCGCTGCGCGGGTCGATCATCGCCTTCGCCATCCTCGCCACTTTTGCGATTTTCGGCGCCGGGATCCTCGGCCTGCTCGGGATATCGATCGCCGCCTTCCGCATTGCCGGCGGTCTGCTACTGTTCACCATCGCCTTCGAGATGGTCTTCGAGCGTCGCCAGGAACGCAAGGAGAAGACATCCGAAGTCGCCATCACCAAGGACCACATCCGCAACATCGCGGTCTTTCCACTCGCCCTGCCGCTGATCGCCGGGCCCGGCGCCATTTCCGCGACGATCCTTCTGTCCGGGTCGTTGTCGTCGCCGGTGGGCCGCGCAGCCCTCCTCGTCGTCATCGCCGTGTGCGTCGCGGTGGTCTATCTCACCCTCTATATCGCCGAACGGGTCGACCGCTATCTTGGCGTGACCGGCCGGGCGATCCTGACGCGGCTTCTCGGGGTCATTCTGGCGGCGCTGGCAGTGCAGTTCGTCGTCGACGGCACCCGGGCGGCGTTCGTGATCTGACTGCGATGCGCGCCTTTCACGTGGCGTCCAAAATGGTCACCTACTGACTTCGATACCTTTGCCTTAACTCCCATAAACCAGCCATCCACAGGACCGGCACCGCGCGGAGTGGCGGATCCCCTTCGCCCTTGGGCAACCGTCTGCCAGCGTCGATCCGAGGCATCGGATGTCATCGGTCTGTCATCTCTGGGTGATGTCTATCGGATGTCTCGGTTCGCCAGAACGGCGGAGCGGCTCGTCGATGGAACCATGATGCTGAATTTTTTTACCGCCGCCGGAGCGCTCCTGGCCATCAATCTGTTGAGCCTGGCCATAGCCGGCCGGCGCATCTGGCCCCGCCTGGGCCCGCAGCCCGCGGCGCGTAGACGCCCGCCAGTCTCTGTCGTCATTCCGCTCTGCGGCCGCGAGGAATTTTCGCGGGAAACGCTGGAAAGCGCATTCCGCCTGGATTGGCCGGACTACGAAGTGATCTTCTGCGTCGCTGATGCAAGGGATGCAGTGATCCCGCTGGTCGACGATGTGCGCAGACGCCACCCTGCCATTCCCGCAACGCTTCTTGTCGGCGACGATCCGATCAGTGCCAATCCGAAGCTGAACAACTGCGTGAAAGGCTGGAACGCCGCGTCGCATGAATGGGTGGTTCTCGCCGACTCGAACGTCCTGATGCCGGCCGACTATCTTGCTCGCCTGATGGCGGCGTGGCGCCCGGACAGCGGGCTGGTATGCTCGACCCCGCTTGGTTCACGTCCGCAAGGATTCTGGGCGGAGGTCGAATGTGCGTTCCTGAACGCCCATCAGGCGCGTTGGCAATATGCCGGCGAGGCGCTTGGGTTCGGGTGTGCACAGGGCAAGAGCATGCTCTGGCGCAAAAGCATGCTGGATGCCAACGGCGGCATTCAGGCGCTGGGTTCTCAGATCGCTGAGGATGCGGCCGCCACGAAACTCGTCAGGGGCCTCGGCCTGAAGGTGCACCTGGTGTCCTCCCCGTTCGATCAACCACTCGGCAGCAGGACATTTCGCGAGGTCTGGGCACGGCAGTGCCGGTGGGCGCGCTTGCGACGCGTTACCTTTCCGCAATTCTTCTCACCGGAAATCCTGCTGGGGGTGGTACCGCCGCTTGTGCTGTCGGTGATCGCGGCGATCGGCGCAGGCCACAGCGTGGCCGCCGCCGCTGCATTTGTCGCCGGCGCGACCTACTTGCCCGAACTCGCGCTCGCCCATCGGAAGAACTGGCATCTTTCCCGATGGTCGCTCATCGCCATGGTCACGCGCGATCTGTTGTTGCCAGTGATATGGGTCCGCGGTTGGCTTGCGCGAAGCACCGACTGGCGGGGCAACCGGATGTGGATCGGTGCGCACGAATCCCAACTCGAGACAGGTGCGCCGGGACTTGCGAACCTATCGTGACTGTTCTGATGCCAACCTGACAGGCACCGGCATTCCGGCTCCGCGCGACGTCTCGCCCACCCGGGCGAGAAAATGTTTCCGCCCGGACAACGCTAGGCCTTAGAACGGAATATCGTCGTCCATGTCGCGCGAGAAATTCGACGATCCGCCGCCGCGGCTCGCGCCACCGGACGAGGACGGCTGCGAGCCGTAGTCGTCATAGCTCGGTGCGCCGCCGCCATAGTTGCCAGCGCCACCGAAGTCGGAGCCGCCGCCACGGCGGTCGCCGCCGCCCTCGCCGCGACCGTCGAGCATGGTCAGGGTCGAGTTGAAGCCCTGCAGCACCACTTCGGTCGAATAGCGGTCGTTGCCGTTCTGGTCCTGCCACTTGCGGGTCTGCAGCGCGCCCTCGATATAGAGCTTGGCGCCCTTCTTGACGTACTGCTCGACGACCTTGCACAGGCCCTCGTTGAAGACGACGACGGTGTGCCATTCCGTCTTTTCGCGGCGCTCGCCGGAGTTGCGGTCGCGCCAGGATTCCGACGTCGCGATCCGCAGGTTGGCGATCGGGCGACCGTCCTGCGTGCGGCGGATCTCCGGGTCCGCGCCGACGTTCCCGATCAGGATTACCTTGTTGACGCTGCCTGCCATCCGCTCAGTCCTTGTTGTCACGCCGGAGAGGTTTCCGGTTCCTCATGAAATTCATCCGCGCATCTTAACGGCTGGCGGCGGCGGACGCCGCCCCATGTGCCGGACAATCCACAGATTCAAATTCTAGTGTATTTCGTTCTTTTTTTGTTCTAGTAAATCATCGCAATCTTGTCAACCGAATCGCAAAGAGGCACGGTTTTGCCGCAACGCACATGGACAGGCCGGTTCCAGTCCCTAAATAGGGTGCGCGACCGACAAACCACTTCTTCCGACCTTCGACATCTGGCGCTGGACACATGAGCGAACTCAAGACCATTTCCATTCGCGGGGCGCGCGAGCACAATCTCAAGGGCATCGACCTCGACCTGCCGCGCAACAAGCTGATCGTGATGACCGGCCTCTCCGGCTCCGGCAAATCGTCGCTCGCTTTCGACACGATCTACGCGGAGGGTCAGCGCCGCTACGTCGAAAGCCTCTCGGCCTATGCGCGCCAGTTCCTGGAGATGATGCAGAAGCCGGATGTCGACCAGATCGACGGGCTGTCGCCGGCGATCTCGATCGAGCAGAAGACGACCTCGAAGAACCCGCGCTCGACGGTCGGGACTGTCACCGAGATCTACGACTACATGCGGCTGCTGTTCGCCCGCGTCGGGGTCCCCTATTCGCCTGCGACCGGCCTGCCGATCGAGAGCCAGACGGTCAGCCAGATGGTCGACCGCGTCATCGATTTCGGCGAAGGCACGCGCCTCTATATCCTCGCGCCGATCGTGCGCGGCCGGAAGGGCGAGTACAAGAAGGAACTCGCCGAACTGATGAAGAAGGGCTTTCAGCGCGTCAAGGTCGACGGCCAGTTCTACGAGATCGCCGACGTCCCTGCGCTCGACAAGAAATACAAGCACGACATCGATGTCGTGGTCGACCGCGTCGTGGTACGCCCGGATCTCGCCGCCCGCCTCGCCGACAGTCTCGAAACCTGCCTGACGCTTGCCGACGGACTGGCGATCGCCGAGTTCGCCGACAAACCGCTGCCGCCGGACGAAACGGCCGCCGGCGGGTCGGCCAACAAGTCGCTGAACGATACGCATGAGAGGGTATTGTTCTCGGAGAAGTTCGCATGCCCGGTCTCCGGCTTCACCATTCCCGAGATCGAGCCGCGGCTGTTTTCCTTCAACAATCCTTTCGGTGCCTGCCCGACCTGTGACGGCCTTGGCAGCCAGCAGAAGATCGACCCGGACCTGATCGTGCCCGAGCCGGAGCGGACCCTGCGCGACGGCGCAATCGCTCCGTGGGCCAAGTCGTCCTCGCCCTACTACAACCAGACGCTCGAGGCGCTGGGCGCGGCCTACGGTTTCAAGCTCTCCAGTCGCTGGTCGGACCTTTCGGAAGAAGGCCAGAAGGCGATCCTCTACGGCACGGATGAGAAGATCGAGTTCCACTATCAGGACGGCGCGCGCTCCTACAAGACGACCAAGAGCTTCGAAGGCATCGTCCCCAACCTCGAGCGGCGCTGGAAGGAGACGGATTCGGCCTGGGCGCGCGAGGAGATCGAGCGCTATATGTCCGCCGCCCCCTGCCCGGCCTGCAACGGCTATCGGCTGAAGCCGGAGGCGCTGGCGGTGAAGATCGACAAGCTGCACATCGGCCAGGTCACCGACATGTCGATCCGCGTGGCCCGCGACTGGTTCGACGCCCTGCCCGGCCACATGAACGCCAAGCAGAACGAGATCGCCGTCCGTATCCTCAAGGAGATCCGCGAGCGGCTGCGCTTCCTCAATGACGTCGGCCTCGAATATCTGAGCCTGTCGCGCAATTCCGGCACGCTGTCCGGCGGCGAAAGCCAGCGCATCCGCCTGGCCTCGCAGATCGGCTCGGGCCTCACCGGCGTGCTCTACGTGCTGGACGAGCCGTCGATCGGCCTGCACCAGCGCGACAATGCCCGCCTGCTCGACACGCTACGGCACCTGCGCGACATCGGCAACACGGTGATCGTCGTGGAGCACGACGAGGACGCGATCCTGACGGCCGACTACGTCGTAGACATCGGCCCTGCCGCCGGCATCCATGGCGGCGAGGTGATCGCGCAGGGAACGCCTGCCGACATCATGGCGAACCCGAAGTCGCTGACGGGAAAATATCTCTCCGGCGAGCTTTCCGTCGCGGTACCTGCCGAACGCCGCAAGCCGAAAAAGAAGAAGGAAATCAAAGTCGTCGGTGCCCGGGCAAACAACCTGAAAAATGTCACCGCCTCGATTCCGCTCGGCGTCTTCACCGCGGTCACCGGCGTCTCCGGCGGCGGCAAGTCGACCTTCCTGATCGAGACGCTCTACAAGTCGGCGGCGCGCCGCATCATGGGTGCGCGCGAGATCGCCGCCGAGCATGACCGCATCGACGGCTTCGAATACATCGACAAGGTCATCGACATCGACCAGTCGCCGATCGGCCGCACGCCGCGCTCGAACCCGGCCACCTACACCGGCGCCTTCACGCCGATCCGCGACTGGTTCGCCGGGCTGCCGGAGGCAAAGGCGCGCGGCTACCAGCCCGGCCGTTTCTCCTTCAACGTCAAGGGCGGGCGCTGCGAGGCCTGCCAGGGCGACGGCGTCATCAAGATCGAGATGCACTTTCTGCCGGACGTCTACGTCACCTGCGACGTCTGCCACGGCAAGCGCTACAACCGCGAAACGCTCGACGTTCACTTCAAGGGCAAGTCGATCGCCGACGTGCTCGACATGACGGTCGAGGAGGGCGTCGAGTTCTTCGCCGCCGTCCCGGCCGTGCGCGACAAACTGGTGACGCTGAACCAGGTCGGCCTCGGCTATATCAAGATCGGCCAGCAGGCCAACACCCTGTCCGGCGGCGAGGCGCAGCGCGTCAAGCTCGCCAAGGAGCTCTCGAAGCGCTCGACCGGCCGCACGCTCTATATCCTCGACGAGCCGACAACCGGCTTGCATTTCCATGATGTAGCGAAGCTTCTTGAAGTTCTGCATGAGCTGGTGAACCAGGGCAACTCCGTGGTTGTGATCGAGCATAACCTGGAGGTCATCAAGACCGCCGACTGGGTCATCGACTTCGGCCCGGAAGGCGGCGACGGCGGTGGCGAGGTGATCGCGCAGGGAACGCCGGAGGACGTGGTGAAGGTCGAGCGGTCTTATACCGGGCATTTCCTGAAGGAACTGCTGGAGCGGCGGCCGATGCGGAAGGCGGCGGCGGAATGAGAATCCGCCGCAAGATCGTCACATAGACTAAGCTCAAGGACCCGGTCTCAGCGGCCCAATAGGAGAAACTCATGACCAAGCCCGGCACCATCCGTACCGGCATCGGCGGCTGGACCTTCGAACCCTGGGAGGGCACGTTCTATCCGGACAAGCTCTCGAAGAAACGCCAGCTTGAGTTCGCCAGCCGAGAATTGACCGCGATCGAGGTCAACGGAACCTATTACAGCTCGCAGAAGCCGGAGACCTTTGCCAAGTGGGCCGCGGAGGTGCCCGAGGGATTCGTCTTCTCGCTCAAGGCAAGCCGTTTCACGACGAACCGCAAGGTGCTGGCGGAGGCGGGCGAGTCGATCGAGCGCTTCTTGACACAGGGGCTGACGGAACTCGGCCCGCATCTCGGTCCGATCCTCTGGCAGTTTGCGCCGACCAAGAAATTCGATCCGGAGGATTTCGAGGCATTCTTGCAGCTCCTGCCGGAAAAGCAGGACGGTCTGCCGTTGCGGCACGCACTGGAAGTGCGCAACGATTCGTTTCGGGTGCCGGAGTTCGCAGCGCTCGCCCGCAAGCACAAGGCTGCCATCGTCTACGCCCACCATGACGACTATCCGGAAATCGCCGATGTCACCGCCGACTTCGTCTACGCCCGGCTGCAGCGCGGCTCGGACGATGTGCCGACCTGCTATCCGCCCAAAGCGCTCGACGAATGGGCCGATCGCCTGACGGAATGGGCGGACGGCAGCCAGCCTGGAGACCTGCCCGTGATCGATCCGGCGCATCGGCCGGCACCGGAAAAGCGCGACGTTTTCGCCTTCTTCATCACCTCGGGCAAGGTCAACGCGCCGAACGGCGCCCGCGAATTGCAAAAACGCGTCCAGCCGCGCGAGTAGAGGTTCTTCTGGCCCTATGAAGTCGCAGAGGCGGGACGGCGGATGCGGTCGACGAGGCGCGGTCCGAGCGCTGTGAGAACAAGCCCGCAAACAACCAGCGCGGCGCCGGCAAGACGGTCGGGGCCGAAACTTTCCCCCAGCACGAGCGCGGACGAACTCATGCCGAACACGGGCACGAGCAGGGAGAACGGCGCGACCGTCGAAACCCCGAGCTTGCGGATCATATAGCCCCAGACGCCGAAGCCGAAGACCGTCGCGATGTAGGCGATATAGGCAACGGCGCCGAGCCCCTGCCACGACAGCGCCTGAAGTGCCGCGAGATCGCGCTCCAGGCCCTCGGTCGCCAGCGAGATGACGGCAAGCGGAATGGGCGGCACCAGGCTGACCCAGACCATCAGCGCCAGCATGTCGACATTTCCGATCTTCTTCATGAGCATGTTGGAAAAGGCCCAGGCGAGGCCGGCGGCCAGCACGAGGGCCAGCCCGGTATAGGTAAATCCCGCATCCACCGTGGTCGAGATCACCACCATACCGGCAAAGGCGACGACAATGCCGGCCAGTTGGACCGGTCGCGATCGCTCGCCGTAGATCGTGGCGGCCAGCATGATCGTGAAGAACGCCTGCGACTGCAGGAGAAGCGAGGCCAGGCCCGCCGACAGGCCGACGTCCATGCCGATGAAGAGGAAGCTGAATTTCACCACGCCGAGCACGAAGCCGATGCCGAGGATCAGCCGCCACGGCACGGCCGGCCGCGGCAGGAAGAAGACGAGCGGCACGGCGGCGAAGAGGAACCGCAGCGCCGAAAACAGGATCGGCGGGAAATTGGCGATCCCGATCTTGATGATGACGAAGTTGAAGCCCCAGACGGCCGCGACAAGGACTAAGAGAGCTATATCGATCAGGCCCATGGATCCGGTTCCACATACGCTTCGGTTCGCACAGCTTTAACGGCCGGCGGCCCGCAGCCAAGTCATTTGATTTGATCTAAACCATTCAGGACGTTGATGAGATCCTCGGCCGTCAGTCCGCTGCCTGCGCGCCTGCCCGCCTCGCCATGACGCCAGACCGCGGCCGCGGCCGCCTCAAAGGCCGGCATTCCCTGGGCGAGGTGCGCGCCGATGATGCCCGACAGCACATCGCCTGACCCGGCAGTTGCCAGCCAGGGTGGCGCATTGGCGTTTATAAGGGCGCGACCATCAGGGGCGGCGATCACCGTATCGGCTCCCTTCAAAACGATTACGGCGTTGCTGCGCCTGGCCGCTTGTCTCGCCCGATCCACCTTCGACAGCGCCGGATCATCTGCAATGTCGGCAAAGACTCGCGCGAACTCGCCATCGTGCGGCGTCAACACGAGGTGGGTCGGCCCATCGGCGAAGGCGCTGAAAAGCTCCGGCGGCTTGTCGCGGAAAGCCGTGATGCCATCGGCGTCCAGCACCAGCGGTCGATCACGAAGCGCCATGACATAGTCCCGCGCCCGTGCGAAATCGCCGAAACCCGGGCCGAGAACGAAGGCCGAAAGACGAGGGTCGGCGATCAGTGCCCTCAATGCGGCGACATTGTCGATCTGGCGAAGCATCACCGCGGTCAGGTGCGCGGCATTGTCGTCGGCAGCCTCGGCCGGTGTCAGGAGCGTCACGAGCCCGGCCCCGGCCTTCAGCCCGGCGCTGGCAGACAGCCGCGCGGCGCCGGTGGCAAGCCGCCCTCCCGAGAAGACCGCCAGATGGCCGTGTCCATATTTATGCGCCCCCGCGCTGGCGCGAGGCAGGCTCATGCGCCAGATGCCCGGTTCGTTGACACGCAGGTGGTGGGATGCGGCGGCGACAATCCGGCCGGGGATGCCGATATCGAAGACCTCCGTGTCGCCGCACAATGCCCGGCCAGGCATGAGCAGATGGCCCGGCTTTCGGCACATGAAGGTGACCGTATGGCTCGCCTGCAGCGCCGCACCCCGCACGCGGCCGGTGCGGCCGTCGACGCCACTTGGCAGATCGATCGCCACCACCGGGAGTGCCAGCCAGTTCACCCGCTCGATCACCGCACCGACCTGACCGTCGAGGTCGCGCGAAAGCCCGGCACCGAACAGGGCATCGATCACGACATCGCCGACCGCCGGCACATAATCCTGAAGCGGCCGAACCGGGCCGCGATAGCGCTTTCGCGCCCTGCCCGCATCCCCATGGGTTGGCGCCGGCCCGAAGCCGAAGATCTCGACGGGACAACCGGACATGGCAAGCGCGCGCGCGGCCACATAGCCGTCTCCACCGTTATTGCCCGGGCCGGCGAGGACCGCAAAGCGAAAGGCCCCCGGATAGTGCCGCAGCGCTGCGGCGGCCACGGCCTGTCCGGCGCGCTCCATCAACGCAAAACTGTCTATGCCACTATTGGCGGCGTCCCGGTCGATGCCCGCCATTTCCGCAGGGGTGACGAGAAGTGTTTCAAGATCGATGTGCATGCGGCGAGAATGCCCGCAAAACGTCAACGGCGCCACTGCAATATAAATGCGCAAATAATAGGCATCTGCACACTGGAGGTGCTCAAATTGGCAGCGGCCGGATGGAACAAGCGGTGGCCGATAGCCCGAACAGCCTCCTTCCGCAGGCAGACGCACAATTTCGAGCAGGCGGACAGCGCGGCAGGCGGCCAATCTGGCGACATCGCGTGGCCATAAATGCCCACTAACGATCTATTTGCCGAAAGATGCGCAGCAAGTACTGATACTGGCACGCAACCTGCATTGGATCGGCCAGCGGGACCATGCCCCTGCCAACGGGAGAAGCGGAGAGACACTCTTTCATGAAAAAGATCGAAGCGATCATCAAGCCTTTCAAGCTGGACGAAGTGAAGGAGGCCCTTCAGGAAGTCGGCCTGCAGGGCATCACCGTTACGGAAGCGAAGGGCTTCGGGCGTCAGAAAGGCCATACGGAACTTTATCGCGGCGCCGAATACGTTGTCGATTTTCTGCCGAAGGTTAAGGTCGAAGTCGTTCTGGCGGACGAGAATGTCGAAGCCGTCATCGAAGCGATCCGCAACGCCGCCCAGACCGGCCGGATCGGCGACGGAAAGATCTTCGTTTCCAACATTGAAGAAGTTGTCCGCATCCGTACCGGCGAAACCGGTATTGATGCCATCTGACCCACCATCATCCGGCCGTCCGGCCCGGGTTGTTTCACCTCGTCATCTCACACAGGGACTTTCGAAAAATGACGACTGCCAATGATATCCTCAAGCAAATCAAGGAAAACGACGTAAAGTTCGTGGATCTGCGCTTTACCGACGTGAAGGGCAAGCTGCAGCACGTCACGATGGACGTTTCCTGCGTCGACGAAGACATGTTCGCCGACGGCGTGATGTTCGACGGCTCCTCGATCGGCGGCTGGAAGGCCATCAATGAATCCGACATGGTGCTGATGCCGGACCCGATCACGGCGCACATGGACCCGTTTTTCGCGCAGTCGACCATGGTCATCGTCTGCGACATCCTCGACCCGGTTTCCGGCGAAGCCTATAACCGCGACCCGCGCGGCATCGCCAAGAAGGCCGAGGCCTATCTCAAGGCGTCCGGCATCGGCGACACCGTGTTCGTCGGTCCGGAGCCGGAGTTCTTCGTGTTCGACGACGTCAAGTACAAGGCCGACCCCTACAACACCGGCTTCAAGCTCGACTCGTCCGAACTGCCCTCCAACGACGACACCGACTACGAAACCGGCAACCTCGGCCACCGGCCGCGCGTCAAGGGCGGCTATTTCCCGGTCCCGCCGGTCGACAGCTGCCAGGACATGCGCTCGGAGATGCTGACGGTCCTGGCCGAGATGGGCGTGGTCGTCGAGAAGCAGCACCATGAGGTGGCGGCTGCCCAGCACGAGCTCGGCGTCAAGTTCGACACGCTCGTTCGTAGCGCCGACAAGGTGCAGATCTACAAGTACGTCGTCCATCAGGTCGCCAATGCCTATGGCAAGACGGCCACGTTCATGCCGAAGCCGATCTTCGGCGACAACGGCTCGGGCATGCACGTGCACCTGTCGATCTGGAGGGACAGCAAGCCGACCTTCGCCGGCGACGAGTATGCCGGCCTGTCCGAAAGCTGCCTCTACTTCATCGGCGGCATCATCAAGCACGCCAAGGCCATCAACGCCTTCACCAACCCGACGACCAACTCCTACAAGCGTCTCGTGCCGGGCTACGAAGCGCCGGTCCTGCTCGCCTATTCGGCGCGCAACCGCTCGGCCTCGTGCCGCATTCCTTTCGGCACCGGTCCGAAGTCCAAGCGCGTCGAGGTCCGCTTCCCCGACCCGCTCGGCAACCCCTATCTCAGCTTCGCCGCCATGCTGATGGCCGGCCTCGACGGCATCAAGAACAAGATCCATCCGGGCAAGGCCATGGACAAGGACCTCTATGACCTGCCGCCGAAGGAGCTGAAGAAGATCCCGACCGTCTGCGGTAGCCTGCGCGAAGCGCTGGAAAGCCTCGACAAGGATCGCAAGTTCCTGACCGCCGGCGGCGTCTTCGACGACGACCAGATCGACTCCTACATCGAACTCAAGATGGCGGAAGTCATGCGCTACGACATGACGCCACATCCGGTCGAGTTCGACATGTACTACTCCGCTTGACGGACTGTTCCGCCCAAACCGGCGGGCCCCGCAACGAGAGCCCGGCAGCAATGCCGGGCCAGACAGCCCCCGGCGTAGACCGGGGGTTTCTGTTTCCTGTCACAGAAAGAAGAGTTCGGCGGGTCAGGGCGCTCCGCTGAAGCCTGCAGCTCTAACACTGCTCACGCGGCGTCGCTTGCCGGGCAAACTGTACCCGATCCTGCTTGCGGTCGGCGCTAGACCGCATAGGTCGCATCGAGGGAAATCACCTCGTCGGTGACGTCGAACTCGACGGCCATTTGGTCATAGGCGGGCTCGACATGATCCGGCGTCTCGCGCATCACCCGATCGTAATCCAGCGGCGTATGCATGTGCGTCAGCACCGCGCGGTTCGGCGCCAGTCGATCGATCCATTCGAGCGCCTGGGCGAGCGAGAAGTGGCTGGCATGCGTGCGGTATTGCAGGGCATCGATGATCAACAGGTCGAGACCCGTCAAACGGCTGGCGGTGGACTCCGGAAAGGCGCTGACGTCGGTGCAATAGGCGACATTGCCGACGCGAAACGCAAGCGAATGATTGGAGCCATGGACCTGCATCAGCGCATCGAAGCGGATCGCACCCCCTTCCCCGCGGATCACCACCGGCATGTCGACCGGATCGATCAGGTTGGCCGTGACGATCGGCGGATAGAAGCTTCCCGGCGGGGTTTCGAGGCAATAGCCGAAACCCTCGCGAATGCGAGTCATCGTCAGCGGGTCGGCCCAGATCGGAATTTGTTTCCGGCTGTGCTGGACGAAGCCGCGGATGTCGTCGATACCGTGAATGTGGTCGGCATGGGCATGAGTATACAGCACCGCATCGATGCTCTTGACCCGCGCGGCGATCATCTGCTCGCGAAAGTCCGGCCCGGTGTCGATGACGACGGTGGTCATCCCATCCGGCCCGACCTGCTCGACCAGCAGTGCTGTGCGCGTGCGCCGGTTTTTTGGGTTCGCCGGATCGCAATCACCCCAATCGCCGGTGATGCGCGGTGTGCCGGGGGAAGAGCCGCAGCCAAGGATGGTGAAGCGCCGGCGGTAGGACACGGTGTCAAACCCTCGGCATCTTGGAGAATATCCTGAAGGCGTTCTCCGTGGTGATCGTGGCAATCTCGGTCTCGCTCATGCCAAGCGTCTCGGCCAGCGTCGAGGCCGTATGCGCGACATAGGCCGGTTCGTTGCGCTTGCCGCGGAAGGGCTTCGGCGCCAGATAGGGGGCGTCGGTCTCGACCAGCATCCGATCGACCGGAACCGTCTTTGCGATCTGACGCAATTCTTCCGATTTCGGAAATGTCAGGATGCCGGAAAAGGAAACGTAACCGCCGAGTTCGACGCCGACGCGTGCCAGGTCCGCCCCCGACGAAAAGCAGTGCAGCAGAAACGGAAAGGCGCCCTTTTGCGTCTCTTCTGTCAGGATCGCCGCCATGTCCTCGTCGGCCGAGCGGCTGTGAATGACTAGCGGCAGCCCGGTCAGACGCGCCGCCGCGATATGGTTGCGCAAGCCCTCCGCCTGCGCCTCGCGCGGCGCATTGTCATAGAAATAGTCGAGCCCGGCCTCGCCGATTGCGACAACCCGCGGATGGTGCGAGAGCCCGACGAGTTCGTCGACGGTGACATCAAGCTCCTCATCCGCATTGTGCGGGTGGGTGCCGACCGAACAGAACACTGTCGGGTACCGTTCGGCGATCGCCAGGATTTCCGGAAACTTTTTCACCCGCGTGGAGATCGTGATCATCTGCCGGACGCCAGCGGCGTGCGCGCGCACGACGATCTCGTCGAGCTCGGCCGCGAAGTCGGGGAAGTCCAGATGGCAGTGCGTGTCGATCAGCATCGATCCGTCCTCGCCCCTTCCCTCAGGCCTCTGGCGCGACATAGCGCGGGAAAACCGGCACCGGCGCTTCCAGCGGCGTGCTGCTGACCAGTCTGCCAGCCTCACCGAGCGCTGCAAAGTCGCGCTTGTCGGCCGGTGCGGCGACGAGATCCAGAAGTTTGGCCGCCGAATCCGGCATGAAGGGCTGCAGCAGGATCGCGATCTGCCGGACAACCTCGGCCGTCACGTAGAGAACCGTGCCCATGCGTTCCGGGTCGGTCTTCTTCAGCGCCCAGGGGGCCTCACCGGCGAAATAGCGATCCGCCTCGGAGACGACGGCGATAATCGCGGTCAATGCCCGGTGGATCATTAGTTTGCCCATTTCGTCGCGCGTGATCGCGTGCAACGCGTCCGCCGAAGCCAGCATCGTGCGGTCGGCCTCGGTCAGCGGACCGCAGGCCGGGATCTTGCCGTCGCAATTCTTCACGATCATCGACAGCGAGCGGCTGGCAAGATTGCCGATGCCGTTGGCAAGGTCGGAGTTGATGCGGGTGGCGATCGCCTCCTCGCTGTAGCTGCCGTCCTGGCCGAAGGAGACTTCGCGCAGCAGGAAGTATCGGACCTGGTCGAGGCCGAAATGCTCGACCAGATTCGCCGGATCGACGACGTTGCCGATCGACTTCGACATCTTCTCGCCCTTGTTGAGCAAGAAGCCGTGGGCGAAGACGCGCTTGGGCAGCGGCAAGCCTGCCGACATCAGGAAGGCCGGCCAGTAGACGGCGTGGAAGCGGATGATGTCCTTGCCGATCATGTGAATGTCCGCCGGCCAGTATTTCGCGCGCGGGCCGTTGGCGTCGGTCAGGTAGCCGGTGGCGGTGATGTAGTTGGTCAGTGCGTCGACCCAGACATACATGACGTGCGCCGGATCGTTCGGCACCTTGATGCCCCAATCGAAGGTCGTGCGCGAAACCGACAGATCCTTGAGCCCAGATTTCACGAAGGAAACGACTTCGTTGCGCCGTTCGGCCGGGCCGACGAAATCCGGCTGCGTTTCGTAGAGTTGCAGAAGCTTGTCCTGGTAGTTCGAAAGGCGGAAGAAGTAGCTCTCCTCTTCCACCCACTCGACCGGCGTTCCCTGCGGACCATAGCGCACGCCGTCATCGCGAAATTCCGTCTCGCCTTCTTGATAGTAGGCTTCGTCGCGCACCGAATACCAGCCGGAATAGCTGTCCTTGTAGATGTCGCCGGCATCGGCCATGCGCTGCCAGATGATCTGGCTGGCCTCATGGTGACGCGCCTCGGTCGTGCGGATGAAGTCGTCGTTCGACGCATTCAGCAGCACACCCATCTTCCGGAACTCCGCCGTGTTGCGGTCGGCGAGTTCCTGCGCACTCAGACCCTCCTTGCGCGCGGTCTGTTGCATCTTCTGGCCATGCTCGTCGGTGCCGGTCAGGAAGAACACGTCGCGCCCATCCAGCCGATAATAGCGCGCCACCGCATCCGTCGCGATCAGTTCATAGGCGTGCCCGATGTGCGGCTTGCCGTTCGGATAGGCGATTGCGGTCGTGATGTAGAAGGGCGACGTGTCTCTCATGTCGAAGCTTGACCTGTCTTATCGTGATATGGACGCAGCTATTAGCCCATGCAGGCCGCCAGGGAAACAGCAAGTTTGCACCCCTGCCGTCCTTCCGCGACGCCTTTATCACTTGCTTGACACGGCCCGAAGCCGCCACTAACCATTCGGCATTTCGACCAGTTTCGCAGGGTTTGGAACCTTCGATCATGGTTCACCGCTTGAAACCGGAAGGAAACGCTGTTTGGATTTGTGGAATTCTTTCAATCCGCTGTTCTCCATTTCCGGTTTCTTCGTCGGCATGCTCGTCGGTGTGACGGGTGTTGGCGGTGGCTCCCTGATGACGCCGCTTCTGGTTCTCCTGTTCGGGGTTCACCCGGTCACCGCCGTCGGTACGGACCTTCTGTACGCCGCGATCACCAAAACCGCCGGCACCGCCGTCCATGGCCGCAACAAGACGATCGATTGGCGGATCGTCGGAAGACTGGCCGCCGGCAGCCTGCCGGCCGCAGCGGTGACGCTGTGGCTCATCTCGGGGATCGACAGAGCCAGCTTTACCGCGGTCGCATTCATCACGATCACGCTCGGCTACACATTGATCCTGACCGCCTTTCTCTTGCTTTTCCGGCATCGGATCATCGAGAAGCTTCGCCGGCTGGGCCGAAATCGACCGCAGGTCGGGCCGACGACCATGGCGCTGCTGACGGTGCTGCTCGGACTGGTGATCGGCGTGCTCGTCACGCTGACGTCTGTTGGTGCCGGCGCGCTGGGCGTGACGGTGCTTCTGGCACTCTATCCGGCCCTCCACGTGCGCGAGATCGTCGGCTCGGATATTGTTCACGCGGTTCCGCTGACGCTTCTGGCGGGCATGGGCTATTGGATGATCGGCGAAGTCGACTGGCTGATGTTGGGAACGCTGCTGATCGGGTCCATCCCCGGCATCATCATCGGCAGCCATCTTTCGCCGCGCCTGCCTGAACGTCTCATCAGCACGCTCCTTGCGATCACGCTCGGCCTGGTGGGGTCAAAGCTCGTTTTTGCCTGATGGACCTGAGCGTGGCTCAGTCACGCGGCCAGTGCGGCGATGTCGTCCAGAACCTCGATGATCGTCTGCTTGCGATCGAGATTGTAAGCTGCGGCAATGCCGAACTTTTCCGTCAGCGACGACGACAAACGCGCCACATGCTCCGCCCTGACGATGTCGCCGCGCAATGCGGCCGCCCTCGCCTCTTCCATGACGTGGTCAATCGCCTGACCACAAAAGAAGTCGTAAAGCGTGTCGCTGTCCTTGGCGGAGAGAACCTCGGCAAGTTTGTGCACATCCTTGCGCGGTGCCGCGCCCGCCGCTGCGACAATCGCCCGGAAGGCTTCGAGAATGTCGAAGCCGCCGTAGTTGATCAGTTTCAGTGCCGTCGCGACGCTGCCGCCGGCGGCGGCCAGCAAGCGATCGGAATGCGCGGCCGGCAGCGCCACCCCGAGATTGTCCAAGGCGAGGGCGAGGTCGCGGTCTCCAAGCGGCGCAAGGCTGAGCGGCAGGCAACGCGACCGGATCGTCGGCAACAGCCTGCCTGGCGCGTGCGTCAGCACGAGGAACAGCGCGTTTCTTGGCGGTTCCTCGAGGATCTTGAGGATGGCATTGGCCGCATTGCGGTTCAGATCATCGGCCGGGTCGATGATGACGATGCGCCAGTTTCCAGTCCCCGACGTCTGGGCAAAGAATTTGCCGGCCCGGCGCACTTCGTCCACGGTGATCGCGGTGCGGACCTTGCCCGTCTTCTCGTCGACGGGGCGTGACAGGTGCAGAAGATTGTGCGAGGCGCCAGAGGCGATCTGGCGTCCGAGAGCCGAGTTGGGGTCCGGTGCAATCAAAGTCTCCGGTGCGGTCTTCGGATCTGGATAGGTGAGGACATGGTGGGCAAAACGGAAGGCAAGCGTCGCTTTTCCGATGCCTTCCGGCCCCTCGATCAGGATCGCGTGATGGCCCTTGCCGGAGCGATAGGCCTGCGCCAGAAACGCTTGCGCGTTGTCATGCCCGAACAGACATGTCTGTTCGGCAGGCGCAATCGCGCCGTCTAGCACACCTGGTTGCTCCGAGCTCAAGTCGTGTCCTCCGGTAAAGCGAAGCGGCCCCGCTTTTGCAGCGGCAGCAACGGTTCGACGATCGACAGGATCTGGCTGGCGATTGCTTCCCGTGTCTGGGTTGCGTCGACGACGCGACAACGGAACGGCTCGCGCTCGGCGAGTTCGAGGAACGCCTCCCGGCGCTTTTCGTGCGTCTCGATTTCCTCTCTTTCAAACCGATCAGGCTCACCCTCCGCGGACGGGCCGGCGGCCCGACGACGGGCACGATCGAGACCTTCGGCGGCGGGCAAATCAAGGATCAGCGTGCAGTCCGGCATCACGCCATTGATGGCGACCATCTGAAGGCGCTCGATGAAAGCCGGCTCCAGATTGCCGGTGATGCCCTGATAGACACGCGACGAATCGAGAAACCGGTCGCACAGCACGACGGTGCCGGAGCGCAGAGCCGGCCTGATGACTTCCTCGACATGGTCGTTGCGGGCGGCCGCAAACAGCAGGGCTTCCATGCGCGTCCCGTAACGCTCGGCGGCACCCGAGAGAATGACATGGCGGACAGCTTCGGCCCCCGGCGAACCGCCGGGCTCTCGCGTCACCAGTACGCGATGGTCTCGCGTCCTGAGTGCTTCCGCCAACAGTCGGATCTGGGTCGACTTTCCCGCGCCCTCGCCGCCCTCAAACGTGACAAACAACCCGGTCAACCCAGCCAATCCAACTTCCGCTTCCCGGTGCGCCGGGGTCTTTCCCGTCCGCCAGCCGGGCGATTCGGCCCACTTCTAGCGCATATCCTGCAAAACAGAAAATCGATTTGCGATTGAAATTGCTGGCCATCGCGGCCCAACCTCGATCGGACCGGCCAGCGCGCGCCGAACCTCAAAGCCAAAAGAATAAGAGTTCCTGCAGCGCATCCAGCGCCCGGCTCGAGAGCGTGCCGACCTCGACCGAGGCTGCGGTTTCCAAGGGCACCTCACGCAAAAACCTGTCTCCGCTCCAGATCCGCAGCACACCGACCCCTTGACCGGAGGCGACCGGTGCCCGCAGAGGCCAGGAGTAGATCACGCGCGCCGACAGGCGCTCGGTGCTGCCGATCGGCAGGAGCACATCGACGTCCTGTCTCGCCAGCAGCGGGACATGACCGGCGCTTCCGCCATAGACGCTCGCTTCGGCGATCGTTTCTCCAGCCTTGAACAAGGTCCTCGAAGCAAATGACGTCATCGCCCAGTCGATCAAGCGCCTGGCCTCGTCGAGACGCTCCTTGTCGCTCGACAGCCCACTCATGGCCAGGAACAAGCGCCTGCCGTTCCGCTCGACCGAAGCGACCAGACCATAACCGGCGTCTTCTGCAAACCCCATCACGAGGCCATCCGCGCCGATGTTCATCGTCGCCAACGGATTGCGATTGCGCTGCTTGATCTTGTTCCACTCGAATTCCGGTTCGGAATAGTAGCGATAGAGATCCGGATAGCTCCCTTGGAGGTGCTGCGCCAGACCGACCAGGTCACGCATGCTGACCTTATTTCCGGGGGACGGCAGGCCGGTCGCATTGTCAAAACGCGACCGCGCCAGGCCTAGTTCCTTGGCCTGCTGGTTCATCCGTGCCGCGAAAGCGCTTTCAGAACCGGCGATGCCTTCGGCCAGGACAATGCATGCGTCGTTTGCGGCCAGAACCGCCACGCCGCGGATCAGGTCCTCCACCCGGATCTGCGACTTCAGCGCAGCAAACATCGTCGCCGTGCGCGAGGGCGCGCCACCGGTCCGCCAGGCGTGCTCGGACACGGGAAAGGTCGTATCGAGATTGATTTCCCCGTCATGGACCGCCTTGAAGACAACCGCCAGCGTCATCACCTTGGCCAGGGAGGCGGCGGCGACGGGTTCATTTTCGCCGCGGGCAAACAGCACCGTGCCGGTGGCGGCATCGATCAGATAGATCTGCTTTGCCTTGGTGTCGAACGCGGTCGCGCCGCCAGCGCTCTGTGCGGCGACGGTCCAAGGCAATACCAGGCATAGGAAAAATGCGGTGAGAAGGCGGGCGAACATGAAGACTCCGATGACCGGCCGAGAGTCCTACATCTTGACGCTCGCGGCAAGCCGCAAGTGATATCAGCGTGCCTCGCCCGGCCCCGGAATCAGGCTCAGCGACCCGTCGCGGTGAAGGACCGCTTCGAAGGCCTCGAGCGATTTCTGCACCGGCTTCGCTTCGGTATAAGCGGCCGCATAGCTCGAACCGTCGCCCGGCAGCGGCACGTAGCCGGGCCGTGCGGCCGGGATAGGACCGATCTCGGGAAGCGCCGCGAACTGCCCGATCGCTGCGACCGCGGCACTCGTCGGTCGTTCGGCGGCCAGTGCCGTCAAGCTTGTGCCTTCGGACGGACCGTTGTCACGTTGCGCAAAGGTGGGGATAACGGCCGGCATCGCTTCGGCAAGCGGTGCCGCAGAGGCGACCATCACGCCGGTCGCGATCTGCCCACCCGGATCGACGGCGGGAACGCGCGAGCCCTTCGGCACATAGGAGGCCATCAGGTAGGGCATATCGTGGCCGTCCAGCGGGGCCTTGCCGACATACTGCACTCGAACCTTAGCGGTGCCCTTCCCCTTGACGTCGAGCATCTCGGCCGCCTTTGAGGAAACATCGATGATCCGCCCGTCCGAATAGGGACCGCGGTCGTTGACGCGAACGATCACGGACGAACCGTTCTCGAGATTGGTGACGCGGGCATAGCTCGGCAGCGGGAATGTCGGATGGGCCGCGGAAAGGTGGTGTCTATCGTAGATTTCGCCGTTTGCGGTGTAGCGGCCATGGAAGGCCGAACCATACCAGGACGCGAGCCCGACCTTGCTGTAGCCCGGCTCCTCCTTCGGCTGGTACCATTTCCCGCGCACCTGATAGGGCTGGCCGACCTGATAGCGGCCGCCTCCCTTTGGAACCGGCTGTCCTTCCTGGACCACCCGCGGGCTCGCCTTCACGCCGTATTCGGATTCAGCGAAGTACTCCTTGCTTCGGGTCGGTTTCTTGGCGGTATCGCCCGTTGTGCCACAGGCGGCCAGACCGGCACACATTATCGGAATGGCGGCAACGCGCATCGCCCTGCGCGCTCCGGCCGAGAAGCATCCACTTTTCATATATCCCACGCCGCTACAGTCCCCGTCGGTTTGACCCGGATCGTCATGCCCCCGCGATCCGTCGCCTCGTATCGGTGCGCTCACAACAATATGTTAATCACGATGCCATGATGGCGAAATTGCGTAACGATTTGCTCGCAAACGGCGGGATCGAGGATGAAAGTTCCATTATGGTTTAGGACGCCTTAACGCGCGAACACACCTGTTCGACTGCCCACGCCACCGCCGGCCAAACGACACAGCAAGTTGACGGCGCAATCAAAGCTGCTAGAAAGCCAGCCATCGAGTGATTTGGTGGGAAACGGGCCGCAATGGCCGGTTTGCGACCGGCTTTAGCAGGGAGCCCCGTCGCCAAGCGATATCGATGAGTTGGAAGAGTGTCCGAGTGGTTTAAGGAACCGGTCTTGAAAACCGGCGTGCGGGAAACCGTACCGTGGGTTCGAATCCCACCTCTTCCGCCACTAAGTCCCTGATTTTCAAGGTTTTTTGGCTTTTTTCTCCAATCTGCTACATCAACTGCTACATACAAGCGCCCGCCAAGGGCTGCTTTGCCATACCATTTTCCAGCAGATTCCCCGGCTTTCCCAAATTCGTTTTCAAAGTAAATTCTAGTATATCCAAGAATTCATTTTCAAAACGAAATAAAAATGAAGCAAGGTTCGAAATAATCGTTGACAGTGTTTTGCTACACTGCGATAATGAACGCATTCGATCCCCCGACAATTCGGAAAGACACTTAACGGCTCGCGCCGACGCGCCGTTGTCAGGATCGTTTACACTCAATCACAATCTGTATGGTGAGTTTGCAAGCCGCTTAGGTGGCGTTGCGGCTGCATTATACACTATTTCGACAAATGGAGAAAACTGAAAATGTCTCTTGTAGACGCAACCTATCTATTCAAGCGGAACAACACCTACTATTTCCGCATCGCTGTTCCCTCATTCTATTGGGATAAGTACGGAAAACAAATTTGGCGCTCGCTGCGAACTGGCGATTTGAAAACTGCAAAGGCGCTTGTCGCTGAATTGACTGCAAAATGGCTGAACTATTTTCGGACTGGCGAGAATCCGCCCGAAGATCATCATGAAAAGATCACGCCAGAGGCTTCGACCAACCGAGCGCACAATCTTGGCATTTCCGAACAGCACAGCCCCGAAGAGTTCCTTGAAGCGGCGACTGAACAATCCGTCGATATGCTAAACAACGGACTTCAGGCGTTGAAAGAAATGAAGCGTCCCGGTGAACTGGACTTTGTTGCCATCAGCGGCGCTTTGGCAGGTTCCAACCTGAAGCTTAGCGGCGCGCTGGACGCGTACAAAAAGTTGACCCCGGGCAAGTGGTCCAATCTCGACGCTCGCGCCTATGACAAGAAATGGCGTCCATTTGTTCGGGCGGTCAACGACTTCATCGAAATGCTCGGCAAGGTGATCTGTAAAAGGCGCGTTTGGCTTCAATTCACTATTTTCATGCTACCGTCCATTGTTGATGCCTACAAAGACACCCTGATTATCAGCGCCAATTTCGATGAAACCCTCTTGGCAATGATGTGGTCGAAAGACGTGCACTTTCAGCGGAACGAATGGATTCAGTCGCGTCTACGCTATCAGGACATGAAGCACGTTGCCGATTTTGTTGAACTCTATCACGCACCGGTCAAGAACTTGTCGAAGACCTTCCTGACCCGCCTTGGCAAAGGCGACGAGGAAAGAGGCACGCAAGACTATGTGGATCGGGTTGCGCTCTGCTTGGGTGATATGTTCCCCGGTCGCGAACACATTCATTGTTCCAACAAGCTTTCAGACGACAAGGATTATCGCTGGCTGCTGGATGATAAAGGCGGTCAACGCGTCATCACCAACCCGTTCGGCTGGAACACGTTCAAGCACTGCAACATGGCTGTGTTCCTCGCCGCCATCAATTACGATCCGGACACCAATGACCGGCTCTATGCCTTTTACGGCATCACAAAGGCACAAGCGAAGAACGCGCTCTGCTACCAGATGATTTATCAGTTTCTCGGGCGCACCATGATCCGGGACAAGGACAAGATTGGCAAGCCCGACGACACTGGCAAGATACTGAAAGTTGTTTGCGTTCTTCCTGACGAAGGCGCAGCCGAAGCCTTTCAAGGCTTGCTTGGCTGTGCCCCGTCCACACCGCTTCCTATTGATTTTGGCGCACAACCGAAGCGTGGTCGCCCGCGTGTCACGAAGTCTGTCGAAAAGAAGCGGGAAGAAGAGAAGCTGAAGAAGCAGCGCTATCGCGAAAAGAAGAAAGCCGAACAGGCTGCACAGATGCAGCTTGAATAGGCGGCATCGGAGCGTTCTCCGTCCGTTCATCATTCTATTAGTGAATGCTACAGTACGAGCCACAACATTCAGTCGCATCGTTACAGCGCATAGACGCGTCTTTCAGGCATTGCCAATTTCTCTCTGTGCCCTAGCTTTCTGATTGGGACATGTGCCTGACCCTGACCCAAGTCCCCCACAGGTTACCCCGCCTGTACGCGTCGGGCACATGTTCCGTGGTTCTCCTCCCAGCCTCTGATGGAGGCGATTGACTAATGCCCCAGCTTCACAGCCGGGGCATCTTTTTTCGCGGACCCGCGTCCATGCTCCGCCCCTCCCCCCAAAATCCGAATTCGCTAAATACTATCGTGAGTTAACCCAATGGAGATTTACCCGATGACCAACCCTACCCGCTTGGAACGCCTTCAGAAGGCAAACAGCTATATCGCCAAGATCGACCGCGTTGCCGCTGATGTGGCTGCGATGCTGGCAAGGCATGGCGAAAAGACCAACTGATATTTGAGAGATATTCCCATGACCAACTACCGCATTACGGATGACGAGCAAGCTCAGATCAACCGCCTTCAGGATGAGATTGAAAACCTGTTCATGTGGCAAAAGATGTACAAGAGCGGTTGTTTCAACTGCATTCAGGACACCGTGAACCCCGCCTATCTCGGATATGAAAACCTGAAACTACGCATCGCCGACCTTGTGCAGGGAAAGCCGATGGAAGATCGGTGGATTCTTTCCGACATTGAAAAGCGCTTGCGTCTGAAGGTCGCGGAATACGAGCGCCAAGCCGCCGAAGCGACCAACTGATATTTGAGAGATTTACCCATGAACGAACCCGTAATTTTTCTGCCCGAAACCTTGGCAAAGAACGCCCTTGCCGTGATCCGTGCCGCCGCCGACCGTGGCACCTTCAAGCTTGAAGAGTTTGGAGCGGTTCACGCGGTCGCGGCTCAACTTGCCGAAGCTGTGAAGGTCAACAGAGTCGAGCCGGAAGCCATCGAAGCGGAAGCGGCTGCAATCGAGCCGACCGCCATCAACAATTTTGCGCACATCGCCGCGAGCCGGGATGAGCCGGAAGCGAACTAACCCCAACGAAAAATCCCCGGGGCTTCGTCACTTTTGCCTGTCGTTTCCGATCACTCGGAACGCGGCGCACTCTTCAGGTTCAGCCGGATCACGTCCGTATGGACTTCAGCCGCTTGCGCCTTCGGCTTCCGACCCCGGCGCGGCTTCGGCTCTTCGCCCAACGGCTCGCCATATACGGATTCAATCAGGGCGATGAACTCACTATCATCGCGGGAAGCATTCGCCGCACCGGTAAGGAAAGCAGTGACCTCTTGCTTGGTCGGAATGACATAGGTTCCGTCGAGCTTCCCGAGCTTCACCACAAAGCTTGAACCATCTGGCTTCACCCAACTACGCCGGTTGACTTCGCCCTTCTCAAACGCTTCCGATTGCTTAGTCAAAGCCGAACGAAAAGCTTCAACGGCTTTATTTTCCTTAACAGCGTACTTTTCCGCAAACTTCAGAAATCCAGCCATCTTCTAATCCTCTCAAATCCCAATTGCAATAAATACGGGAAAACAGATTTCAATGCAGAAGGCAAGACGTGCGTATTCGATTTTTCATTCCCCAAAATGGCTACAGTGCTGAAATTACGAAATCCCGCGAAGATGGTGAATATCCCATTTGGGTTAACCGCAAATTCGGCACCCGAATTCGCGAACTTATTTCCGACGATTTCACCATTGAAGTGCAGGATGATGGCTTCATTGCTGACTTCGTTTACGAGGACGACGCGTACGCTTTCCTAAAGACCTTTGGAGGGCGGATTAGTGACTGATGCACCGAAGAAACGACCGAAGCGCGCGGTTAGCCAGCAAGAGCGGGAACGGCTTCAAAGCCCCGAACACCGGGAGCACCTGAAGACCATTGGTTTCCAGAAGGGACGCAAAAAGACTGGTGGCACCGTGCCTATTCCGCAAGAAGTCAAGGAAGCCTTGGCAAAGCGAACCATGGACGCGGTCGAAACGCTTGCCGATGTCATGCTGAATTCAAGCAATGACAATGCCCGAGTGAAAGCCGCTGCCTACTTCCTCGATCCGTTCGTTGCCAAGGCGGCAACACAGCAGGAAATCAAGGTCGATCATCGACACCACATCGCTGGTTTGCTTGCTGAAATCAACCAAGCTCGTTTGAAGGACGACCGTAAGACCATCGATGTCACGCCCGTCATTGATGTCACGCCAATCATTGAACCGGTGACCGTAAAGGATGCCGATAATGATTGATTGGTTTGTCGCGATGATCGCCGCTTTCGCCCTTTGGCTTGCCGCCAATGGCTTTTCCCCGTCTCACCTTGTCGCTGGTTTCCTTGGCTCGATTGCCAGAGCCGTTGTCGCCAAATCCGGCACCATGGCTGAAAACCTCATTGGTGGCTTCACCGGCTCGCTCTTCGCCGTGTACTTCACCCCGATTGTTGCCATGGCTCTTGGCGTTGCCGATCCGCAGATTGCCAATGCCGTTGCCTTCTCCATCGGTCTGGTCGGCATGTACATTGCAGAAGGCTGCATCAACTGGGCGAAGCAGTACCGGAAGAACCCGGGCAAGCTGAAGGAAGATTTCCGCGAACTCGTGTTGCGGCTGATTAGCAAGAAGTGACCGCTTCGAAGCGTGAGAAAATGCCCGTTCTCTAAATATGGGCATGTCTACAAAAGAAGAAGAATTCCAACAACTTGCCGCCCTTCGTGACGCTTGGTATGTCGATATTCCGTTGTTCGCGAAGCAGGTCTTTGACTACGACCTAACACCGAAACAGGTCGAATTTTGCGAAGCGTTCCGGACAAGCCAACAGATCACGTTCAAGGGTGGTGTCGGCTTCGGCAAAACCTTCGTGATGTCGGTCTGTATCTGGTGGGCACTGATCACCCACGATCAGGTAAAAATCTCTGTTTTCGGACCTTCAGAGCCGAACCTGAAAACCGGTGTATGGAACGAACTGAAGCAGTTTCATGACCGCATGCTTCCGCTGTTCCGCGATGCCTACAGCGTACAGGCGACGACCATTAGCCGTGTCGTCAATGCCGCCTCCTGTACTGCCGAAATGCGCCTTGCAGACAAGACCAACACCGCCCGGGCACGCGGTATCCATGCCGAAAACAACTTCGTCTTTGTAGATGAGGCATCGGGCGTTGATGATGAGGTTTTCACTGAAGCACTCGTGAACATCTTGTCGGACGGCGACGGCGCAAAGCTTTGCCTAATTTCCAACCCGGACCGGGCAAGCGGCTTCTTCTGGCGAACATGGAATGATCCGGAAATCGCTGATGAATGGACCAAGGTTCACGGCACCTTCTTCGACTCGCGAAAGTACGACCCAAGCCAGCCTGAAAAATTCGAGCGCATCGCCAAGAACTTCGGTGGTCCGACCTCTCGACAATATCGGATCATGGTCGAAGGCGAATTCCCGCTGTCCGATACGGAAGGGATGATCTCCCGAGAATTCATTGATGCAGCGGTTCGGAACTACGCCGACGTTGCACCGGCTCCCAATGTTCCGATTTTATGGGGCTTGGACCCGGCTGGCGCTGGTAAGGACAGTTCTGTTCTCTGCATCCGCCACGACAACAAGATTTTGGATTTTAAGCAGTGGCAGAACCTTGACCCTACCCAACTGGCGTACAAGGTCCGCGACCTCTACGAAGCCACTCCGAAGCAAGACCGTCCTGCCGTCATTTCCGTCGACTCCAACGGTCTTGGCAACGGTGTTTGGTCCAACCTGAAGGATTGGGGGCTTCCCGTTCATGGCTGCAATACCGCGAAGACGCCAACCCGGAATCCGGACCGATACAGCCGTTTGCGTGACCAACTCCTGTGGGAAGTCCGCGAATGGATTCATTCCGAGAATGTTGGAATCCCGAACTCTGCAAGGCTGATCGAAGAGCTTGCGACTCCGACGTACGAGGACAGCACCGGCAAAATCAAGGTCGAAGATAAAAAGAGCATAAAGAAGCGTTTGGGGCGTTCGCCCGACTTTGCGGACGCTCTTGCCCTGACTTTTGCCGTGTCTCCATCGCGCTATGCGTCAAAATACTCGTGGTCTAAGCCGCTTAACTACGACCATCTCCCATCATTCGAATGAATAGAATTCCCTAAATAGCTATAAATTCGGTAGAGATTTATGGCTGAAGAACTTATTCTAAAAAACATTAGCGCTAAGCTCAAAGACGCTGTTAGCTGGTCCAATTCGAACATCGCGGCGAAGAGCGAAAAGGCTCTAAAATACTATAATCGCGCCTATCTTCCCGGTGACGAGAAAATCAAGCGGTCATCGAAGTGGGTTAGCCCTGTCGTGCAGCAGCATTGCGACTGGCTGACTGCTCAACTTCTGCACATTCTTGACTCTTCGGAACACGTTGTCGAGTTCGTGCCGTTCGGTGCGGAAGATGAGGCAATTGCGCGCCAACAGACGAAAGTCGTTTCGTGGATTCTCACACAGAAGAACAAGCACGCAACGTTCCTGCAACCGTGGATTCAAACGGGCTTGCTGAACGGTCTGTCGGTGGTTGCTGTAGAGTTCAACACGGACACCCAGGAATCGCTTCCGCAAGTCCTAAAGGGCGTTCCGAATGAACAACTTGCCACTTTCCTCCAGCAGGAAGAACAGAAGCAAATCGTCATCGAAGAGGCTTCCGACCCCTATCCGCATCCGCAGATGGGCGTTGAAGTTCGCGACCTGAAAATCCGGACAATCACCAAGTTCTTCAACCCGATCATTCGTCCGGTCGAACCTGAAAACCTGATTATTTCCCGCGATGCGAAGCTGTCGTGCGAGACGGGCGGCATTGATGCGAAGTTGCAGGGGCACCGTCGCATTATGAGCAAGCAAGACCTCTTGGACTTGGGCTATGACGCCGCAAAGGTTGATAAAATTCCACTCGCCACAGACAGCACGGACGGGGTTGCTATTGAGCGGCACAAGGTCACCGATGGCGATGAAGGCATTTCCGGTGACGATGTCGAAGTCTATGAAATTTACACTAAGCTGAAGCTGGAAAAGAAGGCACGTCACTACCGTCTGACTCTTGCCGGTAGTCTGGACGCACCTGTTCTGTTGGATTGGGAAGAGACAACCCGCTTCTATCCTTACGCCGCTTTCGTTCCTTTCCCGATTCATGGGAGTCTGTTCTCGCTCGGTATCCCTGACCGGATCGGTGACGAACATGTCACCATCACCAAGATGACTCGGGCGATCTTGGATGACCTGTACATGCATGTTCATCCTATCAAGGTCATCAATCCCGACGTGACCAATCCTGAAGATGCCATGAACATCCATCCGGGCGCGGTCATCCGCTCTTCCGATCCAACGGGCGGCATCTCCTACGTAGTTCCGCCCTTTGCTGGTGGCGATGCTGTACCGATGCTTCAGAGCCTTACACAAGGTCTGGATTTATCGACTGGTGTCGGTCCGTCGATGATGTCGCTGAACGCTTCCGATCTACAGGACGTGACGGCTACCGCTGCAAATCAGCGTTCAAACCAAGGTCAGCTTCTCATTGAAGGCATCTCGCGTGTTTTCGCGGATTCGGGATATGCCTATCTGGTTCGCGTGCTGATCGATCAGCTTATCCAGCATCCGGAAGAGGCACAGGCGCTTGTGACGCGGCTGACAAACGAATTTGTACCGATTGACCAGTTTACCCCGGACTTCGATGTACAGACATCGGTTGCGTTCTCGGTGATGAGCCGTGATCAGTCTACGCAATCGCTGAACGCCATGCTTGCACAACAGATGCAGTTGCTTAGCTCCGGATCGCCGATTGTGTCGGCTCAGAACGTCTATTCGACTCTCACCAAACTTGCAGAAGCACAGGGCTTTAAGAACACGGCGGCGTTCTTCGTTGATCCGTCAACGGTTCCGCCGCCCCCGCCCCCGCCGAGGACGAGACGCGCCGGACCCTCGT
>NZ_JBHEEW010000012.1:0-168745 GCF_041930185.1 Mycoplana ramosa | reverse complement strand
GTAGCAGCTGTGCGCATCAAATAAAATCAATGACTTATACTGGAGAAGGTTGGACGTCAGACCCATCCCCTCCGCCATTACCTCCAAATGAAGCGTATCCGGACGCGCTGCGCGGCAGCAGATAGCGTGACGTTCCAAAGGCTCTGCCGGTGCGCGGCAATGCTGGCGCCAGATGCTTACGGTTGCTCCATGAACGGGTCTGCCTCTTTTGACTTTCCGCAAGCCACACTTTGTCACATTTCGATGCCGGGAACGGAAGCCGCCGACCACATCAGGCCCAAACCCTGCAAGACCAATCTATGTTATTGGGCGAAGAAATCGGACCCGATGAGTTCGGATCAATCGCTATACGTATTACACAGCTGTTCGCGTTTAAGCGCGAGAATATCTAGGGCTTCTTCAAGTTGTATGTACCGCTTGGTATCAGGATCAAAATACCGAGGATAAAGAATGTAGGCGCCCGCAAATAATTGTTCAATGGTGAGTCGGCGATTGCGTCGTGGATTTGGCTGACGGTCATCGGTGAGTCCCCATCCCGAGTAGAAAGGGCAGCCTACGGTCGTAACTTTTAGTCCGCGAAGCAGGGCCTCGAAGCCCGACAGCGATGTAATCGTATACACATGGTCGATTGTCGGAAAGCTGTCAGCGAGGCTTATGTCTTTTTCGAGTACACGCGTTGACGCGCCCGCTTCATCGATGCTGAAGGTGTTTGGTGCAATGCCCTTCAATACCTCGGGATGTGGCTTGTAAATGATCTCCGCCGCAGGGTTTTCGTCCCGCGCCAGCTTCAAAAGTTGGCTATTGGTGTATGGTTGGCGACAACCATACGCTATCGAAGCGTCCCGTTCGACTTGGCCGATAACCAGGATACGTTTCGACCTCTTCGGCCCATATAGGTCGGTCGCATCAACTGCTGCGCCGGAATTATACTTGCTGATCCCAGTATGCAGAAGGCGCGCGATACATGCTCTTGACCGTTCGATTAGAGCAGCATCAGCCTCAAAATTGTAACTGGAGAGGATGTTCTCTAAATCTGTCGGGGCTTCGGCATTAAAATACATATCCTGTCTGTCGAAAGTCAACGACATGGGAGGTGCATGAAGAGCGCCTAGCTTTATCGACCGGACAAAACCATCCTCAACATATTGGAACGGTATGTCGCGTTCCCGGCAGAATTTCTTGACTATCGGAAGTCCTTGGTATTGCCAGGTCAAAACTTCGGAGCGGCGATCGCGGAGAAGGCGCCACTTCCAGTGCAGATTGAACTCGACCGGAAGCATTTTAGTTGATGTGAATATGATCCGCCGATCCGGGAACCAATCATGAATGAACGTTTTCCATGGGGTAAAGCCAAACAAGAACAATGGCGGTTTACCTTTCGGCGGTAATTTTCGCGCAAATAACGCCATGACAAGTTGGTAGGGCGCGAAAACACTCACCAGGAGAACTCGAAAGATTATCACCACCATTGAAAGCTTCATTTTGATGCGCGCACGTTAGAGATGGTTGGGTAAGTCGGATGACGGTCTTTTTATTGCGCGATCCGGTCAGTGTTAGAAGTCGTTGCTTGCAAAGGCCGCAAGGGGGAGGTGCCTCGCGGACGGGTCTGCTGCCCGACGTCCCTCACTAATCACTCGCTATTAACCACGTTAACGTTCCGCCAAAGTAGAGATTATTTCTAACCGTACAGCTTATGGGGTTCCCATAGCCAAGTACGCGACGATGATTACGGCTACGGCCTCTTAAGGCGACGCAGTGACGTCTCTCGCGTTGATCGAGATCACGCTATAAAGCATTGAACACAGAATTCAAATATAATGCGCTGCGCGCGCCTCCTGGCGTTCGTCCCTGTAGGAGGTGATCCGCTCTGAGGTCACTTTGCGACGATCCTAGCGATCAAATGGCGCGAGATACTGTTAATCCGGTATCGTTCCCCGGGCGCCATTCATGCCCCGCTGTGACTACAGTGTGACAACGGTAGTCAGGCTAAACCGAGACTAATTCTAATGCAGTGAAGGAAATGGCGCACCCGAAGAGATTCGAACTCCTGACCCCCAGATTCGTAGTCTGGTGCTCTATCCAGCTGAGCTACGGGTGCGTATTTAGCGGTGGGCGTATCGCCCGGCTGCGAGCGAGTTCCTAAATGGTCCGCTGCTTTAATGCAAGCGCCTTTCGGAAAAAAAATTGCACATGGTGGGTGTCGTCTCTGTATCGTCGACAGCGACGAGTGCGGCAAAGCCAGCGAAGATCGTCCGAAATGGCCGCCAGTTTCCGGTAAGCCAGATGCGGGAGGGTTCAAGCACGGCAAGTGACGTTGAGAGGGCAAGGCGCGGCGCGCCCGCCTGTTGCGAAAGCGGGAACCGGTTTCGAGAGACATGCGAGACCGCCAAGGAATCAAAGCGTGCCAGGCGTCTGAAAGGCGCGTGGCTTAGGAGGCCTTGTTGCGAAAGGCGGCCAGGGGGACCGGACGGTCGGGAATCTCTATGCGGAACTGCGTGCCCTTGGCCGCTTTCTCCACAAGCGCAATTGTCCCGCCGTGGGCGAGAACCAGTTCGCGGGCAATGGCGAGGCCAAGGCCCGTGCCGCCCGAGCGCGCCGAGCCGCGGAAGGCGGTGAACAGGTTCTCGCGGGCCTTGGCCGGCATGCCGGGACCCGTGTCGTCGATCGTGATCGAGACGACGCTGCCGGTCCGCACCGCCGCCACCGTTAGCCGGCCGCATTCGCGCTCGCGCTCCGGGTGCTGCGTGAGCGCCTCGAAGGCGTTGCGGCAGATGTTGTGGATGATGCGGAACAGCTGCTCGCTGTCGGCGTCGACCTCCAGCGCCGGGTCGATCTGCAGGACGAAGTCGATCCCCGAAAGCGGGTCGATTGCGAGCATCTCCGACACGTCGACCACCAGCGGCCTCAACGGCAGGAACCGGCGACGCGGCGCCGGTTCGCGCATCCGGCCATAGGCGAGCACGTCGGTGGTGTAGCCGACGGCCCTGTCGATCGTCCGCAAGAGCTTCGGCGCAAAGCGTTTGACGACGGGATCGTCCACAGCGGCCAGCCGGTCCGACATCAACTGCGCGGAGGCGAGGATGTTGCGCATGTCGTGGTTGATTTTCGAAACCGCAAGCCCGAGGTCGGCGAGGTTCTTCTGCTCCCGCAGCGTTCCTTGCAGGGCCCTTTGCATTTCGGCGAGATGGACGCCGGCGACCGCCAGTTCGTCGCGGCCTGCGGACGGCTGCAGCACGCGGGCCGGATCGGTCGGATCGGCGGCGAAGTCGCGCATGCTGCCGGTCATCCGGCGAACCGGGCGGATCAGCATCCGGTTGAGCGCAAAGAAGATCAGGCCGCCGGCAATCGCCGACAGGACGACGGTCAGGAAGGCCACGTTGCGCGCATAGACCAGCATGGCGTTGCGCAATGCCCTGTCCGCCAGCACGATTTCAATCGTCGCATCGCTGTCGCCGATCGGGCCATAGGCGCGAATGATGCGATTGCCGCCGAAGATCAGCGTATCGAACGCGTCGCGAATCGCCGAGAAGGGCTCCACGGCCGCCATGTCATACTGTGCGTCCACCTTCGGCGGCATGTCGGCGATCGCAATCAGCCTCGAGGCGTCATGGCGCCGCAAGGCGATGGCTTTGGTGCCTGTCGCCAGCAACGTTTCGTCTTGCAGCGTACGCGAAAGGTCCTGCTGGGGAAAGCCGTCGGCGACGATTGCCGCGGCGGCAGCGGTGTTCAGCCGGTCGCCGAGCCACCGCACCCGCATGTTGGCAATGTAGGGCACGAAAATCAGCACCTCCGCCAGCATGATGAAGGCGACCGTCAGCAACAGCAGCCTGCCGGAAAGACCGGAAAGCGCGCTCGGCATCGGCACATCGCCCAGCATCGGGGGGGCTTCGTTATCCTTCATTGCGGGCTCCTGGCCATTCCGCGAGCGGCATGGCGGTATGCTGGCGACGAACTCTCCTTGGCCGCTCCGGGTGCGTGACGCCTCTTGCCTGCGCGGCTGCAGGCTGTCGCCCTTATCTCGACGTCGGATCCGCGCGTGCCGCGGTCCTGCATTGAATGCCATCATAGGGGATGTGTCGGCACTTTCCAACCGCACAGCCGACCATAGCGTGTTCGCCGGATCGATCGCGCCGCTTGCGATGCCATGCCGTTTCGCAGTGGTGGCCCTTGCTGCGCAGCAAGATACTTTCAAACGCAAGGGGGCGGCGGAACAGGCCCGCCGCCCCCTTGCAAGTGCTGCGTGGTCGGATCAGAACTCCTCCCAGCCCTCTTGGGCAACCGCCTGGGCTGCGCCGCTACGGCCGCCGAAGGCGCGCGCGACCTGGCCCACCATCCGGCGCGCGGGAGACGCCACCGGCCGGTGCGTCGCCTGAGCGGGGACGGCATGCTGCTGCGCGCCGCCGGTTCGGAAGCGGGAGACAAGGCTTGCAAGGCTGTCGGCCTCGGCGTTGAGCTTATGGGTCGCAGCCGAACTTTCCTCCACCATCGCCGCATTGTGCTGCGTGACCTGATCCATCTGGTGGACCGCGGTGGAAACCTCTTGGAGGCCGGTTGCCTGCTCGCGCGCTGCCGTCGCGATCGAGTGGATGTATTCGTTGATCTTCAAAACGCGGTTCTCGATGTCGGAGAGCGACTCGCCGGTCGCCTGGACATACTTCACGCCAACCGCAACCTCGTCGCTCGATTTGGTGATGAGGCCCTTGATGTCCTTGGCTGCGCTGGCGGCGCGCTGGGCGAGTTCGCGCACCTCCTGGGCAACGACCGCAAAGCCCTTGCCGGCGTCGCCGGCGCGCGCGGCTTCCACGCCTGCGTTCAGGGCAAGCAGGTTCGTCTGGAAGGCGATCTCGTCGATCACGTTGATGATCTGGGTGATCTCACTCGACGCCTGTTCGATGCGGCCCATGGCATCGACGGCGTTGCGAACGACCTCACCGGACTGCTTGGCGCTGCGGGTCGCCTCGCCGACCATGACGGTGGCCTCCTGCGCCCGTTCGGTGGAGTTCTTCACGGCAGCGGTGATCTGCTCGAGTGCGGCGGAGGTTTCTTCCAGCGCGGCCGCCTGCTGCTCGGTGCGCTTGGAAAGGTCGTCCGAAGCCGTGCGCAGTTCGCCCGAGTTGGCGTGGATCGAGTCCGTCGAGGCGCGCACCTCGCGCATCGCGCCTTGCAGGGCCGCCAGCGTGCCGTTGACGTTCGTCTGCAGTTCGGCAAAGGCACCCTGGAAGGATCCGTTCATCGTGCCGGTCAGGTCACCCTCGGCGAGCAGCGCGATGACGCGGCGCGTTTCGTTGATGCCGGCGTCGACGCTGCCGACCAACTCGTTGATGCTTGCGGCGAACCGATTCAGGTCGCCGTTGCCATAATCCTTGGTGATGCGCTGCTTGAAATCGCCCGCTGCGGCGGCATTCACCACCATCGCGATGCTCGATTGCAGGTCGGCGCTCTTTTCGCGCAGGACCTGTTCCTGGGCGTTGAGGTCGCGCACCTCGATGGCGTTCTGGCGGAACACGGCGACGGCCGCGGCCATGTCGCCGATTTCGTCCTTGCGGCCGCCATAGGGCACTTCCGTGGAAAGATCGCCGGAGGCGAGCCTCTTCATCGTCTCGGTCACGTTCTGGATGGGCCGGCTGAGCTGGTTCGTGGCCACGTAGAAGGCGGCTCCGCCGCCAGCGGCAAGTCCGACGACAACCGTAGACAACACAAGCGTGAGCATCAGCGCCTCAAAGGCGGAGATGTCGGCCTTGATGGCATCGAGATTCTCCCGGTCGGCCTTGACGACCGCATCGATCTCCTCCTGGAAGGCCTTGCGGTTGGCGCGGTTCGCCTCATTGTTGCCCTGCTCGTTGGCGGCCTGCGGCGAAACGTCGGTGCCGAGGCGGGCGGTTTCGGCGCGGAAGGCGCGGAATTCCGCCGCGCGGCTGACGACGGCTTCGAACGCCGGCACTTGCGCCTGCGGAACCTTCGGTTTCCATTCGCCGAGGGTCCTGTCGATGCCGTCGAGCTCCTTCAGGATCCCGTCGGCGAATTTCTTTGCCTTTTCCGTCGTGGCCGAGCCGTAGACGCCGCGCGCCTCCATCACCACGGCCGTGACCTGGCGGTTCAGGTGTTCGCCGAGAAAGGCGCGGTCAGCGGCGTTCTCGTACTGGCGCAGTTTTTGGCTGTATTGATAGACGACGCCGAGCGCCATCCCGCCGATAAGGATCGAAATCAACCCCATGACCCCGACGATGAGGTAGATCTTGGTACCAATCTTCATATGCGTCCCCCCAGACACTGTCAGAAAGCGCGGCCCCAGGGCGCGCATTTTTGGGGACGCTATCCGCTAAAGGTTAATGAGAATTCTAACAAACGCGGCGCACAGCCGGCCGGCGGCGTTGCCTTTCAAAGGCACGGACGCGGATGGGGTGGAACGTGGCAGTCCTGCGTCGTAGTATCGGATCCGGTGGTCCGGCCACCCGGAATTGACTTTCCGGCTGCTTTCGCCCTATAAGCCGCCCACGTCCGGACAGGCTCGCCATTCCGAAGGGAATGTCGTGTCCGCGAACGTAACGCTCCTTGCTTAAGCGCAAACCCAAGAAGGGCCGCACACCGCGGTATTAAATAAATGTCGAAGCGTACCTATCAGCCTTCCAAGCTTGTTCGCAAGCGCCGCCACGGCTTCCGTGCTCGCATGGCCACCAAGGGCGGTCGCGCGGTTCTTTCCGCCCGCCGTGCACGCGGCCGCAAGCGTCTTTCGGCCTAAGGCCGCGCTTGCCCGAAGCGAGATTGCCGGGCAATGACGAAGAATGACGAAAAACTGACTGTCGGACGGCTGAAAAGCCGCCCGCAGTTTCTTTGTGTGCGGGAGGGGGAGAAGCGCAAGGGGCCGCTGTTTCTCCTGGAGATGCGCGACCGGCTCCAGCCGGACACGCCGCCGCGCGTCGGCTTCACCGTAACAAAGAAGCACGGCAATGCGGTCGAGCGCAATCGCATGCGTCGCCGCCTGAAGGAGGCGGTGCGGCTTTCTGCCGGGTTTGCAATGCAGCCCGGACACGATTATGTCATTGTCGCCAGGCGCGACATCCTTCATGCGTCCTTCGCAGAATTGCAGGACCGCCTTCGCGAGCGCATCAGCAACAGACAAAAACACAAGAGGCCGGCTTCCGCGGGCCCCGGGAAAGAATGATGGAAAACAACCGCAATTATTTCGTGGCGATTGCGCTGTCGGTGCTGATCCTGATCGCCTGGCAGTTCCTCTACGTCAATCCGAAGATCGAGCGCGAGCGCGCGGTCGCCGAGATGCAGGCGGAACTGGACAAGCCCAAGCCGGACGCGGGCACGGCGGGTACGGCAACGACGCCGTCGCCATCTGGTGCTGCGGTGCCCGGTGCGACGGCGGAAAGCCGAGAGGCCGCCGTTACCGCCTCGCCGCGCGTCGCCATCGAGACAGACGCTCTGCTGGGCTCCATCAACCTGACGGGCGCGCGCTTTGACGACCTGAAGCTGCGCGAGTTCCACGAGACGGTCGATCGTACAAGCCCGATCATCACGCTCCTGAGCCCGGCGGAGACCGAACACGGCTACTTTGCCGAGGTCGGCTACGTCGGCAACGACACCATCGGCCAGGTGCCCGGCCCGCAGACGGTCTGGACGCAGGAGGGCACGGGCAAGCTGACGGTAACCACCCCGGTCACGCTGACCTACACAAACGACAAGGGCATCCGCTTCGTCCGCACCGTCTCGGTCGACGAACACTACATGTTCCAGGTCACCGACTCGATCGAGAACACGGCGGCCGCGCCGGTTTCGCTGTCCAGCTACGGCCGCATCACCCGCTTCTCCAAGCCGACCACCCCCAGCATCTACGTCCTCCACGAGGGCTTCATCGGATATCTCGGCGAACTCGGCCTGCACGAGGTGAAGTACTCTGCCGCCGAGGAAGACACGACCATCGAGCCGGGATCGGCTACGAGCGGATGGCTCGGCATCACCGACAAGTACTGGGCGACCGCGCTGGTCCCGCCGCAGACGATCCCCTACCAGACGCGCTTCTCACACTTCACCGACGGCCGGCCGCGCTTCCAGGCAGACTTCCGCCAGGACGCCATCACCATCGCGCCGGGAGAGAAGGCCGAGGTCAAGAACCTGCTGTTCGGCGGCGCCAAGGAAGTGCCAGTCATCGACGGTTACAAGACGAACCTCTCCATTCCCCGCTTCGACCTGATGATCGACTGGGGTTGGTTCTGGTTCTTCACCAAGCCGATGTTCCAGCTGCTTGACTTCTTCTTCCGCTATTTCGGCAATTTCGGCGTGGCCATCCTGATCACGACGATCGTCGTCAAGGGCGTGTTCTTCCCGCTGGCCAGCAAGCAATACGCCTCAATGGCGAACATGAAGCGGCTGCAGCCGAAGATGGAAGAGCTGAAGGCCAAGTTCGGCGACGACAAGATGGGCCTGCAGCAGGCGATGATGCAGCTCTACAAGGAGGAGAAGATCAATCCGCTGGCCGGCTGCTGGCCGATCCTGCTGCAGATTCCGGTGTTCTTCGCCCTTTACAAGGTCATCTACATCACGATCGAAATGCGGCACGCGCCGTTCTTCGGCTGGATCCAGGACCTGTCGGCGCCGGATCCGACGTCGCTGTTCAACCTGTTCGGACTCCTGCCGTTCGAAGTGCCGCATATGCTGCTCATCGGGGTTTGGCCGTTGATCATGGGCGTCACCATGTTCCTGCAGATGCGCATGAACCCGACGCCGCCGGACCCGACCCAGGCGATGCTCTTCACGTGGATGCCGGTCATCTTCACCTTCATGCTGGCAAGCTTCCCCGCCGGTCTCGTCATCTACTGGGCCTGGAACAACACGCTTTCCATCATCCAGCAGGCGGTCATCATGAAGCGTCATGGCGTCAAGGTGGAGCTGTTCAGCAACCTGAGGGGCATGTTCGGGAAAAAAGCCGATCCGGCAAAATAGCCGGATCCGCGTCCGCCATCTTCGAAGCCCCGGTCTCCGGGGCTTCTTTCTTTTCGCTACCCCTATTTCCCGCACTTGCGACCTGCTGATGTCGCTGCTACGCGGCTGTCCTGCAAGCATTCTGCCAGTGATACTGTCAGCGTACCCTCCAGTTGCCGAGCGCAAGCATGTCCGCATCCGTGACTCAGTCCAGCGTCAATCCAGATGCCCGCAGGCGTGGCTATGGCGCGGCACTCGTGCTCGGCTCGGCGATCGTCTGGAGCTTCGGCGGCACGCTGGCCCGCCTCCTCGACATCGAGGACGGCTGGAAGGTCGTGTTTTGGCGCGCGCTCTTCGCCGCCCTCTTCCTTCTCGGTTTCATGCTCGTTCGCGATGGCGTGCGTGGGACACGGAAGCTGTTTTCCGAGATGGGTTTGCCGGGACTGGCCGTCGGTGCTTGTTTCGCGACCGCCTCGACGTCCTTCATTCTTGCGCTCGCACACACCACCGTCGCCAATATCCTGCTGATCCAGGCGAGCGTTCCTTTGATCGCGGCGCTGATGAGCTGGGTCCTGTTTCGTGAACGAATAGCGCTGCACACCTGGGCCGCGATCACCGTCGTCATTTGCGGCGTTGCGGTCATGGTCTCGGGGTCGTTCACCGGCACGGTCTCGCCGATTGGCGACGCGCTCGCATTGCTGATCGCCTTCGCCTTCGCGTCTGCCACGGTGATAACCCGGCGTTTCTCCCACGTGCGGATGACGCCGGCGGTGTTCGCCGGAACAGTGCTGGCGTGCGGCATGGCGGCGATGCAGGCGACGGATTATTCCGTCAGCTTCGCCGAGCTCGGGATACTTGTCGTGTTCGGCGCGTTCAATTTCGGCCTTGGACTTGCGCTGTTTGTCACCGGCGCCCGCCTGGTTCCTTCGGCGCTTGCTGCATTGCTCGGCACCGCCGAGACTGTTTTGGCGCCGCTTTGGGTTGCCCTCTTCCTGGCCGAAGTCCCGGGCGAGCGGACGATCGTCGGCGGCATCATCGTGCTGGCGGCGCTGCTGTGCTATCTCGGCATCGAAATGTGGCGCCAGCTGCGGCGTTGACGAGCCCGGTTGCCGCTTGACTTTGATCGCCGAAACCGTGAAGTCGGAGCCGACAGCTCGAAAGGCCAGACGATGACTTCGACCAGATCCGGCGACGACAAACCGCTCTTCGGCCGGCCGTGGATCTTTATTCGCGGCGTGCCCGCCATGAAGTTCCTCCCGCCCGAGGGGCCGCCCGAGGTCGCTTTCGCCGGCCGCTCGAACGTCGGCAAGTCCTCGCTGATCAATGCATTGGTCGGCCACAAGGGTCTGGCGCGCACGTCCAACACGCCCGGGCGGACCCAGGAGCTGAACTACTTCGTTCCAGACGGCTACTCCGGCGAGGCGGGCGATCTCCCGCCGATGGCCCTCGTCGACATGCCGGGCTATGGCTATGCGCAGGCGCCCAAGGAGCAGGTAGACGCATGGACCAAGCTGGTCTTCGACTATTTGCGCGGACGCTCGACCCTCAAGCGCGTCTATGTCCTGATCGACAGCCGCCACGGCATCAAGAAGAACGACGAGGACGTCTTCGACCTCCTCGACAAGGCGGCCGTGTCCTACCAATTGGTCCTGACCAAGACGGACAAGATCAAGGAAGCGGGCGTTCCACGACTGGTGGCGGAGACGGCGGAGAAGATCCGAAAGCGCCCGGCGGCCTATCCGGAGATCCTTGCCACGTCGTCCGAGAAGAGCAGGGGGCTCGACATGCTGCGAGAGGCGATCGAGACGACGATCGCGCGCTGAAGGCTCGAAAACGAACTCAATTGATCCGCGTCACTACCCCGTCATGATTTCTGCCCTATGTCGTTAGCGCAGCGCGCTTTCACCGGCGCGCCGGGGGACGCAGCTTTGCATGAAAGCTGCTTTGAGCGGTCTTCTCCGCCGCGGCAAACTGGAGCACGCACATGTCTGATTTGATCGTAGTAGGATTCGATACACCCGACGAAGCCGACAAGGTCCTTGTGAAGCTGAACGGACTGAAGAAGGAATATCTGGTCGATCTGGAGGATGCGGTGGTCGTCGTGCGCGACGCCGAGGGAAAGGTCCATCTGAAGCAGAGCCTCAACCTCACGGCGATCGGCGCCTCCTCCGGCCTGCTCTCCGGTGCGCTCTGGGGCGGCCTGGTCGGACTTCTGTTTCTCAATCCGTTGGCCGGGTTTGCGATCGGCGGCGCGGTGGGTGCGGGCGCGGGGGCGCTGTCCGGCTCGCTGACGGACTATGGTATTGATGACAACTTCATCAAGTCGCTGGGCAACACGATTGCGAACAATTCCTCGGCCCTCTTCGTCCTGGTCCGCAAGGTGCAACCGGAAAAGGTTCTGGCCGAGTTGGAGGGCCTGCGCGGTCGGGTTCTGAAGACGTCGCTGTCGCCGGAGCAGGAAAAGAAGCTGCAGGATGCCCTGTCGGGTGTCACCAGCGCCCCCGCAGCCTCCTGAACGACATTGCACCGGTGCTCCGGCGGCGCGAGCCGCCGTCACCGAAGCTCACTGAACCTTCATCGCGGCTCCGCTCCAAGCCGATTTTTCTCGGGTCAGCGGAATGGCTGGATCTTGCCGGAGGCGATCGCCGGGCCAGTTGCGGCGCCGGTCGGAGAACCGCCTGACGGTTCGACGCTTACGGCCAGTTGGACGTCGCGCGTCAGCCTTGAACGCATGGCTGAAGGGACGCTCAGCGATCCCTCCCCGGACTGCGGAAGAATGCCGAGCGAGACCGGGGACCGCCCCTCCTGCACGAGCCACAGTTCGAGCGATTTCGCGCCGTCCTGCGCCGTCGCCGTTGGGGCGAGGCTCAGCGTGCCGCTGGCCTCGTCATAATGCGCCACCAGGGCGATCGGGCTGTCTTTGCCCGAGAGCTCCGCGACAGGGCGTTTTGTGGGCGAGGGCGTCAGTATTTCTGACCAGGCGATGACAAAGGTGGCAACGGCGGCGAGGGAGGCAAGCGCCGCGGTGCGCCAGAACACAAGCGAGCTCCAGATGGTGCCCGACACCGACATGCCTGCTTGGCGCGCCGGTGACGCAAATAGCTCATGCTCGACCGCGGCATAAACCCGAGCCGGCGGCGTCACCGTCTCGAGCTCCTGGTTGATGGCCGAGAGGTTTTCCTCCCATCGGTTGACCATCGCCGCGAAAACCCGATCGTTGCGCAACCGGTCCTCGACCTTGCGACGATCCTCGGCCGAAAGAACGCCAAGGACGTATTCGCCGGCGATCACTTCATCGCGGCGCGGATCCCGGTTGTTCTGGTCGGAAGATGTCATCGTCCCGCTACTCTCAGTTTCAGCAGGCTCCGTCGAAGCCAGGTTTTCGCAATGTTGACCGGGATACCATAGAGCGTGGCGATCTCCTCGTAGCTCAACCCCTCCGCATATGCTTTCCTGACCACGGAAGCATCCGCGGGCTTGAGCCTTTGCAGGCACGTCTCGACACGTCTGCCGTCGGAACCGACAACGGCGGTCTCCTCCGGCCCGGGTTCAACATCGACGATATCATATGCTTCCTCGATGTTGCTTGCCACTGGTCTTCGCGCCCGGATCACGTCGATCGCATGGCGGCGGGCAATGGCGGCAAGCCAGGACAATGCGCTCGTTTCGCCGGGGGCGAAGCGATCCGCCTGCTGCCAGATTTTCGGATAAATCGCCTTCAACGCCTCCTCCGCATCGTCGCGCCTGCGCAGCAAGCGTAGGCAGATGCCGAAGAGTTTTGCGCTGGTCAGCTCGTACAAGCGGCGGAATGCCTGCCGATCCTTGAGGCAAATCCGCCCGAGCAGATAGGCAATCTCGTCGTCGCGCACGGGCGGAATCCTGGCTGGCGGAGTGGAGCTTTCTACGTCCCCAAGAAGCATATCAGGCCGCCGCGCAGTGGTGCAGTTGCCCGCCCCCTAGCAGAAAGGATGAATTTGGCAGGTCTCGGGCCTGGATCATTCCATCGTCACACAACATGCGCTAAACAGGCGCCCGACTAGATTTGCGAGGCCCCCATGTCCCTGACCGAAAGCGAAACCCAGGCGCGGCTGCTGGCGCAGGCGCTGCCCTACATGCAGCGCTATGAAAACAAGACGATCGTCGTGAAATACGGCGGCCACGCCATGGGCAATCCTGAACTCGGCAAAGCCTTTGCCAGCGACATCGCGCTGCTGAAGCAGTCCGGCGTCAACCCGGTGGTCGTCCACGGCGGCGGCCCGCAGATCGGCGCCATGCTGACGAAGATGGGGATCGAATCGAAGTTCGAAGGCGGCCTGCGCGTCACCGATGAAAAGACTGTCGAGATCGTCGAAATGGTGCTCGCGGGCTCGATCAACAAGGAAATCGTGGCGCTGATCAACCAGACCGGCGAATGGGCGATCGGCCTTTGCGGCAAGGACGGCAACATGGTGTTTGCCGAAAAGGCGAAGAAAACCGTCGTCGACCCGGACAGCAACATCGAGCGCATCCTCGACCTCGGCTTTGTCGGCGAGGTGGTCGAGGTCGACCGCACGCTGATCGACCTTCTGGCGAAGTCGGAGATGATCCCGGTCATAGCGCCGGTGGCCCCCGGCCGCGACGGTCACACCTACAACATCAACGCCGACACCTTCGCCGGTGCCATCGCCGGCGCGCTGAATGCCGTGCGCCTCCTCTTCCTCACCGACGTTCCGGGCGTGTTGAACAAGCAGGGGGAACTGATCAAGGAGCTGTCGGTGGCCGAAGCCCGCGCGCTGATCAAGGACGGCACGATCTCCGGCGGCATGATCCCGAAGGTGGAGACCTGCATCGAGGCGATCAAGGCCGGCGTGCAAGGCGTTGTCATCCTCAACGGCAAGACGCCCCACTCGGTTCTGCTCGAACTCTTCACCGAGGGCGGCGCCGGCACGCTGATCGTTCCCTGATGAAACGGGGGCGGGTCGGACAATCCGGCCCGCGTCACTTCCACATCAGCAGCAGCAGAATTCCGGCGACGATCAGCAGGCAGCCGGCCACTTCCATGCGGTTGATCCGCTCGCGGAAGACGAACACGGACGCGGCGAAGGTGAAGAGCAGTTCGATCTGGCCGAGCGCGCGCACATAGGCTACCTGCTGCAATGCCATCGCCGTGAACCAGCAGGCCGAGCCGGTGACCCCGGCCAGCCCGACGAGCGAGGACGAGCGCCAGGACCGCGCCACCCGGCCGATCTCGGGAGGGTCCTTGACCAGCATCCAGGCGAGCATGAACACCGTTTGGGAGGTGGTGACGCAGGCAAGCGTCACCGCCGCCTGCATGATCGGATTGGGGCCGTGCAGCGACAGCGCCGCCGAACGATAGGCGACGGCCGAGATACCGAAGACCGCGCCCGAGGCGATGCCGATCATCGCCGTGCGCCCGGTCATGGCGACGAGCAGGTTGCGCCAGGACAGCGGCATGCGGGCAACGGAGATCAGCATCACGCCGACGACGCCGACGATGATGGCGCCGACCGCGCCCGGCGTCAGCCGCTCGCCGAGCAGGATCAGGCCGAAGATTGCCGCCTGCACCGGCTCGGTCTTGGAATAGGCCGTGCCGACGGCAAAGTTGCGCAGCGAGAACAGGTAGACGAGCAGGATAGTCGCGAAGATCTGCGCCAGCCCGCCGACAACCGACCAGAAGGCAAACTCTGCATTGAGCGCGGGAAGTTCGTAGCCGGCGAAATAATGCAGACAGGCCGCATAGGCAATGGCGATCGGAAAGCCGTAACCGAAGCGGACGAAGCTCGCCCCGGTCGTGCCCAACGAACTGCGCAGGTGCTTTTGCAGCGCCGACCTGAGGTTCTGCAGGAACGCGGCGCAAATGGTGATGATGATCCAGGCTTCCATGCCTGCCGGCTAGCATGGCGGAAAGGGCAAATCCATCGGTGCCGCGGCGATGACGAATCCTTTTTGCTTCTTGTTGCTCCCGTGTCATAAGGGCGCCCATGACAGAGACGCACCGCCTTCCGACCCGTTCCGACTTCGCCCATGTGACCGAGTGGGTGTTCGACCTCGACAACACGCTCTATCCCCATCACATCGATCTCTTCGCCCAGATCGACCGCAACATGACGAGCTATGTCTCCACGTTGCTCGGCCTGTCGCGCGAGGAGGCGCGGGCGATCCAGAAGCGCTACTATCTGGAGCACGGCACCACGCTGCAGGGCCTGATGATCCACCACGGCATCAATCCGTCGGAGTTCCTGGAGATGGCGCACGCGATCGACTACGGCGTGCTGTCGCCCGATCCACATCTGGGCGAGGCGATCCGGGCGTTGCCGGGGCGTAAGTTCATCTTCACCAACGGCAGCGTCAGGCACGCCGAGATGACGGCGCGCGCGCTCGGCATCCTCGACCATTTCGACGACATCTTCGACATCGTCGCTGCCGAATACGTGCCGAAGCCGGCCGGCAGCACCTATGACAAGTTCATGGCGTTGCATCGCGTCGATACGGCGCACGCCGCCATGTTCGAGGACCTTCCCCGCAACCTGCTGGTGCCGAAGGCGCTGGGGATGAAGACCGTCCTCCTGATGCCGCGCGACGACAGCCGCGAGTTCGGCGATGCCTGGGAAAAGAAGACCGACGAGGACCTGCACATCGACTACACGACGTCGGACCTCACCGATTTTCTGACCCGTCTGATCGACGGTTGAGCGGGGCCGGCCGTCGAGTCTTTCCGACGGCCGTCCGATGGGTCACTTTCCGTTTCCGGAATTGTTTTCCTTGTAGAGCTTCTCGTAGAAGGTCTCGATGATCTCCCAGGCCTCCTCGGCGGTGTCGACGAATTGCATCAGTTCGACATCGCTCGGCGATATCGTGCCGAACTCGGCCAGTGCCTCGAGATTGACGATGGATTTCCAGAACTCCTTGCCGAACAGGATCAGCGGCACGAGCGCCATGCGCCCGGTCTGCATCAGCGTCACCGTCTCGAACAATTCGTCCAGTGTGCCGAAGCCGCCAGGGAACACGGTCACGGCCTTCGCCCGCAACAGGAAGTGCATCTTGCGCACGGCGAAATAGTGGAAGTTGAAGCTTAGGTCGGGCGTCACGTAGACGTTCGGCGCCTGCTCGTGCGGCAGGACGATGTTCAGGCCGATGGACGGCGCCCCGGCCTCCGCTGCGCCGCGGTTGCCCGCCTCCATGACGCCCGGGCCACCGCCGGTGACGACGACGAACTCCTTGTAGCCGGTTTCTGCCGAACGCGCCGAGCAGAGCTTCGCGAACTTGCGCGCCTCTTCATAGTAGACGGAAGCCGCCTCGAGGTTTCGCCGCTGCGTCTCGTTGCGCGCTGCCCATGCCTCCATGCCTGGGGCGGGAATGCGCGCGCCGCCGAACATCACGATCGTCGAATTGATGCCACGCTCGGTGAGCATCATCTCGACCTTGAGCAGTTCGAGCTGCAGGCGGACCGGCCGCAGTTCCTCGCGGCAGAGAAACTCGTCGTCGACATAGGCGAGGCGGTAGGCGCCGGATGTCGACTGTGGTGTTTGGGGAACGACTGACGCTCTATGCTTGTCGAACGCGCTGTCAGCGAGGGGATCCCATACGCCGCTCTTGTTGCGGAGGTTCTTTTTCTTCAGTCGTGCCATTTCACTTTCCGTTTCGATGGCCTGCGCGCCGGCCTGTTCTTCTGTGTCAATCGCGCTAATTCCGGCTGTAGCATTCCACCGACGCCGTCGCGACACCGTCTGCCGGAAAAGGGCTTCAACTTTCCGGGATCATGCTCTAGGACTCGGCACCGGAAAGATCACGCCCCTCCGGCATCCAGATACGTCAGGATAGTGGCCGAAGTTTAAGGAATTCCGATGAACAACTCCAATGCCTCCGCCCTTGAAGCCACCATCGAACGTGCTTTCGAGCAGCGCGAGTCGGTCAATACCGCGACGCGCGGCGAAGTCCGCGACGCCGTCGAGGCTGCATTGAACCTGCTCGACAGCGGCAAGGTACGGGTGGCCGAGCGCGGGGCCGACGGCAACTGGACGGTCAACCAATGGCTCAAGAAGGCGGTGCTGCTGTCCTTCCGGCTGAACCCGATGGAGATCGTCCCCGGCGGTCCGGGCGCGTCGGTCTGGTGGGACAAGGTTCCTTCCAAGTTCGACGGCTGGAGCGTCAACGAATTCGAGAAGGCAGGGTTCCGCGCCGTGCCGAACTGCGTCGTCCGCCGCTCGGCCTACATCGCCCCGAACGCCATCCTGATGCCCTCGTTCGTCAATCTTGGCGCCTATGTCGGCGAGGGCACCATGGTCGATACCTGGGCCACCGTCGGCTCCTGTGCGCAGATCGGCAAGAACGTGCATCTGTCCGGCGGCGTCGGCATCGGTGGTGTATTGGAACCCATGCAGGCCGGTCCGACCATCATCGAGGACAATTGTTTCATCGGCGCCCGCTCGGAGGTGGTCGAGGGCTGCATCGTCCGCGAAGGCTCGGTGCTCGGCATGGGCGTTTTCATCGGCCAGTCGACCAAGATCGTCGATCGCGCCACCGGCGAGATCATGTATGGCGAAGTGCCGCCCTACTCGGTCGTCGTTGCCGGCTCCATGCCCTCCGGCGGCACGATGGCCAACGGCCAGCCTGCGCCCAACCTCTACTGCGCCGTGATCGTCAAGCGCGTCGACGAGAAGACCCGCTCTAAGACGGGCATCAACGAACTGCTGCGGGACTGACGATGGCAAGCCCGGACCAGCCTGGCCTGATATGGCTCTTCTTCGGTTGGTCCGGCCGCCTGTCGCGTTTGCCCTACGCGCTGGCATGGGGCTTTTGGATGGCGCTCGCCGCGGCGTTTCTCACGCGCATGGTGATGACGCCGCATGACGAGCCGGCCTTCGTCACCTGGACGCTGCTGTTTTTCGCAGTCGGCGTCGTATCGACCGTCTCCTCGGTTATGCTGACGATCAAGCGACTGCACGACATGGCGCTGCCGGCGCCGCTCGTCCTGTGCCTGTTCGTGCCGGCCATCTCCATTTTCGCGCTGATCGCCTTCATGGTCTGGCCCGGCACGCCGGGGCCGAATGCGCACGGCCTCGTGCCGGACCGGCCGAAGGCGTGACGCGGGCGGGGCGCTGGTCCAACGGCGAACCGTTCGGTGAAGGTTGATGACAGCGACAAGCCTTTCGGCTAGATCGGAAGGCGAGCAGGGCGACGCAGTTTCGCGCGCCGAATCCAGCCCGCAGGCAGTGCATCATCATGACAGCGACAAGCCCCGTCCAGAACCTCGCCACCCTCATCCGTTGCCCCTCGGTAACGCCCGCCGAGGGCGGAGCGCTCACGGCCCTCGCGGCGATGCTCGAGCCGCTAGGCTTTATCGTCGAGCGCATGGTGATGTCCGAACCGGGAACGCCGGACGTGGAAAACCTCTACGCTCGCATCGGCGTGGATGGTCCGCATCTGATGTTTGCCGGCCACACCGACGTGGTGCCGGTCGGCGACGAGGCGGCCTGGACGCATGCTCCCTTCTCCGCCGCGATCGCCGGTGGCGAGATGTATGGCCGGGGCGCCGTCGACATGAAGGGCGGCATCGCCTGCTTCGTCGCAGCGGTCGCCCGCCATATCGAGAAGCATGGTCCGCCGAAAGGTTCCATCTCCTTCCTCATCACCGGCGACGAAGAGGGGCCGTCGATCAACGGCACGAGCAAGCTGCTCGAATGGGCGGCCGCGCGCGGCGAGCGCTGGGACGCCTGCCTCGTCGGCGAGCCAACCAATCCGGACCAGCTCGGCGACATGATCAAGATCGGCCGGCGCGGATCGGTGTCGGGCGCCATCACCGTCCACGGCGTGCAGGGCCATGCCGCCTATCCGCATCTGGCCGACAATCCGGTGCGCAGCGTGATCGCGCTTGCCGATGCGCTGATGGACCCGCCCTTTGACACCGGGACGGCCGATTTCCAGCCTTCCAATCTCGAGGTGACAACCATCGACGTCGGCAACCGGGCGGTCAACGTCATTCCGGCCAGGGCGACGGCGAGTTTCAACATCCGCTTCAACGACACCTGGACGGCCGAAACCGTCATGGCGGAGATCGTTCGTCGTCTGGAGGTGGCGGCTGCCGACGACCGGCTGCGGCCCGGGCGGGCGCCGGTACGCTACGAGATCACGTGGGCCGAGCGCCCGAGCCACGTGTTCCTGACGCGCGACGACCGGCTGATTGCCTCGCTGTCGTCTGCGATCGAGGCGGCGATCGGCCGCGTTCCGCAGCTCTCGACCACCGGCGGCACCTCTGATGCGCGCTTCATCAAGGATTACTGTCCCGTGGTGGAATTCGGCCTTGTTGGCCAGACCATGCACATGGTCGACGAGCGCGTCTCCGTTGCCGACCTGGAGACGCTGACGATGATCTACGAAACCTTCCTTGCGCGCTGGTTCGGAAATGCCGGCGCTTGACGAGGTCCTGCATTACCTGACCGGCATCTGGCACCTTGTCCGGCAGCGGCCGGACGGGTTTCGCTGGCTCGATCTGAGCTGGCGCGGGCTTGTTCGGTCCTTCTGGGCCTTCGCCTGGAGCCTGCCGGCGCTCGCCGTCATCTGGGCGTCCTGGCGCCTCTATTTTCTCGGCCGCATGCCCGAAGGGACGACGGCCGGTGTCGAGTTCATCCTGAAGCTGTTGCTGATCGACGTGGTCGGCTGGCTGCTGCCGCTGGCATTGCTGGCGGTGCTGGCGCGGCCGCTGGGCTATGCCGAGCGGCTGGCCACCATGGTGATCGCCAGCAACTGGATCGCAGTCCCGTTCGCCTATACGACAGCCATTCCTTTCGCACTGGCGCTTGTGGTGCCGGCCTTCGCACCGCTGTCGGGATTGCTGCTCTACGTCGTGTTCGGCGCCAGCATCGTCCTGCAATACCGGCTCTTGTGGATGTGCCTCGGCAAGCAAGCGCTGCTGGCCGCCACGCTTACGGCGCTCTTCGTGCTGCCGCCGCTGCTGGTCGGACAGGGCCTGCAAGTGGCGCTCGGCACCCTGCCGAACTGATCGGATCAGTAGTCGACCTGCATGAAATAGAGCCCCTCCGGCGGCGCGACGGGGCCGCAAGCCTTGCGGTCGCGGGCTTCCAGCGCGGCGCGGACGTCTTCGACGCTCCACTTGCCCTCGCCGGCGAGCTTCAGCGTCCCGGCAAAGGAGCGGATCTGATTGTGCAGGAAGCTCTGGGCGGTGGCCCGGATCTCGATCAGCTCGCCGGCGCGCGTCACGTCGAGCCGGTCGATCGTGCGCACCGGGCTGTTCGCCTGGCACTGGGCGGCGCGGAAGGTGGTGAAGTCGTGCTTGCCGACCAGCACCTGTGCTGCCGCGTGCATCGCCTCGTGATCGAGCGGTTTTGCCACGAACCAGGCGCGTTTGGCCTCCAGCGCCAGCGGCGCGCGGCGGGAGATGATGCGGTAGAGATAGTGCCGCCGCACGGCGGAAAAGCGCGCATCGAAATCGTCTGCCGCTTCGACCGCGTCGAGGATCGCCACGCGCTCGCCCGCCTGCGCCAGATGCGCGTTCAGGGCGTTGCGAAGGGTGTGCGCCTTCCAGGACCGCGATAGATCGGCATGAGCCACCTGGCCCATCGCGTGCACGCCGGAATCGGTCCGGCCGGCGCCGCGGATCGAGACGGTCTCGCCGGTCAGCGACAGGATCGCCTTTTCCACCGCCCCTTGGACGGAGGGCCCGTTCTCCTGCCGCTGCCAGCCGACATAGGGCGTTCCGTCATATTCGATGATCAGGCGATAGCGCGGCATCAGACGATCACCGTGCCCGGGGCGACAGGAGTGCCGCGCAGGAAGTCTGCGACGTCGAGCGGCTTGCCGCCGGCCTTCTGCAGCCGCGTCAGCGAGACGGCGCCGTCGCCGCAGGCGACGACGAGCCCGTCGGAGGCGAGCACCGTTCCTGGTTGTCCCGATCCCGTGGCGAGCCGCGATCCAAGCACCTTGATCCGCTCCGGCTTGCCGGCGAGCGCAAGCTCGAACCAGGCGCCGGGCAAGGGGGAAAGCGCACGGATATGGTTGTGCACCTCGGCGGCCGGCCGGGCGAAGTCGACGCGCGTCTCGCCTTTGTCGATCTTGGCGGCGTAGAGGACGCCCTCGTCGCCCTGCGGCGTCAGCGGCAGGTCGCCCACCTCCAGACGCGCCATTGCCTCGGCCATCAGCGTGCCACCGGCTTGCATCAGCACATCGTGCAGTTCTCCGCCGGTCATGTCCGGGCCGATTACGACACGCTGGGTGAGCGCCACCGGGCCGGCGTCCAGCCCCCTGGCCATCTTCATCACCATCATGCCGGTCTCTCTGTCGCCGGCCATGATTGCGCGCTGGATCGGTGCGGCACCCCGCCAGCGCGGCAGCAGCGAAGCATGGCCGTTGTAGCAGCCGAGCCGCGTGCCGGCGAGGATCGCCTCGGGCAGCAGAAGGCCGTAGGCGACGACGACGGCGACGTCGGCATTCAGCGCCCGGAAGGCGGCGCGATCGTCCTCGGCCTTGAAGTTCAGCGGCGTGAACACGGGGACCCCGAGCCGCTCGGCTGCCTGATGCACCGGCGACTTCTGCAGTTCCAGTCCGCGCCTGCCGCCGGGGCGCGGCGGCTGCGAATAGGCTGCCACGATCGTATGCCCGGCGTCGGCGAGGGCCGTCAGCGTCGGCACCGAAAACTCCGGCGTACCCATGAAGATGATGCGAAGCGCCATGCGGCGATGCTCCCGTCTAAGCTAAGGCACGTCGCGTGCACGTCCTTGCTGCAGTACCGCTGCACGCTTTTGGGCGACGTGCAGCAGAAGGTCCCTTCAAACGGCTTTTATCGCCCGATGTCGGGTCAGATCGCCTTGGCGCCGCGTGTCTTGGCCGCCTTGGTGAACTTCCGGATCACCATGTCGCGCTTGAGCTTGGAAATATGGTCGATGAAGAGCACGCCGTTCAGGTGGTCGATCTCGTGCTGCAGGCAGGTCGCGAGAAGTCCGTCGGCGTCGATCGTCCGCTCTTTGCCGTCGCGGTCCAGGTAGCGAACGGTGAGCGTCGCGGGGCGCTCGACTTCGGCATAGTAGTCCGGGATCGACAGGCACCCCTCCTCGTACACCGACCGTTCATCAGAGGTCGTGACGATTTCGGGGTTGATGAAGACGAGCGGCGTCTTGGCCTCGCCCTCCTTGGACACGTCCAGCACCAGCATGCGGCGCGGCACGCCGATCTGGATCGCCGCCAGCCCGATGCCGGGCGCGTCGTACATCGTCTCCAGCATGTCGTCGGCGAGGCGCCTTGCTTCGTCGTTGACCGTCTCCAGCGGTGCGGAGACCTGCCGAAGGATGGGATCGGGAAGGATAATCAGCGGTTTGATCGTCATTCGCCTCACTTAGCGGTTTGCCGGGCGGCTTTCAATTGCCTTGCGTCACACCACGGTCACGTTTGTTCACGTTATGATCTGTTCTTGCGCGCAAATGCTGTTATGTTTGCCGCATGAATCCGGAACCATTCCTTCAGGCCGCGGTGATTCGGCTTTTCGATGCGCTTGCCCGCGACCCGGCGCTGCAGCTTGCCTGCCTGTTCGCAGCGATCGTGGCGGCCGGCTGGATCGTCGTCGCCCGCCGGGCCGCAAGCCGCCAGCGCGCCACTGCAGCGGCGGCGGAAACGCGCCTGGCCGAACTGCTGCGCGCGCAAAACGAGATGCAGGGCCGTATCGCTGCGCTGGCCGAGGTGTTCGGCGCGCGCCAGGCCGAGACGAACCAGGCGATCAATCAGCGTCTCGACGGGCTGACGCAGCGCCTCGGCCAGTCGATCAGCGAGCAGACCCGCGCCACGCACGAGAACCTTCGCCGGCTGCAGGAGCGGCTGGCGGTGATCGACACGGCGCAGACGAACATCCAGTTGCTGGCGAAGGACGTCGTCGGCCTGCAGGCGATCCTGGCAAACAAGCAGACCCGCGGCGCCTTTGGCCAGGGCCGAATGGAGGCGATCGTGGCCGACGGCCTGCCGGTCGGCGCCTACCAGTTCCAGGCGCAGCTCGCCAGCGGGGTGCGGCCGGACTGCATCATCCGCATGCCGAACGGCCAGCCGCCGCTGGTCATCGACGCGAAGTTTCCGCTGGAGGCGTGGAACGCGATGGGCGCGGCGGCGAATGCGGAGGCCGCCAAGCTTGCGGCGCAGCAGTTCCGCCGGGACATGGAGGTCCACATCCGCGACATCGCCGAAAAATACCTGCTGGCCGGCGAGACGCAGGATACCGCCTTTCTCTTTGTTCCCTCCGAATCGATCTTCGCCGCGATCCATGAGAGCTTCGAGCCGATCGTCCAGCGCGCGCATCGCGCCCGCATCGTCATCGTCTCGCCGTCGCTTCTGCTCCTGTCGATCCAGGTCCTGCAGGCGCTGCTGAAGGATCAGCGCATGCGCGAGCAGGCGCACGTGATCCAGGGCGAGGTGATCCGGCTGATGGAGGATCTCGGCCGTCTCGACGACCGTGTCCGCAAGCTGCACGGGCACTTCACGTCGGCGCAGAAGGATGTCGACCAGATCCTGACCTCGACTGACAAGCTCGTCCGGCGCGGCGCGCGGATCGGTGAGATGGAGTTCGAGGCCGCCGCACCGCAAGGACCGGCACCGGCCCCGGCGCCGTCTGCGGCCGGCGCGGAGCGTGCGGTCGAAAGCCGCACCGGCCAGTTGAAACTGAGAGTGGTTGACGAGGACTGACCGGCTCGGGCAGTGTCGGCCGAGGCATACCGGAGGAACGCACGCCCATGATCACCGTTTTCGGATCCATCAACATGGATCTCATCGCTACCACCGAACGCTTGCCGAAAGCGAGCGAAACCGTGCAGGGGCACAGCTTTACCACGGCGGCCGGCGGCAAGGGCGCCAACCAGGCGTTGGCGGCCCGGCGGGCCGGGGCAACGGTCCGCATGGCGGGCGCTGTCGGTGGGGATGCCTTTGCCGCGGAATCCCTGGTGCTGCTCACCCAGTCGCGCGTGGATCTCGATCTGGTCAAGGTCGCGGACGAGCCGACCGGCACGGCCCACATCCTGGTTGCCGACGACGGCGAGAACGTCATCGTCGTCGTCGCCGGTGCCAATGGCGACGTCACCGCGGCCGATGCCAAGGCGGCCGTGGCGCAGATGGCGGCCGGCGATATCCTGGCGCTGCAGCTCGAAGTGCCGGCGGAAGCCGTCGAGGCGGCGCTCGATGCCGCCAGGGCCCGCCGCGTGACGTCGGTGATCAATCTCGCGCCGATGACGTCGGACGCGCGCAGACTCGGCGCCAAGGCCGACATCGTCGTGACCAACGAGATCGAGTTCGAGCAGTATGCCGGAAAGTCCGGCCTGTCCGATGCGGAGCGGGAGGCCGAGATGCGTGCGCTCCACGAACAGACCGGGCAGACGATCATCGTGACCCTCGGCGCCGACGGCGTCATCGCCATCCGCAAGGGCACGGTTTTCCGCGCTCCGGGCCTGAAGATCGAGCCGATCGACACCGTCGGTGCGGGCGACAGCTTTTGCGGCTATCTGGTGGCATCGCTCGACGCGGGCCTGCCCTTTGCCGACTGCCTGCGCCGTGCCGCGATCGCCGGCTCGCTCTCCTGCCTCAAGCGCGGCGCCCAGCCGTCGATCCCCGAGGCGGCCGAAGTCGATGCGCGCATGCGGGAGGCCTGATCCTGCGTTGCAGCTGGTCGGCGCATGACCGTGATGTGATTTGGCGGGTGTGCCGCGGCGTTGCTGGCGGCGCTGGCGGAGAGCCACTCGCTGGCTGACGGGCAAATGCCCGGCCGCGTTCATGAGGCTCTCTTGCCGGCGCCGTCTCGACAAAGGTCTGCAGATGGCGGAACTTGGTGCGGTCGTCGGCCTGCCTCGTCCTCGAGGACGCAGAGCTGCGGCAGGTCAGAAGCGCGAAATATTGCTTTACCTGACCAAATCGACAGACCAATGTGCGGCGTCGGGAGGAGACATCCTTGCAGTTCGCCCGGATAAACGACATCAGTCTTCACCATCAGGTGATCGGCGGCCCGCAGGACAAGCCTGTTCTGGTCTTTGCCAATTCGCTCGGGACGGATTTCCGCATCTGGCGTGACGTCGTCGTGCGGCTGGCCGGCGACTATCCGATCATCCTCTACGACAAGCGCGGACACGGCCTGTCGGATATCGGCCAGGTGCCCTATTCCATCGACGATCACGTCAGCGACCTCTCCGGCCTGCTGGATCTCTACGCCGTCAAGGAGGCCGTCGTCATCGGGCTGTCCGTCGGCGGCCTGATCGCACAGGGGCTCTATGCGGCGCGGCCGGAACTGGTGAAGGCGCTTGTCCTGTGCGATACCGCCCACAAGATCGGCACGACCGAAAGCTGGAATGCGCGCATCGCGACCGTCGAACGTGACGGCATCGAAAGCATCGCCGACGCGGTCATGGGCCTCTGGTTCACGCCCGCCTTCCGTCGGCCGGAAAACACCGCCTACCACGGCTATCGCAACATGCTCGTCCGACAGCCCGCGACCGGTTACCTCGCCACCTGCGCGGCAATCCGGGATGCGGATTTCACGGACGCCGCGAGGCGCATCGCTGTTCCGACCTTGTGCGTCGTCGGCGACCAGGACGGTTCGACGCCGCCCGATGTCGTCCTGTCGACGGCCAGGCTCATCCCCGCCGCCCGCTACGAAATCATTGCCGATGCAGGTCACATCCCTTGCGTCGAGCAGCCCGAGGCACTGACTGCTCTGCTCCGGGCGTTCATCGATCCGCTCGTGGATCGTGTTTGATTGGGAAGTACCTTCGGGTCGATTCTGGATTCGGGGCGGAGAACGAGGGCTTAACGGTGGTTCCGGTTTCAGGAGAGCACGATGACTGTTTCCCCCTTTGATCATCCGTATCTCTCGGGCCTTCTCGGTGACGAAGAGGTTGCCGGCCTGTTCTCCGTCGCTTCCGAACTGGAGGCCATGCTGGCCTTTGAGGTCGCGCTGGCCCGTGCGCAGGCGGCCAAGGGCATCGTTCCGCTCAGTTCGGCGCTGACGATTGTGACCGCGGCGCGCCGGTTTGCGCCGGATGTTGCGGCGCTGCGCCAGGCGACCGCGCGGGATGGAGTCGTCGTTCCGGAGTTGGTGCGACAGTTCAGGCAATTCATTCCGGAGGACGATGCCCCGCATGTCCATGTCGGCGCCACCAGCCAGGACGTGATCGACAGCGGCCTGATGGTTCGCCTTTCGCGCGCCGCGCCCATCCTCGTCGAGCGCCTCCGCCGCATCATGGCGGGGCTGAACGAACTTGATGCGCGCCATGGCGGGCGGGTGCTGACGGGACGCACGCGCATGCAGGCGGCCATCGACATCACCGTTGCCGACCGGCTTTCGACCTGGCGCCGGCCGGTCGAGAACCACCTGGAGAGGCTCGGCTTCGTCATCGAGCGACGTTTCCCTCTCCAGTTTGGCGGGGCGGCGGGGACGCTCGAGGCCTTTGGCGAAAAAGGCGAGGGCGTGCGCGCGCTGTTGGCGGATGCGCTTTCGCTCGCCGACGTGCCGCAGTGGCACAGCCAGCGCGAGCGTCTTGCCGATTTTGCCAACCTGCTTTCGCTGATCACCGGAAGCCTCGGCAAGCTCGGCCAGGACATCGCGCTGATGGTGCAGGACGGCCGGGAGATCGTGCTTGCCGGTGGCGGGTCGTCCTCCTCCATGCCGCACAAGCACAATCCGGTCGCGGCCGAGGTGCTCGTAACCCTGGCGCGCTTCAACGCCACCGCGCTTGGTGGTCTTCACCAGACGCTCGTTCACGAACAGGAGCGCTCGGGAAGCGCCTGGACGCTGGAATGGATGCTGCTGCCGCAGATGGTCGTGGCCGCGGGTGCTTCGACGCGGTTGGCCACAGGTCTGGTTGCGTCCATCGACGATATCGGTCGGAGGCATGAGTAGGAGTGGCGGACCTTCGCTTCATGCCAGCGGGTAGACCGGATCCCATCGCTTGAGATGAATGGAGAATTCCGGTTCTTGCGGTCGGGATGTTCTATGCCCGATACTCCAGACTGGCACGGCGCGTTCCGCGATTACCCGTTGTCTGACCGCTTGATGCCCGCCGCAGACTTACGAAGGGGGCGGCTATGCCGAAGCATCGGTCCCCCTTGCGCATCTTACCTCCTTAGAGTGAACGGAGGCGATATCGACAGTCTTGCACGGCAAGCGCTACATTTCCGCCATCTAATATGAGAGGTGGAGACAATGGCGACCTATACGGTTTTCTTTCCCAACGGGAAGTATCCGCAAAGCTATACACCGGCGATCGCGGGATTTGACTACAATCCGATGTTCGGGGAACTGGTGGATCCGTCGACGGCAACGGTGGTTGCCAGGACGTCGACACGGGTGGACCTGAAGCTGGACAACGGCCTTCGGTTGCGGTTCAGCGGAACCGATTTCGCCTTCGATTCCAAGGGCGATCCGATTGGCGGCAAGGTGACCAGGATCGAGCTGTTTCAGTCGAACGGCACAACCTTGGTGTCGAAAATCGAGGGGCTTGGCCTGTCGCTGGAGGCGCTCGACAACGCCGCCCATTCCTTTGATCCCTGGAACCTCCAGGCCTGGATAATGCGGGGCAACGACAAGCTGAACGGATCGGCCGGGAACGACGACCTCGAGGGGTTCGCCGGCAACGACACCATCAACGCCGGCGGCGGCGATGACTTCGTCATCGGCGGCGAGGGGAGGGACACCTATGACGGCGGTGCGGGATGGGACAATCTCAGTTTTCAGGACGCCCGCTACAATTCCAACGCGCGCGGCGGCATAGCGCTGGATGCGGCTGCCGGGACGGTGACGGATCCCTACGGCAATGCCGAAACCTTCCAGAATTTCGAGACCTTTCGCGGCACCCAGTTCAGGGACATCATGAAAGGATCCGCCCGCGACGAGGACTTTCAGGGCATCGGGGGCCGGGACGTCATCGATGGCCGTGGCGGTTTCGACACGGTCAGCTATCATCGTGACCAGAACAGCGGCGGCAAGGCCGGTGTCACTGTCAACCTCCAGGCGGGCACGGCGATCGATGGTTTCGGCAAGACGGACACATTGACGAGCATCGAAGGGGTCCGCGGTTCTGCGCTCGCCGACAAGCTGACGGGAAGCTCAGGCAGCAACTGGCTGCGCGGCGACGCTGGCAACGACACGATCGCCGGCGGGCTTGGCAACGATCTTTTGCGCGGTGACAGTGGCAGGGATACCTTTGTGTTCAACACGAAGCTCAGCGCAGCAAACAATGTCGACGAGATCGACGACTTCAACGTGGCCGCTGACACGATCTGGCTCGAGAACGCGGTTTTTACCAAGTTGGTGGGCGCCGGAGCGCTGACCGCCGATCAGTTTGTCGCCAACGATACCGGCACGGCCGCAGACAAGAGCGACCGCATCATCTACGAGAAGGACGCCGGCAATCTCTTCTACGACCCGGACGGGAGTGGTTCCGGCGGTCGTGTGCTTTTCGCAACGCTGGATGCGGGATTGAAGATGACGGCTGCCGACTTCTTCATCATCTGAGCAAGCCGTTCGCCCGTCGCTCTGAAGCATGTCGCGCATAAGAAACGACATGCGAGGAAACAAGGGTCCAAAGCGCGGAAAGCGAATCCGAAGGATCGCGACGCGCCCTAGGCGGAAAATGCCGCCTCGTAGAGTGCCGGTTTGAAACCGGCGAGGTACTGGCCACCGCGATCGAGGATCGGGCGCTTGATCATGGCGGGTTGGGCCAGCATGAGTGCGATGGCTCTTTCCGCCGTCAGGCCGGTCTTTTCGGCTGGCGCAAGCGCGCGGAATGTCGTTCCGGCCCGGTTCAGCACGGCCTCCCAGCCGAGCGCCTCGACCCAGCGCCCGAGCGAGGCCGCGTCGATGCCCTCGGCCTTGTAGTCGTGGAAACGGTAGGCGATCTGCCAGTCATCCAGCCAGGTCCGCGCCTTCTTCATCGTGTCGCAGTTCTTGATGCCGTAGAGGGTGATTGTCGCCATGGTCTCCCTATGCCCCGTTGCTCGCCGGCGGGCGCCGCTGAGCGGCCCGTTTCTTTTGTGGCGCCATCCGTTCCCGTCCGCCGTCAGAGGCTGAGGAACTTCTCGACCACGGCGTCCACCTCGGCGCTCTTGAGGCCGGCGATGTTGATGCGGCCGGAAGCGGGCATGTAGATCGCATGCTCGGCACGCAGGCGCATGACGTCGGCCTCCTCCAGCGGCAGCAGCGAGAACATGCCCTCCTGCCCGGCGATCGCCGTCATCACCTGCCAGCGGCGTGCCAGGCCGGCGGCCAGCCGTTCGCGGATCGATGCGACGCGGCCGCGCATTGTTTCCAGTTCCGCCATCCAGTCCGCCGTCAGCGCGGCGTCGCCGAGGATCGTGCTGACGATGGCGGCCCCGTGGTCTGGCGGCATCGAATAGCTTGTGCGGGCGAGGCCGGCGAGGTTGGTGCGCACGGCATCGGCAGCCTGCTTGGACGCTGCGATGGCGAAGACGGCGCCGGTTCGCTCGCGGTACAGACCGAAGTTCTTCGAGCAGGAGACGGCGACAAGGGCTTCCGGCACGGCGGCAAGCAGCGTGCGCAATCCTTCCGAATCAGCCTCCAGCCCCTTGCCGAAGCCCTGATAGGCGCTGTCGACGAGCGGCAGCAAGCTTCGCTCGGCGATCAGCTTGGACACGGCCGCCCAGTGCTCGGGCGAGAGCACGCCGCCGGTCGGGTTGTGGCAGCTCGCATGGAGCAGCACGGCATCGCCGGCCCTTGCGCCCTGCAGCGCCTCCATCATCCCGTCGAACAGAACCGTCTGCGAGGGCACGTCGAAGAACGGGTAGGTCACGACCTCGAGGCCCGCCGCCTTGAAGATGGCGGCATGGTTCGGCCAGGTCGGCACACCGAGCCAGATCTTCTTGACGCCCATCCGCACCAGAAGGTCCGCGGCAAGGCGCACCGCCCCCGATCCGCCCGGCGTCTGCACGCCAGCGGTGGCAAGGCTGCGGCCGGCCGGTCCTGTGGTCAGGTCCCACAATCGCTCCAGGAATACGGGGTCGCCCTCTGGGCCGACATAGGATTTCGTGGTCTGGCCCTCCAGCAGGCGCCGCTCGGCCTCCTTGACTGCGCGAAAGATCGGCGTGCCGCCCTGTTCGTCGCGGTAGACGCCGACGCCGAGGTCGACCTTGCCCGGCCTCGCATCGGCTCGGTAGAGCCCGATCAGGGCCAGTAGCGGATCGTCGGATTGGCGGGCGAGCGTGTCGAACATGGCAGAACCCCTGCTGCGTGGAAGCCGGAGCATGTCTCCCGAAAGACATGCGAATCGGAATGACCCAAAGCGTGGCAAGCCGGCAAGGTTCGCGACGCCTCTGGCCGACGGTTTACGGGAAATCGCGGCGGATTTCGAGCGGGATCTTTCGCCCTGTCCGGTTTGCCGCGCCGGTCGGCACATTTTGCGGCTCCCGCGGTTGCGGTGCGTTGCCGCGTCCCCTATCTTTTTGCCTGCACGACCGTGCGAAGGAAGGTTCATTGAGAAAGCTGAACGAGAAGGTGAGCACCGCAGCCCTGTCTGCGATCCGCAATCGCCGTGGGCATCGGCCGATATCGGCCAATCGCGACGGCGGCGACACGGTCATCGCCTCCTACAATGTGCATAAATGCGTCGGCGTGGACCGGAAGTTCGATCCGGAGCGCGTCGCTGAGGTGATTTCCGAAATCGATGCCGACGTGATCGCCATCCAGGAGGCGGACAAGCGTTTTGGCTGTCGTTCGGGCCTGCTGGATCTGGCCAGCCTCGAGCGGAACAGCGGCCTGGTGCCGGTGCCGATCACCAGCCTGTCCAGCACCGGCCACGGCTGGCACGGCAACATGCTGATGTTTCGCAAGGGCACGGTGCTGAAGGTTCAGCAATTGAAGTTGCCGGGCGTGGAGCCGCGTGGTGCCCTGGTGGTCAATATCGACTTTCCGACCGGCAAGCTCCGGGTGGTCGCCGCCCATTTCGGCCTTCTGAAGCGATCCCGCGAGATGCAGGCCAAGCACATCCTGGCGTCCGTGGCCCAGGACGAGGAAATGCCGACGATCCTGATCGGCGACCTGAACGAGTGGCGCGTCGGTCGGCGCTCATCCCTTTCGCCGCTTTCGCCGGTGTTCGATCCGGCCTCGGGCGCCGTCCCGAGTTTTCCGTCGCGGTTTCCGGTCCTGGCGCTCGATCGCGTGCTCGGCCACCCGCACGATCTCGTCGCCGCCGTCGAGGTTCACGACAGCCCGCTTGCCAAGGTGGCCTCCGACCACCTGCCGATCAAGGCACATATCGACCTGAAGGCTATCTGGGAACGGGGCTATGGTTCGCGGCAGCCCATGCGTGAGTCCGCCTAAGCCTGGCGCGTTGCCGCTGGTCTACAGGTAGGGTGAGCCCAGCCAGGTGATCCGCTCGATCAGCCGGCGTGAAAATGGGCGGGCCATCAACGCACTGAGATCGACCGCTTCGGCGGATTTCAGCACCGTGCTGATCCGCGCCTCGATCTCGGCGGCAAAGAAGGTGTCGAACACCTCGATGTCGATCTCGAAGTTCAGCCGGAGCGAGCGCGGGTCGAAGTTCGACGAGCCGATATAGGACCATACGCCGTCGACGACGGTCAGCTTCGAGTGGTTGAAGCTGCCGCTCGAGCGCCAGATGCGGCAGCCGGCCTTCAGCAACTGGTCGAACTGCGCGGTCATCGCCAGGTCCACCAGCATCAGGTTGTTGGTGCCCGGCACGACGATGTCGATGCGAACGCCGCGCCGCGCAGCCGTCGCCAGCGCGCTGATCAGGTCTCGCTCGGGCAGGAAATAGGGCGTCATGATGCGGATGTGGCTCTTGGCGATCGAAATCGCCCCCATCAGCATGCGTAGGTTTGTTTCGACGCTCTTGTCCGGACCGGAGGGCACCACGCGGGCCAGCAGTTCCGTCCCCGGCTCGGCCGTTGGCGGTTCGATCCGCCAGGCCTCGCCGTCCAGGGCCTCGCCGCCGGAAAAACGCCAATCCTCGTAGGCAATGTGAAAGAGGTCGCCGACAATGGGACCGGCAACGCGAAAATGGGTGTCCTTGGCGACCGATGCACCTGCGAATTCGCTCGTGAACTCCGCCCGAATGTTGAGGCCGCCCGTAAACGCAACCTGCCCGTCGACCACCAGGATCTTCCGGTGCGTGCGCAGGTTCGCGTAGGGCAGCCGCAACCCCATGACGATGTTGCCGTTGAACACCCGCACCGAAATGCCGGCGTGCCGCAGCGAAGGCACGATGCTGGGCGTCGAGTAGCGTGCGCCGACCGCGTCGATCAGCACATGAACGTCGACACCGCGTGCCGCTGCCGCGGCCAGCGCTTCGACAAACCGCGTCCCGATGTCGTCGCGGTCGAAGATGTAGGTTTCCAACAGGATGCTGCGTCTGGCGTTGCCGATCGCGTCGAGCATGGCCGCGTAGGCGACGTCACCGGATTCGAGCAATTCGATCCGGTTGCCGGAGGTGAGGGGAAAGCGTCCGACATTGTAGCCCAGATGCTTCATCGCCGCGAGCGCACCGCCATAGCGCGTATGGATGGTCTCGTCGGCGATGTCGTAGAGGGCCGGATTGTGACGGCCCCTTTGCGCTATCGGGCCGGCTCGTTGAAGCGTCAGCGTCTTGCGGCGGATGCGATTGACGCCAAACGCATAGTAGAGGCCGGCACCGAGGATCGGCGAAAGCAGGATGACGCCGACCCAGCCGATTGCGGCGCGCACCTCTTCCTTCGTCATCGTTGCATGGATTGCCGCAGGCGTACCGAGCAGGATCGACAGGACGACCAGGATGTGCGGCCAGTAGTCGGAAATCGTCTGCAGCATATCGGCCCTGACACCGCCCCTAGTGATTGAACGCGTTGGTAAAATTCACCTTAGAACGGGGGCGGGGGCAATGAAAGCCGCTTCTGTCCCGCGCCCCGGAGAGGGGGCAGGCCGGTTGGAACCGGCCGTCGCCTGAAGGGGCGCAGATTGCTCGCGCAATTTGCTTAGTCCTCGAGCGTGCCCGGCTTTCGGTCGAGGCGGGTCGGCTTTCCACAGGCGATTTTCATCAGATCGCCGCCGCGGCGGACGAAGCGATCGGAACTGCGGGTGGCAACCAGTCCGGCTCCGGACGCACGAATGTCGACGGAACCGTCGGCGAAACCCGGTCGCGTAATCAGCGTGGCAAGCAGGTCGCCCGCCTCGACGGTGTCGCCGATGTCCTTGTGGAACAGGACCGTGCCCGGTTCGACCGCACGAACCATCTCGATATTGTCGAGCGGCACCGCCGGCCCGGTGAAGTCGGCCAGCCGCGCGGCCTCGTCGCGAACGACGCCGCGGGCGGCAAGGAAACGCCAGAGCCCATGCGCGTCCGCTTTCGCCATGTCGGGATAGACGTCGCGCCGGCCGCGCAACTCCACGGTGACCGCAAGCCGCCCCGGCACCTGTGCCAGCGTCTCCTTGCCCTGCCGCTTGAAGGCATGGCCCACTGCCTCTTCAAAGGCGCTGCTTTCGCCGTCCGAGAGGAATACGGCCTCCATCGCAAGCGCGCTGGCGAGATCGGACGCCTCCGGCCAGAAGGCCTCGTCGATATAGGCGTACTGGATGGATTCGTCGTCGCAGTGCAGGTCGAGCACGAGCTCGGCCCCGAGCGCCATGTGAAGAAGCGTCCGCTTCAGCCGGTTCACCGCCGTCTGCCCGTCGAGATCCGCAAGCAGGCTGTCGCGCTCGGCGAGCGTGACCAGCGGGAAGTCGCGGTTGAAATTGGTTCGCGAGGCCAGGTCGAAGCGCCCCTGCATCTCACCGAAATGCGATTGTGCGGCACCGATCGGGTTGGCCTGCGGCACGATCGTGATGTCGCCGAGGATGGCCCCTTCGGCTTCCGCTTCGCGCAGGTGCTCGCAAAGGTAATGGATCAGTGCCGTGCCCGGCAGTTCGTTGGCATGCAGCGCAGCCTGGATATAGACCTTCGGTGCGGTGGCGGAGGTGCCGGCGAAATGCAGCACCGGAAGCCGCCATTCGATGCCGGGCGTGTCACCGGGGATGATGAGTTCAGAAATGTTCATGTCTTGGTTCGCTGGTCCGATGCTTGAGCTGACTTCGGCTGGACAATTGTCGCAGTGCTCCATGGTTAGCTGACCAAGTATCGGTCGACAAGAAGGTTCCATTCCTTGGGGTCGCAAAGTCCAGGCATGGCAACTTTAGCACGAAAATTCCGGCCCGGCGTCAAGCCTGCGTATTTGGAGATTGACCGCAGCGGGCCTGTTAGCTGCTGCCCGGAAAAGTATCCGGGCCGCAGAGCCGGGCAAGTCCGGTGACGACGGTCATCGGGTTGAACTCCTGTCGTCGACGCATAATCTTAGGACATACGCGAGCACGGAGCTTTTTCGCCATGTCCGACGCGGTCAGCTACCTGGTCTTCGAAACGCCGAGCGGTCATTGCGCCATCGCCTGGAACGCCGCCGGTATCGTGCGCTTCCAACTGCCGGGTCGGGATGCGGACACGACGCGCCGCCTGCTTCTGCGTCGTCTGCCTGCTGCCGAACCCGCGGACCCTCCGCCTGCCATTGCGGAGACAGTCTCGGCGATTGGTCGCTATTTTGCCGGCGAGGCGGTCGACTTTGCAGGCGTACCCGTCGACCTTTCCGGCCAGTCGCCCTTCTTCAAGGCGATTTACGATGCCGTCCGGCAAGTTCACTGGGGGGAAACAATTACCTACGGCGCGCTCGCCCGTCAGCTCGGCGCCGGCCCGGAAGCCGCGCGGGATGTCGGTCAGGCCATGGCGAAAAATCCGGTCGCCCTCATCATTCCCTGCCACCGGGTGCTCGCCGCCGGCGGCAAGATCGGCGGCTTCTCCGCCCCGGGCGGCGCCTCGTCCAAGCTGAAGATGCTGGCGCTCGAGGGTATTTCCTTCGCCCAGCAGGAGCCGGCGCAGCAATCGTTCGGGTTCTAGTTGGCTTGGTGAGCTGATCCATATTGCTCTGGCCGGCCTGTCCGGGCCGTGGTTTATGGCGGGCAAGCTCGAAGAAGACGCGCGTCGGCGCTTCGCCGTCCGAAGCAAAACAGAAGCCCCGATGCGCAGCACCGGGGCTTTCAAACCTCATCAAAACAAGGGGCGTGCCCTTACTCCCACTCGATCGTGCCGGGCGGCTTGCTCGTCACGTCGTAGACGACGCGGTTGATGCCGCGCACCTCGTTGATGATGCGGGTGGCCGCACGGCCGAGGAAGTTCATGTCGTAGTGGTAGAAGTCGGCCGTCATGCCGTCGACCGAGGTGACCGCACGCAGCGCGCAGACGAATTCGTAGGTGCGCCCGTCGCCCATCACGCCGACCGTCTGCACCGGCAAGAGCACGGCAAAGGCCTGCCAGATCTTGTCGTAGAGACCGGCCTTGCGGATCTCGTCGAGGTAGATCGCGTCGGCCTCGCGCAGGATCTCCAGCTTCTCGCGGGAAATGCCGCCCGGGCAGCGGATGGCAAGACCGGGACCCGGGAAGGGGTGGCGGCCGATGAAGCTGTCGGGCAGGCCGAGCTCGCGGCCGAGCACGCGCACCTCGTCCTTGAACAGCTCGCGCAGCGGCTCGACGAGCTGCATGTTCATGCGCTCGGGCAGGCCGCCGACATTGTGGTGCGACTTGATCGTCACCGACGGGCCGCCAGTGAAGGAAACGCTCTCGATCACGTCCGGATAGAGTGTGCCCTGCGCCAGGAACTCGGCGCCGCCGAGCTTCTTCGCTTCTTCCTCGAACACCTCGATGAACAGGCGGCCGATGATCTTCCGCTTGGTCTCGGGGTCGGAGACACCCTCCAGCTCGCCGATGAAGCGGTCGGAGGCGTCCACATGGACGAGGTGCAGGTTGTAATGCTCGCGGAACATGGCGACGACGTTCGCCGCCTCGTCTTTGCGCATCAGGCCGTGGTCGACGAGGATGCAGGTCAGTTGCTCGCCGACGGCCTCGTGGATGAGCAGCGCCGCGACCGAACTGTCGACGCCGCCCGAAAGTCCGCAGATAACCCGCTTGTCGCCGACCTGCTCACGGATCGCCTCGACGGCGCGGGCACGATAGGCCGACATCGACCAGTCGCCGGTGATGCCGGCAATTCTGTGCACGAAGTTGGAAAGAAGCTTCGCGCCGTCCGGCGTGTGCACCACTTCCGGGTGGAACATGGTGGTGTAGTACTTCTTCGCTTCGTTGACGCAGACCGCAAACGGCGCGTTTTCGGAGACGCCGATGACCTCGAAGCCTTCCGGGGCGACGGTGACGCGATCGCCGTGGCTCATCCAGACCGGATATTTCTTGCCGACGTCCCAGATGCCGTCGAACAGCGGGCTATCCTTCAGGATCTCCACGTCGGCCCGGCCGAATTCGCGGGCGTGTCCGCCCTCCACCTTGCCGCCGAGCTGGGTGGCCAGCGTCTGCTGGCCGTAGCAGATGGCGAGGATCGGCAGGCCGGAATCGAACACCACCTGCGGTGCGCGCGGGCTGCCGTGGTCGAGCACCGAGGCCGGGCCGCCGGAGAAGATGATCGCCTTCGGCTTCATCCGGTGGAAGGCCTCTTCGGCGGACTGGAAGGGGATGATCTCGCAATAGACGCCTGCTTCGCGCACGCGCCGGCCGATGAGCTGGGTCACCTGGCTGCCGAAATCGATGATGAGGACGCTGTCGGGATGGGGTGTCTGGGTCATGGCGAGCCTTTAATGAAATTTGCCGCAGCACGCAACCGGGCAGCCCGGAAATTGAGGCTTCAAACGCCGATCGATCCGTTCAGGATGGCCTGTTCGAGGCGGTCGATGGCGCCTGCAAGTTTCTCGTCGATGACGTGCAGGTATTCGGTCCAGTCGCCGACGTGCTTCAGTTCGGCCTTGCCGTCGGAAATGCCGCGCAGGCCGATCAAGGCGACGCCGAAGGTCTGGCAGGCGCGGAGCACGGCGAAGGTCTCCATGTCCACCATGTCCGCGTCGATCAGGTCATAGGCCGCCCCAGAGACTATGTTCGCCCCCGTCGAAAGGCGCGCTTCGGGAATTCCGGCTATACGTTGCGGCATTGGCACCACGACCGGAAGGTCGAGAAGCGGTGTGGCGCCCTTGGGGAAACCGAGAGGGGAGGCGTCCATGTCACGATAGGAGACGCTCGCGGCCTGGTAGACTTCCGTCTGTTCCAGCGTCGCGGAGCCGGCCGAGCCAAGGCAGACGACGAGATCGGGAAGGCTGTCTTGCGCCTGCAGATCGGCGAGCGCCCGGGTGACCTGCACCGCCGCCTCGACCGGACCGATGCCGGTCATCAACGGCGATATGCGGCCCTTGAGATGCTCGCCGTATTCCGAGGCGACCGCCATCACATAGAGCAGGTTCCGGCTCGCGACGCGCTTCAGTCTATAGCTCATCCGGCGACGTCCTCGCGGCCGCGCACCACCATCATCGTTCCGGTCATCGAGGCGATCAGCTTGGCCGGCCCGTCGCCGATGGCGTACCCCCGGCCGTCCGCGACAATGATGTTCGATCCCGGCTTCGTCACCTCGCCGCGGAACAGGAACCAGTCACCGCGGCCGGGCGACATGAGGTTCACCTTGAATTCGATCGTCAGGATGGAGGCGTCGGGGTCGATCACCGAATAGGCGGCGTAGCCGCAGGCGGAATCGAGCGCGGCCGAGATGATGCCGGCATGCAGGAAGCCGTGCTGTTGCGTCAGCTTTTCGTCGAAGGGGAGCTCGATTTCGACGGTGCCGTGCTCGATGCGCGTCAACTGCGCCCCGATCAGGCGCATGGCCGCCTGCCGCTGGAAACTCGAGGTGATGCGTTCGCGGAAGTCCGCCGGTGGAAGGTCTGTCATGTCACTCGTTTCGTCTCGCCGGACTGCCGGCATCGCCGAGACCCTCGCACGCATGCTTTCGCATCGCAAGGCGTCAATTGCGCGCGTCAGGACCGTTCGCGCACAACGAGCGGAGGACAGATTTGCATGCGCGGCCCGGCGCCCTACATCTTTCACATGGACGATGCGATCGAAATCCGGCGAGGCCGGACCGCAGACGTGTTTGCGATCGGCCGGGTGCTGGTGGAGACCTGGAGGGCGACCTTTCGCGGCCAGCTCGACGATGCCTATCTCGACCGCATGTCGCCGGCCGAGCAGGCGATGCGGCACATGTCCCGGCGCAACGCGGCCGGCGTCGGGCACTTCGTCGCGATCGACCGCAGGAGCGGTGCCTTGGTTGGCTTTGCCAACTATGGTCCCGCCCGCTACACCGCGCCGACGCCCGTCGGCGAGATCTACGCACTCTATGTGCTGCCGGCCTATCAGGGGCGCGGCATCGGCGGCGCGCTGGTGCGGGCCGTGGCGCGGCGGATGGTCGACGGCGGCACGGTCACCCTGCTTGCCTGGGTTCTTTCGACCAACCCCAACCGCGCCTTCTACGAGCGCCTGGGGGCGACGCCGGTCGAAACCGGCATCATTAGCCTCGGCGGTCATCGCTATGAACAGGTCGCCTACGCCTGGCGTGACCTGCACCTGCTGATTTCGCGCGACGCAGGCGCGGCCTGAGGCTGCGCTACGTCCGGTCGAGGCGGACGATGTGCCGATCTCGGGCGGGGTTCAATTCTTGCGGCCCATGGCGCAGAAGAAGAAGCCGTCCGTGTCGGTCGAAGCCGGCGTGAGTGTCACCGTCTTCATGTCCGCCGACCAGGGCTGCGGCTTGTCCGTCCCGAACAGGTCCATCCAAACTTCCGCGGCCGACAGGATCTCGAAGGACGGATTGTCCTCGCAAAAGCCGTAGACCTGGTTTTCGTTTTCCTCGGGCAGCACCGAGCAGGTGACGTACAGCAAGTAGCCCCCCGGACGCACGAAGTCGGCAGCGCTCGCCAGCGCCTCTTCCTGCTGGGCGAGCCGCTCCTCGAGGTTTTTCTCCGTCAGCCGCCACTTCGTGTCGGGCCGGCGCCGCCAGGTGCCGGTGCCGGTGCAGGGCGCATCGACCAGCACGCGGTCGAAGCGACCGGCGAGCGATGCAAGGCTGGAAAAATCCTCGTGCACCTGGACGTTGCGCGTGCCGGCGCGCTTCAGTCGCTCGACGATCGGCGCCAGCCGCTTGCGGTCCGCGTCGTAGGCGTGCACCTGCCCCTTGTTGTTCATCGCGGCAGACATGGCCAGCGTCTTGCCGCCGCCGCCGGCGCAGAAATCGAGAATCTGCTCGCCTTCTTGCGCGAAAACCATGTCGGCCACGATCTGCGAGCCTTCATCCTGAACCTCGAACCAACCTTTCAGGAACGATGGCTCGGCGATGACGTTCGGCAGGCGCGACGGGCCCTCGCCGGCGGGAATGCGAATGCCGTTGCGGGCGATCGTCGTCGGCACGGCGCCGCTGGGTTGAAGCGCTTTCAACACCTGCTCGCGCGAAGCCTTCAGCGTGTTGGCGCGCAGGTCGAGTGTCGGACGGCCCGTGAGCGCTTTGGCTTCCGCGAGCCAGTCCTCGGAAAAATTCTCCTCGAAGGAGGGCTGGATCCAGGCGGGAATGTCGCCCTGCACATGCAGTGGCGCGGTGTCCAGGCGGCGCGTGGCGAAGGCCTTCAGTCGCTCGGCGGGGATCTCGGGGGCGAATTTGTCGCCGTCCAGTTCCCGGGCCAGCGCCTCGGTCGTCAGGCCCCACTGGCGCAGCATCACACCAAAGGCGAGAGAGGCAGCGCTGTCGTCGTTCATCAGGTAGGCATGCGACAGCTTCATGCGCAGCGCGTCGTAGACGATATTGCCGATTGCCGCCCGGTCTCCGGAGCCGGCGAAACGGTGGGCGAGGCCCCAGTCCTTCAGCGCGTCGGCCACCGGACGATTGCGCGTCTCGATATCCGCCAGAACCTCGATGGCTCCCGCGAGCCGTCCACCCAAACGCATTGCTCAACTCCGTTTTGACGCCGTGGTAACGGCGATGGGCGGCAAGAGCAAGCCGAAGGTGGCGAAATGGTCAGCCGACGATCTGGTAGCAGACCTTGGCGTGGCCGGCGCCGATCATGCCGATTTCCGAGGCGGCCGCCTTGGACAGGTCGAGCACCCGGCCGCGAATGAACGGGCCGCGGTCGTTGATGCGGACAACAACGCTCTTGCCGTTGTTGGAATTGGTGACCTTGACCTTGGTGCCGAAGCGCAAGGACTTGTGGGCGGCCGTCAGCTTGGCCGGGTTCATGCGTTCGCCGGAGGCGGTGCGCGATGTCAGCGCGTACCATGATGCGCGGCCGCAGCCGGCAGCTTCTGCGACGGATGCGAAGGTAACGGGCGCAGCGATGACGATCGCGGCAAGTGCCGCCACAGAGGACTTGAAAGACATGTTGACCCCCTCAGAGCTGGTGTCCAGTTTCTTCTCAAGGCTCAGTGTATTCGGGCGAAAAATGGCGAAAAATGGCACGCAACGGGGCGGTTTACTTCGTTAAGAAGTTGGTAACGATTTGAATAAAATGCCGACGACTTCCAGTTGGCCCCCGCTCGGTCGGCAAAAGTCCTTTAGAATCAGCGATAACCTTCAAGTATTGACAGGCGTGGAATTTTCGGCCTCGACCTGCCGGTGGTGGCGAAAAAAAATTGCACATACGTCGAAAAGAGTACCCTAATCCGAATCTGTCGGGGGCCTGTTTCGCGCAAAGATTGTGCAAAATTGACGGAACTTGGGCGGGTGTGCGCCCGTTTCGGCAACCTTTTGTTAACCGAGCCGGCGGCCTCAACCGCGCCAGACGTCGTCGTGCCACATCTGGGCCAGCGACATCCGGTAGTTCGGATAGCGGAGGGTGAAGCCGAGCGCGTGGATCTTCGCGTTCGAGACGCGCTTGTTTTCGCCGTAGAACGACCGCGCCATCGGCGACAGTTCGGCCGTTTCAAACGGGATCTCCGGAGGCATGTCTGCGCCCATGAGCCGGGCCGCTTCCGCCACCACATCCTGCGGCGGCCCGGGCTCGTCGTCGGTGATGTTGAAGATCCCGCCGTGCCCGCCTTGGGCCAGAAACAGCGCCGAGCCGCCGATGTCTTCGACGCGGATACGATTGAAAACCTGATCCTTCTTGATCAGCCGCCTTGCCGTGCCGTCGGCGACGTTGCGCAGCGCGTTGCGGCCGGGGCCATAGATGCCGGCAAGCCGCAGGATCGCAACCGGAACGCCGCTCTCCGCCGAGAAGGCGAGCCAGCGATTTTCCGCCGCGACCCGTTCCACCGAGCGCGTCGACACCGGATGGATCTGCGTATCCTCGTCGACCCAGGCCCCCTTGTGGTCGCCGTAGACGCCGACCGTGGAAAGGTAGCCGGCCCAGCGCAGGTGCGGCATCAGGTCCAGGAGTGGCATGGTGCCCGGGCGGAAAAGCGGATCGCCGTCCTTGCCCGGAGCGATGGACTGGACGAGATGGGTGGTGTCCCGCATTATCGCTTCAAGATCGCCGGAGATCGCCTCCCCGTCGTAGATCAACGGGACAATGCCGAGCGCCTGCAGAGCCGCCGCCTTGTCCGCCGAGCGTGTCGTCCCCGCGGCCGAATAGCCGGCGGCGATGAAGGTTTGCGCGATGGCGCGACCGGAAAAGCCAGCCCCCAGAACCAGAAGACGCATCAGACAGCCTCCATTGCCGCTTCATATTCCGACCGCACCTCGGGGTCGGACTCGCCGGCCGCTCGTCCGGCAAAACCTTGAAACTCGTTTTCGCCCATCAGCCGCCGCAGCGCCCACACCGCCATGCCGCGCACGGTCGGCGAGGGGTCGTCGGCCAGCCTCGTGCAGGTCGCTATCAGCGTCGGATCGGCGCTGTTGCCGGCGGCCATCAGCACGTTGCGGATAAACCGGTCGCGGCCGATCCGCTTGACCGGCGAGCCGGAAAACAGCGCGCGGAAGGCGGCGTCGTCCAGCTCCAGCAGTGCGTCGATGCGCGGCGCCCGCAGTTCCTCGCGGGCGTGAAACTTCATTTCCGAGGCCGTTGCGGCAAACTTGTTCCAGGGGCACGCCGCCAGGCAATCGTCGCAGCCATAGATCCGATTGCCGATCAGCGGGCGCAAGTCGCGGTCGATCGGGCCCTTGTGCTCGATGGTGAGATAGGAAATGCAGCGCCGCGCGTCGATTTTGTAGGGGGCGGGAAAGGCGTTGGTCGGACAGGCATCAAGGCAGGCGCGGCAGGAGCCACAATGGTCGCGCTCGGGCTCGTCCGGGGCCAGCTCGGCGGTGGTGAACATGCTGCCGAGGAAGAGCCAGGAGCCGAACGTGCGGCTGACGAGGTTCGTGTGCTTTCCCTGCCAGCCGAGGCCGGCCTGCATGGAGAGCGGCTTTTCCATCACCGGGGCCGTATCGACGAAGACCTTCACGTCCTCGCCGGCGCGTGCGGCAAACCGGGTGGCGATCTCCTTCAGCTTGCCCTTGACGACGTCGTGATAGTCGCGATTGCGGGCATAGACCGAGATCGCCGCCCGGTCGGGCATGGCAAGCACGCCGCGGGGGTCCTCGTCCGGCCCGTAGTTCATCCCGAAAAGCACCACCGAGCGCACGTCGCCCCAGAGTACGCGCGGATCGGCGCGGCGCTCGCTCGTCGCCGCCATCCACTCCATCGTTCCCTGGTAGCCGGCGTCGATGAACGCCTTCAGCCGCGCCGGTGCATCCGGGATGGAATCCGGCCGTGCCACGCGGCAGATGTCGAAGCCCTTGTCGATCGCCTCGGAAAAGAGGAACGCCTTCAGCTTTTGGCGCGCCTTGTCGGATCTGTCCGCGCTGTCGACGGCGCCGGGCATGGGTCCCGGCCTCAGAAATCAAGGTCCGCGTAGTGCGAAACCGGGGTTACGCCGCGCACGCGCTCGGCAAGCATGGGGCGGAAGGAGGGACGCGACTTGATCCGCTGATACCAGTCCTTCGCCTGCGGCGCGTCCTGCCAGTTGATCTCGCCCAGATAGTCGAGCACGGACACTGCCGCGGCGGCGGCGAGATCGGCGTAGCTGAGGCGATCGCCGGCAAGATAGGTGCGCGACCCGGCGAGCCAGGAAAGATACTTCATGTGCTGGCGGATGTTGGCGCGCGAGTTGCGCAGGATCTTGCTGTCGGGCGGGCCGCCGCCCTGGTCGGGCGTCATCTGCAGCTTGAAGATCCGCTCCCGCACCAGCGGCCGGGTCACGTCCTGCTCCATCTTCTGCAGGAACCATTCGACGAGGCGGCGAATCTCCGCCCGCTGGAAGGGATCCTCCGCCAGCAGCCGCCGGTCGCGCTTCAACACGCCATGGGTCTCGTCCAGATACTCGGAAATGACGGTGGCACCGCACAGCGCGCGCATGCTGTCATCGACATAGACGGGCAGCGTGCCGGCCGGATTGAGCGCCAGGAAATCACGCCTGTTCTCCCAGGGCTGCTCCTCTGCGAAATCGGTCTGGTAGCCGTATTCGGCGAGAATCAGCCGGACAAAACGCGAGGCGGAGGACATCGGGTGATGGTAGAGGGTCGGCATTCTGGCTTTTCTTTTGATGACGGGCGGAGGAAGTGGACCGGCCACGGGGCCGGAGCGGCGGTTTGCACTGGTCACGACTCCTGCCACAAAGCTATAGGAACATGGCGACGTAAACACAAGCGAATCAGTTTTCGTGCTCGCGTGTGACACCATCTCTTCAAGGATTTTCCATGGCCGACCAATCGATAGTCAGTGCCCTCATTCTCGGATTGATCGAGGGGCTGACCGAGTTCATTCCCGTTTCCTCCACGGCCCATGTCCTGCTTGCCGGCCATTTCCTCGGCTTCAAGTCGCCCGGCAACACCTTTGCGGTGCTGATCCAGCTCGGCGCGATCCTGGCCATTCTCGCCGTCTACGCGGCGAAGCTGATCCGAATTGCGCTCGCCCTGCCGACCAGCGCGAAGGCGCGACGGTTCGTGCTGTGTGTCCTGATCGCCTTCCTGCCGGCAGCGCTCATTGGCGTGATCGCGCATGGCTTCATCAAGACGGTGCTGTTCGAGACGCCGCGGTTGATCTGTGTCGTGCTGATTGTCGGCGGCGTCATACTTTATGCGATCGATCGGCTGCCGCTGAAGCCGCGCTACAAGGACATCATGGATTATCCGCCGTCGCTGGCGCTCAAGATCGGCCTGTTCCAGTGCCTGGCCATGGTGCCGGGAACCTCGCGCTCGGGCGCGACGATCGCCGGTGCGCTCCTGATGGGAGCCGACAAGCGCTCGGCGGCGGAATTTTCGTTCTTCCTCGCCATGCCGACCATGCTCGGGGCCTTCACGCTCGACCTCTACAAGAACAGGGATGCGCTGAGCTTTGACGATGGGATGCTGATCGTGGTCGGCTTCGTCGCTGCATTCTTCGCAGCGTTGCTGGTTGTCCGGTCGCTGCTCGACTTCGTCTCGCGGCGCGGCTTCGCACCATTCGCGATCTGGCGGATCGTCGTGGGGGTGGCCGGATTGATCGGCCTGGCGCTTTGGGGGTAGGGCGGGTCCTGAAGCCGGACCCATTCTTGCGGGAATATGAAGAAGAAGCCGGGCGCGATCGTCCGGCTTTTGTCGTTCCGGCTCAGCGACCGATCGAAGCGGTCGTGCAGGGATCGACGCCATAGGCGGGCGCGCAGCCATGCTTGCCGGCAGACACTGTTGTCGGGGCCATGAAGGAGCCGGCCAGGATCACCAATGCTGCGCAGCCGAAGAAGAGTGCAATTGCCTTGCCCATGTCGAAGAGGTCCTTAAAGGAGAGATCCGCGCCGGCTCTGCCCACTGGCCCGTCACGCGAGGCGGTGTGTATGCGCCGCCCTGCGAAACATCAATAAGCCAATATGCTGAATGTCACGTAAATAGAGTACGGACTTTTTTACTGCGGCAGAACTGCAACGTTCGGCCGTCGGGGCATAAGACAGGGCAGCGGCCAGATGAAGAGGGGCCCCGAAGAAGGGGAGAACGGTGTGCCTGCCCGATGCCTTCCCGGTGCCGTATACGCCGCGCTACAGGGTCCCGCGGGTGAACTGCCCCTTTGGGCGGTAGCGAATGAGATAAGAGGGCAGGATGGCTTCGGCGAGCGCGGGCGTAATCCCGAGCGACTGGATCGTGCGGCCCTCCTTCTTCGCCTCGTCGGACACGATGTTGTCCGACCGCAGCAGCTTCACCTGGTCGGCGGTCAGCGGCGGCGTGATGAAGGGGATGAGCGAGGAGAGCGAGCCGATCATCGAGGCAATGCCGAAGGGAATGGAGACCATCGGCCGCTTGCGGTCGATGACCTGCAGCATCAGTTCCAGACACTGGCGGAAGGTCAGCACTTCCGGACCGCCGAGTTCGTAGGTCGTGCCCTTCGCCGCCTTGCCGTCGACCGACAGCGCCACGGCTTCGGCGACGTCCGTGACGTAGACCGGCTGGAACTTGGTGTGGCCGCCGCCGACCAGCGGCAAAGCAGGCGCGAAGCGCGACATGTCGGCAAACTTGTTGAAGAACCCGTCCTCCGGCCCGAAGATGATCGACGGGCGCAGGATGACGGCATCGGGCATCACCTGGCGGATGCCGAGCTCCCCGCGCCCCTTGGAGCGTGCGTAGCTCGAGGCCGAATTCGCATCTGCCCCGATGGCCGAGATGTGCGTCAGCGTGGCGCCGCGGGCACGGGCGGCTTCCGCCACCGCGCGGGCGCCGAAATCCTGAACCGAGTCGAAGCGGTTGCGTCCGCTCTCGAAGAGGATCCCGACGCAGTTGACGACGTGGTCCGCATCCTGCACCGCGCGTTCGATCGAGGCGCGATTGCGCAGGTTCGCCTGCACGAAGGAGATCTGGCCGAGGCCGCCGATCGGCTGCAAAAAGCCCGCCAGGTCCGGCCGCCGCACGGCGACACGGATACGGTAACCCCGTTTTGCCAGCGCTCGCACCACATGACGCCCGACGAATCCGGAACCACCGAACACGGTGACCTGCGGCGGAAGGTTGGAGAGTGTCATGCGGGAAGCTCCTGGAATAGGCGAGGTGGGTGCGGCCTACATATCCCAAAGAAACCGGCAGGTGAAGGCTTGTCTGCACACACCTGCCGGCTTCATCCGGCGTTGTCCCGCGCGGGGTTTCAGACCCCCTCGACCACCACCATCTCGGCGTCGGCGACTTCCTGGCGGATGGCTGCGGCGACCTGGTATTCAGGCGAGTTGTAGCAGTCGATCGCTGCCTGGAGGGACGGGAACTCGATCACCACGTTACGGGCCCGTGGTTGGCCTTCCAGTTTCTGGAAAGTGCCGCCGCGGGCAAGGAAGTTTGCACCATACTTTTCGAAAGCGGGCTTTGCCGCCGCGACATAATCCTTGTAGCGTTCGGCATCGCGAACATCGACGCGCGCGATCCAGTATCCCTTGGCCATGTTTTCCTCCTCCTAATTTTGTCGAATTATGTGCCGAGCGCACCGGCCATTTCGGCGAGGATCGCCTCGGCAGCGGCGCGCGGATCTGCGGCATTGACGATCGGGCGCGCGACGACCAGGTGGCTCGATCCGGCCCTCAGCGCTTCCGCCGGCGTCATGACCCGCTTCTGGTCCCCCTTGTCGGCGCCTGCGGGTCGAATGCCCGGTGTGACGATCGCCATGTCTGAGCCGACGATCTTTCGCACTGCGGAGGCTTCCTCGGCCGAGCAGACGATGCCGCCCATGCCGGCTGCGCGCGCCTGGTCGGCGCGGCGTAGAACCAACGCCTGCGGGGAGCAGTCGTAGCCCGCCTCGGTGAGATCCTGCGCGTCCATTGACGTCAGCACGGTAACGCCCAGCAGGCATAGATCGGAGCCCCTGGCGGCCTCCACGGCCGCCCGCATCGCTTTCGGATAGGCGTGCAGCGTCAGCATCGACATGCCCATCTTGGCGATGTTTTCGACGCCCTTCACCACCGTGTTGTCGATGTCGAGCAGCTTCATGTCGAGGAAGACCTTCTTGCCGTCCTTGGCCAGGTCGCGGGCAAACTCCAGCCCGCCGGCGAAGGCGAGCTGATAGCCGATCTTGTAGAACAGCACGCTGTCCCCGAGCGTGCGGACCTTGGCCTCGGCCTCGGTGACGGTCGGGACGTCCAGCCCGACGATCAGCCGTTCGCGTGCGTTCATGATGACATGCCTTTCCACAACTCCATGGCCGTCCAGTCGCATGTGACGGTTGGATCCGCAAGCCGGAAGGCGAAAAGATTGCCGCCGCCGCCCGGCTGTCGTGAACCCGGGCGTCAGTGCGTCCGGCGATAGGTCCAGAGCTGCGCCGGCGGAATGTTGCGGACGACGAAATCGAGGTGGCTGATCTGGTAGCGGCCGGGCATGGCGGGGACCGGGGAGACGGGTCCGTAGGAGATCTGCACCACCGGCCGCCCCACCGGGATGCGGCTGAGGAGGTCTTCGATTAGCGCGACGCGGCGATGCGTCGGGAAGTTCAGCAGCGGCACGGCTGAGATGACGCTGTCGAACTGCTGGTCTCTCAGTGCAGCGAGCGTGGTATCAAGGTCGAAGGCGTCGCCGTTGATGAACTGCACCCCCTCGAAACGCTCGAGCAGATGGGTGTAGAATTCCGTCGAGTATTCGATCGAGACGACCTTGTCGGGTGCGAGCCCGGTCTCGAGAATCGCCTTGGTGATGGCGCCCGTGCCCGGGCCGAGCTCAAGGACGGGAAGGCCGGAGGCCGGATTGATGACGCTCGCCATCCGGCGCGCCGTCACCGACGAGGTCGGTATGATCGAGCCGACGGCGCGAGTGTTGCTGATCCAGCCCTTGAAGAAGCGGATCTCCTCGTCGAATTTCCTGCCAAGCCGTTCCTTGACCTTCCCGCGCAAATTCATGTCCACTCCCCCGACCTGATGGCTGCTACCTAAGCGTCTTCCGTGTGATTCGAAAGTATTTGTTTCCGGTTGCGGCAAAAACAAGTCAGCTTGCGACCGTTTCGGGTTCCGCGCCCACGGATTCTGTACGACCGGACCGGTAGATCCCAGTCGCCTGGCTAGCGACAGCGCATGAGCATTCGTATTGTCGAAGGAGGCAGACACGTCGCATGCGCGATTGCGCGGCGCCGTCGCCGGCAACAGCTGCATCGTGCGGCCCCGTCACCATCCGCGCACGCTATCGGGCCAGCGGACACAGAGCTTCTGCGAGCCATGCAGGCGGCCGTAGACGAAGTCGGCGATGAAATCCCAACAGCGAATAGACCGTGTGAGCACAAACGAGCGCAATACGGTGCCGTCGGCTGCTTCGGTCGAAGCCCGACGGGTCGGCCGCGGCGTGGAATAAACCGGCTGGACGCAGCTGCGTTCCGAACGCGCGGATCAGACGCGCATTGGCATCAGCACGTACAGCGCATCGTCACCGGCGAGATCGCGCACCAGCGTCGGCGAACCGGGATCCGCCAGCAGAAACACCGCTTCCTCGCCGGAAAGCTGGGCGGTGATGTCGAGCAGGTATTTCGCGTTGAAGCCGATCTCCAGCGGATCGCTGTCATACCCGACCGCCACCTCTTCGGTGGCGCTGCCCGAATCCGGATTGTTGACGGTCAGCGTCATCTGGCCTTCGGCGAGCGACAGCTTGACCGCGCGGCCGCGCTCGGACGAGATGGTCGAAACCCGGTCCACCGCCTGGGCGAAGGACTGGCAATCGATCCGCAGTTCCTTCTCGTTGCTTGTCGGAATGACGCGCTGGTAGTCCGGAAAGGTCCCGTCGATCAGCTTCGAGGTCAGCACGACCGAGCCGATGGTGAAGCGGATCTTCGCATCCGACACCTCGACGGTCACGACCAGATCCGGATTGTCGACCAGCTTCTGCAACTCGCCGACGGTCTTGCGCGGGATGATGATGCCCGGCATGCCCTCGGAACCGGATGGCGCCTCGACATCGGCGCGCGCCAGACGGTGACCGTCGGTGGCAACGGCCCGCAGCTTCAGTTGGCCGGCGTTTTCGATCGTGTGGATGAAGATGCCGTTCAGGTAGTAGCGCGTCTCTTCCGTCGAGATCGCAAACTGCGTGCGGTCGATCAGCATCTTCAGGTCGGAGGCCTTCAGCCGGAAGGTGTGGCTGAAGCTGCCGGCGGTCAGGTCGGGGAAATCGGACTGCGGCAGGCACTGCAGCGAGAACTTGGAGCGGCCGGAAGCGACGGTCATCGCCGCGCCATCCGGCGTGTTTGCCAGCAGCACTTCCGAACCGTCCGGCAGCTTGCGGACGATGTCGTAAAGCAGGTGCGCGGGAACGGTGGTGGCGCCGGCCTGCTCGATCTGCGCCGGCGTTGCCTCGGTGACCTCGAGGTCCAGGTCGGTTGCCTTCATCTCGAGGCTCCCCCCGTCTGCGCGCAAGAGCACGTTGGAGAGGATCGGGATCGTGTTGCGCCGCTCGACCACGCGATGGACGTGGTTCAGCGATTTCAGAAGGTTGGACCGTTCGATGGTGATGCGCATGGACGTACCGCTTTCGACCCTGCCCGCCGGCTTGCCGGCGCGACGTCTTTTATGCTGCCGGCTGGCGCCGGAAGGATGTGGACGGGCAAATTGGCAGATTTTCGTGTGCAAATGCAAGAGGCTCGGCGATCGTCGCGGTGGAAACCGATGCCGCGTGCGAACCAAGCGGGCTTGCCGCGCGCTCCGGCCTCGCCCATAAGGAGACGGGATCCGCAATTTGCGCCGGAAGACAGCAGGAACGCACGCTTCAGATGCAGGAAGAGCCGCACAAGGGGGGCGCCTCCGGTGTCCGCAGTTATCGTCTCCACGGGGTGACCGTCCCGGCGCGTCCGCTCGAGGCGGCGCTTTATCTGGTGGCGACGCCGATCGGCAATCTGGGCGACATCACGCTGCGTGCGCTGGAGACGCTGGCCGGCGCCGACGTACTTGCCTGCGAGGATACCCGCGTCAGCCGCGTGCTGCTGGATCGCTACGGCATTCCCACGCGCCCTTACGCCTATCACGAGCACAATGCCGACGAGGTCGGCCCGAAGCTGGTCGCCGCACTCGAACAGGGAAAGTCGGTGGCGCTCGTCTCCGATGCCGGCACGCCGCTGGTATCCGATCCCGGCTACCGTCTCGGCCAGCTTGCGCTATCCGCCGGCTGCAAGGTTGTCCCCATTCCCGGCCCGTCGGCGCCCCTGGCCGCCCTTGTCGGATCCGGCCTGCCGAGTGATGCCTTTCTCTTTGCCGGCTTCCTGCCGGTAAAGGACAAGGCGCGCCGCGATCGGCTCGGCGAGTTCGCCCGTGTCGATGCGACCTTGATCTTCTTCGAATCGCCGCATCGGATCGCCGCCACGCTCGCCGCCGCCGCCGAGGTGCTCGGCGATCAGAGGCAGGCTGCCGTCTGCCGCGAACTGACCAAGACGTTCGAGGAATTCCGCAGGGGATCGCTCGCGGCACTTGCCGCGCATTACGCGGCAAATCCGCAGGTCAAGGGCGAGATCGTGCTGGTGGTCGGCCCGCCGACCGAGCCGGCTGTCCCCGAAATCGCCGATGTGGATGCGCTGCTTGCCGCGCTCGCGCGGGAGATGCCGGCCGGCAAGGCCGCCACGGAGGCGGCGCGCCAGACGGGCCTGCCGCGCCGCGATCTCTACCAGCGCCTGATCGCAATGAAGGCGGGCGATGGCGACTGAGGCCGAACGCAAGCTGCGCCGCAGGGCCTTTCGCCGCGGTCATGTGGCCGAATTCGTGGCCGCCCTCTATCTGCTCGCCAAAGGCTACCGCGTGCTGGCCCTCCGCTACCGCACGAGGGTCGGAGAGATCGACATCATCGCCCGCAAGCGCGACCTCGTCATTTGCGTCGAGGTGAAGGCGCGGCGCAGCGAGGAGAGCGCTGTCTTCGCAGTGACGGGAACAGCCCAGCGCCGCATCCGCGCCGCCAGCGACCTGTGGCTCGCCCGCCAGCGCGATGCGCACCGGCTATCCGTGCGATACGATATCATCGCGGTGCGGCCGTGGCGCATCCCGCGGCATCTGCCGGATGCGTTCTGACCCCGCAGACCGAACCCGGACTCATCGATCGATAAAATTTGATCGAACATCTGCACTCCGCCCTTACCTCCGCCCGCTATGGTTGCCGTGAAACAATCGTGCGGAGTTGCAATGGTCTGGAAATTGATGCTTGCGGGGGTGATCGGCATGGCGGCCAAGACCCTGCCGGTTGCGACGGCGCCGTCGCGACCGCTGGTCGCCGCTTCCATGGACGAGCTGGAGATGGTGGACGCGCCGATCGAGCCGTCCTGGATCGTGGCGGGTGCACCGCATGCCCGTGTCGCGTTGCATTCGCGCGGCCATGACGATCAGTCGACCACGGCGATCTGGGATTGCACGGCCGGCACCTTTCGCTGGTATTTCGGCTGGGACGAGACGGTGCTGATCCTCGAGGGCGAGGTGCATGTCACCGCCGAGGACGGCAGTGAACGCACGCTTCGCGCCGGCGACATCGGCTATTTTGCCGGCAAGACCTGGGCGACGTGGCGGGTCGACACCTACGTTCGCAAGATCGCCTTCTGCCGCAAGCAGTTTCCCGCCCCGATCGCCACGGCGTTGCGGCTGCGTGACATGATGCGTGCCAGGCGGACACAGACTGGTCTGGCCGCCTGAGCGGTCGGTTGTGGCAGTTACGGGCGGGCGGCGTACAGGCGCCGCCCGTTGCGTTTGCCGGGTCGCACGCCTAAATGTGGGCGGCAATCCGTGAGGAAACATTCCATGGCAAAGATCAAGAACGTCGCGGTCCAGATGGACCACGTGTCCACCATCAACATCAGCGGCGATTCCACCTTCGCCATGAGCCTCGAAGCCCAGGCGCGCGGCTACCAGCTCTTCCACTACACGCCCGACAAGCTCAGCCTTCGCGACGGCCGGGTCTTTGCCAACGTCGAGCCGATGCAGCTTCGCGACGTCAAGGGTGACCACTACGATCTGGGCGAACCCGAGCGGGTCGACCTGTCGACGATGGACGTGGTGCTGTTGCGTCAGGATCCGCCTTTCGACATGGCCTACATCACCTCCACCCACCTGCTGGAGCGCATCCATCCGAAGACGCTGGTGGTCAACGATCCCGCCTGGGTGCGCAACTCGCCGGAGAAGATCTTCGTCACCGAATTCGCCGACCTGATGCCGGCAACGCTGATCACCCGCGACCCGGCCGAGATCCGCCGCTTCCGCGAGGAGATGGGCGACATCATCCTCAAGCCCCTCTATGGCAACGGCGGCGCCGGCGTCTTCCACTCGACCCGCGACGACCGCAATCTCTCTTCGCTGCTCGAAATGTTCGGGCAGATGTTCCGCGAGCCGTTCATCGCCCAGGCCTATCTGCCGGACGTGCGCAAGGGCGACAAGCGCATCCTGCTCGTCGACGGCGAGCCGGTCGGTGCGATCAACCGCGTCCCCGCCGAACACGACGCCCGCTCCAACATGCATGCCGGCGGGCGGCCTGAGGCGACCGACCTGACCGCCCGCGAGATCGAGATCTGCAGGCGGATCGGCCCGTCGCTGCGCGAGCGCGGCTTCCTGTTCGTCGGCATCGACGTCATCGGCGACTACATGACCGAGATCAACGTCACCTCGCCGACCGGCATCCGCGAGGTGCGGAAATTCGGCGGCGCCGATGTCGCCGCCCTGCTGTGGGACGCGATCGAGCGCAAGCGCGCCTGATCTTTCCTCAAGGCGCCCCGGCAGGGCTGGGCGCCTCCGTCCGCCAGTTGCATTGCGGACGCGGCCCGTTGCGGTTCGCTGCAATTCCAGTTCCACTCTGCCCGACACCTCTGAACGTCGGTCTGGTCTCCCTATGATTTGCCGATGTACGCACCGAAGGGACGGCAACGGTTGGGGCCTTGTTCTCGTCACGGCGCCCCTTGCAACCTGATGCAATCGGATTGCACGGAGAGGCTGAAAATCGTTCCCTTAATGTTCTTGCTCTATTCCGGTTTCCGTGCCAGATTTGTCGGCATGCCGCACAAGGGACCGGGCGGCCAGGGGGACAGTCATGGTGGCACGGATCAGTACGGTGGCGTTTCAGGGCATCGACGGCGTTCCCGTCGAGGTCCAGGTCATGGTGGCGCCCGGGAAGATCGGAATGCAGATCGTCGGGCTCCCGGACAAGGCGGTCGCCGAGAGCCGCGAACGGGTCCAGGCCGCGCTGCACGCCTCCGGTCTTTCCCTGCCTGCGAAGCGCGTCACGGTCAATCTGGCGCCGGCGGACCTGCCCAAGGAGGGCAGCCATTTCGATCTGCCGATCGCGCTCGGCCTGATGGCGGCGCTCGGCGCCATCCCGGCCGATGCGCTGGAGGGTTACGTCGTCATCGGCGAGCTCAACCTCGACGGTACGATCGCGGCGATCGCCGGCGCCTTGCCGGCGGCCATCGGCGCCAATGCGCTCGGCAAGGGCCTGATCTGTCCGGCCGACAGCGGGGCCGAGGCGGCCTGGGCCGGCGCGGAGATCGACATTCTGGCGCCGCGCAGCCTGATTGCGCTCGCCAACCATTTTCGTGGCACCCAGGTGCTCGCCCGTCCCGAGCCCGCCATTCGCGCCGCCCCCGCCAATCTGCCCGATCTCGCCGACATCAAGGGACAGGAGAGCGCCAAGCGGGCGCTCGAGGTGGCCGCGGCCGGCGGGCACAACCTCCTGATGGTCGGGCCGCCCGGCTCCGGCAAGTCGATGCTGGCCGCCCGCCTGCCGTCGATCCTGCCGCCGCTCGCACCGGCCGAACTGCTCGAAGTCTCGATGATCCATTCGATCGCAGGCCAGCTCGCCGGCGGCAAGCTGTCCGATCGCCGCCCCTATCGGGCACCGCATCATTCGGCGACGATGGCCGCTCTTATAGGTGGCGGTTTGCGCGCCCGGCCCGGTGAAGCCTCGCTCGCCCATCACGGTATCCTCTTCCTCGACGAGTTCCCGGAGTTCTCGCCGCAGGTGCTGGATGCATTGCGCCAGCCGCTCGAGACCGGTGAATGCGTGATCGCGCGGGCCAATCACCGCGTCAGCTATCCGGCGGCCATCCAACTGGTCGCGGCCATGAACCCCTGCCGGTGCGGCATGGCGGGTGAGCCGGGGCAGGTCTGCGCCCGCGGGCCGCGCTGCATGGCCGATTACCAGGGGCGGATTTCCGGTCCGCTGATGGACCGCATCGACATCCGCATCGACGTGCCGGCCGTCTCGGCGAGCGATCTGATCCGGCCGATGCAGGCAGAGTCGAGCGCGGCGGTGGCGGCTCGCGTCGCTCGGGCCCGGGACGCCCAGCGCGATCGGTTCGTGGCGCTTGGCTGCCCGGAGGTTTCGACCAACGCCCGAGCCTCCACCGCGTTGATCGAGCGCATCGCGGAGCCGGACCCCGGCGGCCTGCAGCTTTTGCGGGATGCCGCGGAGAAGCTGCGGTTTTCCGCCCGCGGCTACCATCGCGTGCTCAAGGTCGCCCGCACCCTGGCCGACCTCGACGGAAAGGACAGTGTCGGCCGTATCCATCTCGCCGAGGCGATCTCCTATCGTATTGCCGGGGAACGGCTGTCTGCCGCGGCTTGACGATTTTGCCGGGCCGCCTATGGATTTGCGACATGAGCGGGACCGCAAGCGGCAATGGGAACCAGGGCGAGCTAAATGACCGGCGAGATCATCGAAATAGGTTGCCACGATACGCGCTGGCATGAGCCGTTCTTTCGTCATGTCGCCGACGCGTTCGGCGACATCGATTTCCAGCGCTGGGCGGCAGCGGGTGGCTGGGGTGGCGGCTACAGCGTGATGGCGCTGCTGGAGAACGACCAGATCGTGTCCACGGTCGGCGTCAGCCATGCAACTCGTGCTTCGCGGCGGCGGCGGAAAGGGATCCGCGGAAGCCATGCCCGGGCTGCAACTGGGTGCGGTCGCAACACGCGCCGACCGACAGGGCAGGGGCTATGCCGGCGCGCTGATGCAGCGCGTTCTCGCGTCGGCCGATACGCTTCGGTTGCCGGTATTGTTGTTCGCCAATTCGTCGGTGACAGACTTCTACCCGCGCTTCGGATTTCACCGGCTGCCGTCGCATCGGGCGTGGACGATGGGAGCCTTCGAGCCTTCCGGCGCCGTGGCAACGCCTCTCGATCCGACGCGGGAAGCGGATCGCCGGCTGCTTTCGGACATTTGCACCCGGTCGATCCCCCATGGCGGTGCTCTTTCGGCCGCGCCCGAGCCGTCCTTACCGCTCTGGTATCTCTGCAACGGGTTGGCGAGGGCCTTGGTGCTTGATGGGGGCCGGTCAATCGTCTTCGTCACGGAAGCCGACAGTTGCCTGCGCGTCCATGACTGGCTCGGTCCGCTTCCCGTTGACCCGCTTGCGACGCTCTGTTCGGTGATGAGCGCACCGGTGGTGAGGATCGAGTTTGGTTTCCTGCCTCCGTGCGGCTGGTTCGGGGACAATCTGCGCCTCGAACCGGACGACGCCGCCTTCATGTATTGGCGGGCCGCGCGCCCGATGCCGCCCGGCCCGCTGCTGTTTCCGGAGATGCTAATGACGTGAGGAGCGGTCTTGTTGGCTCCCCCGCCCGGATCGAACGGCTTGCTTCAGCCGCCCAGACCCTCGAACAACGCGGTCGAAAGATAACGCTCGGCGAAGGAGGGAATGATGACGACGATGGTCTTGCCTTCGTTCTCCGGCCGGCTGCCGACCTTGATGGCGGCGGCGAGGGCCGCACCCGAGGAGATGCCGACCGGGACCCCCTCGAGGCGCGCCACCAGGCGGGCGTTCTCGAAGGCCTCGTCGTTGGCCACGGTGACGACTTCGTCATAGATCTTGGTATCGAGGATCGCCGGTGCAAAGCCTGCGCCGATCCCCTGGATCTTGTGCGGGCCGGGATTGCCGCCGGAAAGAACGGGGCTGTCCGCCGGCTCGACCGCAACCACCTTGACGCCCGGCTTTTTCGCCTTCAGCACCTGGCCGGCGCCGGTGATCGTGCCGCCGGTGCCGATGCCGGAGACGAGGATGTCGACCTGGCCCTCCGTGTCGTTCCAGATTTCCTCCGCCGTCGTCTTGCGGTGGATTTCCGGATTGGCCGGGTTTTCGAACTGGTGCGGGATGATCGCGTCGGGAATGGTCGCCGCCAGTTCTTCGGCCTTGGCGATCGCGCCCTTCATGCCTTTCGATCCTTCCGTCAGCACGAGTTCCGCGCCGAGCAGCGCCACCATCTTGCGCCGCTCGACCGACATGGTTTCCGGCATGGTCAGGATCAGCCGGTAGCCCTTGGCCGCTGCGGCGAAGGCGAGCGCGATGCCGGTGTTGCCGGAGGTCGGCTCGATCAGCGTCGACTTTCCGGGGGTGATCTTGCCTTGGGCCTCGAGCGCTTCGATCATCGCTACCCCGATACGGTCCTTGACCGAAGCGATCGGGTTGAAGAATTCGAGCTTCGCCAGGAGGTTCGCCTTCACGCCCTTTTCCTTGGCCAGCTTGTCGAGCCGCACGATCGGAGTGTCGCCGATCGTCTCGGTGATCGAGGCGTAGACGCGGCCGCGACCGGGCTTGCGGGGTTCAGACATATTCGGCTCCCTTTCAATCTTCGGATGTCGTGGCGAGAATAGGTTCTAAGACGTGCGGAAGCCAGTGCCGCATCGTCCATGGATCGGCCGCGGATTGAAAAAATCGCTTTCCATTGCGGTTGAAGACGGATCTTTATTTCACGCAGCGCGGGTTGCGATGTAGGCCGCTGTGCTTGCCAGTATGCCCGCCGCCACGCGGTTGAGGCTCCGCAGGGCGGTCGGCCGCTTCAGCAGCGTTCGGGCGCGCGATGCCAGCGCCATGTATGGAATGAGCACCACCAGCAGCACGATGAACGTCGCCCCGAGCAGCAAGCCGTAGTCGTCGAGGCCGATTGCGCCAAGGTCGATCAGCGTCGGCACCAGCGCCACATAGAAAAGCATCGTCTTTGGATTGCCGAGCGTGACGAGCAGTCCCGACAGGAACGACATGGCCATGCTGGAGGAACGGCGCGCCTCGATCTGCTGCGGCACCAGGCCCGTGGTCCAAAGCTTCCAGGCGATGTAGCAGAGATAAAGCGCGCCGGCGATCTTGATCGCCATGAAGGCCGTCGTGAAGGTCTGGGCAATGAAGGCCAGGCCAAGGATGACGGCCGTCAGGTAGATCATGTCGCCGAGGATCAGGCCGAGCCCCATGAAGAAGGTCTCGCGAAAGCCGGAGCCGAGCGCGCGCGCGACGATGGCGGTGATGCCCGGGCCCGGGATCACCGCGGCGATGAAGAGCGCTCCGCTGTATGCAAGCAAGGCGGCAAGTGTCATGGAGATCCCTCGCGTTCGCGCGTTCTCTACGCTTTCGCGGACTGGCTTTCAAGTCGGGCGGTGACAAGCGGCAGTTGACGATCGGGCGCGCCGCGCTAGCTTCTCCATCGCCGCCGCAAGCGCTGCTGTGCCGGCCAGGCAGACGCGGCTTCGTCGCGCCGATCGACGTCGTTTACCTTCGTCCTCAAAAGGAGAGACCGCATGTCGCCGACTTCAGCCGAAAAACGCAGGCTGGCGCCCCTGAAGACGCCTTCGGGTCTCGCCTCCAACGCCATCACCGACATTTCGACCGCGCTGACGGCGCTTCTCGCCGATGTCTTGGCGCTTTACCTGAAGACCAAGAACTTCCACTGGCACGTGTCCGGTCCGCATTTTCGCGACTATCACCTGCTGCTGGACGAGCAGGCCCAGGAAATCTTCGCAACGACAGATGACATCGCCGAGCGGGCCCGCAAGATCGGCGGCACGACACTGCGCTCGATCGGCCATGCCGCGCGCCTCCAGCGCATCCCCGACAACGACGCCGACTACGTTACCCCGGGGGACATGCTGGCCGAACTTCTGGAGGACAACAAACATCTCATCTCGCTCATGCGCGAGACGCACGGCCTGTGCGACGAGCACGGCGACGTGGCGAGCGCAAGCCTGCTCGAGACCTGGATCGATGAGGCCGAGCGCCGCACCTGGTTCCTGTTCGAGGCGACGCGGCAGTCGAAGTAGCGCGACCACACGCGGGCCAGCCTAAAGCCAAGCCAGCGGCAGGGTGCCGGCAGGGCCCGTCGCTCCCCGCCTAGCTGGCGCTCCGCCGCAGCATGCGCGCCGGTGACCAGCCGAGGTTCATGCCCATCGCCGCGATCAGGATCACGGCAGCCCCTACGATCTGCGTTGGCTGCAAGGCATGGCCGAAGGCGACGCGGTCGACGAGGATCGCCGCCACGGGGTAGATGAAGGAGAGCGCGCCGGTCAGGTGGGTCGGCAGCTTCTGGACCGCCCCGTAGAGCAGCACATACATCACCCCGGTGTGGACGATGCCAAGCGTGGCCAGGCTCGACCAGGCGGCGGGGGTCGACGGCAGCGCCGAAAAATCGGCGAACGGCAGCAGCATCACGACGCCGGTGGCAACCTGGATCAGGGCGATCAGGTGCGGCGGCGTGCCCTTCAGGCCCTTGGCGGCGATGGCGGCCAGCGCGTAGAAGAACGCGGCGCCGAGGGAGAACCCGATCCCGAGCGCGTAGTCGGCGCCGCCGAGACCGCCGGCCGGCTTCGCCTGCACGATGGCCACCATTCCGGCAAAGGACAGCGCCAGCCAGGACAGCTTGGCCGCCGTCACCTGTTCCTTGAAGAACAGCGCGCCGAGCGCCAGCAGCATGAACGGCTGGGTGTTGTAGACCGTGGTGGCAATCGAGATCGACGCCAGCGGATAGGCGGCAAACAGCAGCAGCCAGTTGGCGACGATCGCGACGCCGCCAAGGACGGCAAGGATAAACCGTCGCCGCGTGAGCAGGCCGGGCCGCAACAGCCCGAGGGCCGCGCAAATGGCGGCAAGGCCGACCGTGCCGATCGCGCAACGCCAGAACACCACGTTCAACGTCGGCTGGCCCGAGACCAGCACGAACCAGCCGATCGTTCCGGAAATCAGCATGGCCGCCGTCATCTCGACTGCGCCGGCCCGGATTGTCTTGTCCATGGTCTTTCTCCCGCGATACCATGGCGCGAAGAATAGGAGCCGCTGCGTCGGGTCTCCATGGAATTTCTTAGGCTATATGCTATTGTTTATTTATAATCTTAGGTGTTTTGAGCGGATGGATGATTATGGATGACACGGACAGGCGCATACTGGCGCTGCTGGCGGAGAACGCCCGGTTATCGCTGAAGGAGCTGGCCGCGGCGACGGAGCTGTCGTCTCCGAGCGTGGCCGAGCGGCTGCGCAAGCTGGAGGAGCGCGGCGTCATCGACGCCTTCACCATCGATGTCAATCCGCACCAGATCGGCTATTCGCTGCAGGCGATCGTGCGGGTGCGCCCGCTGCCCGGCCAGTTGCATATCGTCGAGCGCCTGATCCAGGAGATGCCGCAATGCGTCGAGTGCGACAAGGTCACCGGCGACGACTGTTTCATCGTCCGGCTTTACCTGCGCTCGATGGAAGAGCTCGACACGCTGCTCGACGGCATCGCCGAGCGGGCGCAGACGAACACCTCGCTGGTGAAGGCCACGCCTGTGAAGAGGCGGCTGCCGGGGCTGTTGCCATAGCGACGGTATCGGTCGCGGCCGGGTCAGACCTCGGCCATCGGCGAAAGCCGGCCCGGTCCGGCCGGCATCAGGCCGGCGGCCTTCACCACCCGCCGGTCGACCATCAGCGGCAGCGAAAAGGCGGTGAAGTTGGCGACGCACCGCCCCGCCGGATCGAAATAGGCCGACGGCAGGCTGCTCGGGTCGGGGCCGCCCAGCCGGTCGAGGGGATTGAGGTCGATGCCGAATACGCTTTCGAGGATATCCTTGAGAGCCGCCCACCCGCCGGGAGTGTCGAAAAAACCCTCGCGATAGACCAGGCCGGTGCGATCGTTCATTGCACGCCGGTCGAGCCGAAGCCGCCGGCGCCGCGACCGGTCTCGCCGGCAATGTTCGCCTCCCGCACCGCCGCCTGGACGACGGGGGCGATCACCAACTGGGCGATGCGCATGCCGCGTTCGACGACGAACTTCTCCTCGCCCAGGTTGATCAGCAGCACGTGGACCTCGCCCCTGTAGTCGCTGTCGATCGTGCCCGGCGTATTGAGGCAGGTGATGCCGTACTTGAAGGCCAGTCCGGAGCGCGGCCGGACCTGCCCTTCGTAACCCGCGGGAATCTCGAAGACGAAGCCGGTCGGCACCAGCGCCCGCTTGCCCGGGCGGATCACGAGCCGCTCGCCGTCGCCGATGGCGGCGCGCAGGTCCATGCCGGCCGCGCCGGCGGTCTCGTAGGCCGGCAGGTCGAGGCCGTCGCCATGCGGCAGGCGGACAAGATTGAGGGTCGGAATGGCGGTCGCTTTGGTCGTGGTCATGGCTGCATAAGCCGTCCGCGGGTTTCCCTCGTCAATTTGCAAATCGCCGAGGAAACCAGTAGAAGGCGCGCGATCAACAGGAAATTCAGAAAGCATGGCCGAAAGTCTCGCCGAGGCGGTCTCCCGCCGCCGCACATTCGCTATTATTGCGCACCCGGATGCCGGTAAAACGACGCTCACCGAGAAGCTGCTCCTGTTCGGCGGCGCGATCCAGCTCGCCGGCGAGGTCAAGGCGAAGAAGGACCGGATCCAGACCCGTTCGGACTGGATGAAGATCGAGCGCGAGCGCGGTATTTCGGTCGTCACCTCGGTGATGACCTTTGAGTACGAGGGCAATGTCTTTAACATCCTCGACACGCCCGGCCACGAGGACTTCGCCGACGACACCTACCGCACGCTGACGGCGGTCGACGCGGCGGTCATGGTCATCGACGCCGCCAAGGGCATCGAGCCGCGCACCCTGAAGCTGTTCGAGGTGTGCCGCATGCGCGACATCCCGATCATCACCTTCATCAACAAGATGGACCGCGAGAGCCGCGATCCCTTCGAGATCCTCGACGAGGTCGAGGAGAAGCTGGCGCTCGATTGCGCGCCCGTCACCTGGCCGATCGGTCGCGCCAAAACCTTCTGTGGCTCCTACCATCTCGCCACCAACGAGGTGCGCGGCGCCGACACGCAAGAACGCCTCACCAAGGTCAACGATCCGGAAATGGCGTCGCATCGCCTGCCCGAGAACGAGCGCGAAGCGTTTGTCGAAGAGTTGACGCTGGCGATCGAGGCCTGCAAGCCGTTCGACAGGAAGGCCTTCCTCGAAGGCCACCTGACGCCCGTCTATTTCGGCTCGGCCTTGCGCAATTTTGGCGTGCGCGACCTCATCAATGCGCTCGGCGCCTATGCCCCGCCGCCGCGCGATCAGGTGGCGGACATCCGCACCGTGCATGCGGCGGAAGACAAGATGACGGCCTTCGTCTTCAAGATCCAGGCGAACATGGACCCGAACCACCGCGACCGCATCGCCTTTGCCCGCGTCTGCTCCGGCAAGCTGGAGCGCGGCATGAAGGCGCGGTTGGCGCGCACCGGCAAGCTGATCGGCCTCACTGCGCCGCAGTTCTTCTTCGCCTCGCAGCGGCAACTGGCGGATACGGCCTATGCCGGCGACGTGGTCGGCATTCCGAACCACGGCACCTTGCGCATCGGCGACACGCTGACCGAAGGCGAGGCGCTCGTCTTCGAGGGCGTCCCGAACTTCTCGCCGGAGATCTTGCGCCGAGTCCGGCTCGAGGACGCGATGAAGGCGAAGAAGCTGAAGGAAGCGCTGCACCAGATGGCGGAAGAAGGCGTCGTCCAGCTGTTCTCGCCCGAGGATGGCTCGCCGGCGATCGTCGGCGTCGTCGGCGCACTGCAGCTCGACGTCTTGAAGGAACGCCTCCAGCAGGAATACGGCCTGCCCGTTTCGTTCGAGATGTCGCGCTTCTCCGTCTGCCGCTGGATCTCCGCCGACAATCCGGCAGACCTCGAAAAGTTCGTCACCGTGCGCCGCGGCGATATCGCCCGCGACCTCGACGGCGACCCGGTGTTCATGGCGCAGGACGCGTTCTCGCTGCGCTACGAGCATGAGCGCCATCCGGCGATCAAGATGGCCGCGATCAAGGAATACCACGTCGCCAAGGCGGCGTGAGGTTCAGGCTTACTGAAGCCCCCTGACGAGGAACCACGCGCCGGCGCCAATGAGAAGCGCGCCGGCGATCCGCCCGATGCGGTCGCCGCCCGGCACGACTTTTTCGGCCAGCACGAAGATCGCGATTGCGGCGATCCAGAGAATGTTCATCACGCCGCCGACGAACAGAAGCAGCATCAGCGGCCAGCAGCAGCCGACGCAATAGGCGCCATGCTGCACGCCCATGGCAAACGCGCCTGCCGGATCGCGCCGGAACCCGCCGGCCGCCTGGAGGAAGGCCACTGGCGCCCGGCATTTTGAAAGGCAGGCATGTTTCAACGGCGTCCACTGATAGATCCCGGCGATGATGAGCGTGACACCGCTGAGGACGGTGCTGCTGCTTTCCATCATCGGTGTCAGCAAAAGTGAGCGCTCGAGCAGCCACTGGCCAAATGTGGCAGCGAGCGAGAACAGGGACCAGGCCGCGAGATAGCCGGCGCCGAAGATGCCGGTCGCGGCAAACGGCGTGCCCTGCGCCTCCGCATGCCGGCCGACCCGTGCATAGAGAAGCAGCATCGGGGCTGCGGATGGCAGCATCATGCCGATCATCATCACGAACCACATGGTGAACACGAGCGCGGCGTCGCCGGGGCTCCAGGCTGGCCGGCTTGCCATCGTCCCCGCCATGCCGGTCATGTCCATCCCCGGCATGTCCTGCGACCCCTCCATCCCCGACATGCCCTCCATAGATATGCCGGCGTCGCCCATCGACCGTGCCAGGGAGAGAAGATAGAACCACGCGAGCGCCGTAATCGCTGCAAGGCATACGGCCACGATGATGCGGTCTCGCCTGAGGATCGTGTCGAGTGCTGAAGCCGCCATGGCCCGACCGATTATCTAGTGGACGACACCGGTTTCAGTCATGTGGAGGCGGGCGAAATGGGCGTGGCTGTCGGCCAGCGATACCGTCAGCGGGCCCTTGACTTCCGCCCATCCGCGGCCGACCTCGCAGGTGTCAAATTCGAATCCCTGCGGCAGGGTGAGTCGGACACGGTGTTCGTCGCCCGTTACCGGGTTGAGGATTGGCTCGCCGCGCGCGTCGATCCACCCCGGAACTCCGATCCGCGCCGTCCGCTTGTCCACGTCGACATCGAAGTCGATCTGCGCAAAGACCGGCTCGTGCACGGTGTCGAAAGTCGTGGCAAAGACGGCGAAGAAGGTGGCGCCGGGCTCCGTGTCCTGGCCGCTCGTGATGCGGAGCAGGGCGTTGCGCTGTTCCGGCGTGGCGCGCTCGTCGATGATTGGCACGCATTGGCCATGGCCCTCGTGGATTGCGCCCGGCCAGGTGGCGATCATTGCGATCCGCAGCCCGTCGAGCCTGGTATCCCCGTGAAAACCGGTTTCGATGTCGATCGCCCCGGCCGACCGGCAATTGCCATGTGTCGGAAGGTCGTTGAACTGGCAGGGGCAGCTATAGGCACAATTGCACTGAAAGAATTCACGTCCCTGGAGTTCCCATTTGACGTTCGCCATGACGCCCTCCAACACCTGGAAATGAGAATTTTAGGAGTTGCTGATTAAATACCTGCGCCTTCTACTTGTCCAGCAAACTCGGCTGCCCTCGGCAGTTCGCCTGCGGGAGCTGCGCCTTAGGCGCGGGTCGGATCGTCGAGCTTGACAGTCCTGGCACCAACATGAAGCGCCCGTCCGGCACCCCAGCCGTTGATGGCAGCGCCAACGCCGAGAAGCACGAAGAGAACCGCGCTGGCCTGGAAGCTGCCCGTCCAGCTCTGGATGAGGCCGACGATCAGCGGGCCGATGGCGGCAAGCAGGTAGCCCACGCACTGCGCCATGCCGGACAGATGGGCGGCGACATGCGCATCGGGTGAGCGAAGCACGATCGCCGTCATTGCGACGGCAATCAATCCGCCCTGGCCGACGCCCTGCAGCACTGCCCAGAACCACGCGGTCGACAGCGGGGCAAAAAGCAGGCCCAGCAGAGCGATCACGGCAAGGGCGCAAAGCACCACGTGGATCAGCCGTTGGTCCTTGCCTCGAACGGCGATCTGCGGTGCGACGATGCAGGCTGCCGACTGGACCATGACGGACATGGAGACGATTGCGCCTGCGGTGACGCCGTCGAGCCCACGCTCCCGCAGGATCGGCACCAGCCAGCCGAAAACGCAGTAGGCGAGGGCGGACTGCAAGCCCATGAAAAGCGTGACCTGCCACGCCAGGCGGTCGCGCCACAGGCCCTCGACCCGGAAGCCGGTGCGCCGTCCGGCCCGGTCGACGGACATTGCCTGGGGAAGCCATATCAGGCCGACGATGACTGCGGGGACGGCCCAGATCGCCAGCGCCGCATTCAGCGACCCTCCGAATGCCTGCGCGACGGGGATGGAGAGGCCGGCGGCGGCGGCGGCGCCACCGCACAGGGCCATGGTGTAAAGTCCGGTCATCGAGGCCGTGCGCTCGGCGAAATCGCGCTTCACCAGACCGGGCAGCAGGACGTTTCCGACGGCAATGCAGGCGCCGGCGAGCGCCGTTCCAAGGAAGAGGAGCGGGATCGAGGACAGGCCGCGCAGGGCGGTGCCCAGCGCCAGCAGTAAGAGAACCGCCAGCAGCGTGCGCTCGCTGCCGATCCTCTGTGCAAGACGTGGTGCGATCGGCGAGAACAGGCCGAGGCAAACGACCGGCAAGGTGGTCAGCAGGCTCGCGCCCAGCGGCGAAAGCTGCAGGGTGCTGCGGATCTCCGGCAGAAGTGCCGAGGCGCTGGAAAACACCGGCCGCAGGTTGAACGCGATCAGCACCAGGCTGGCCCCGAGAATGACGCGGGCAAGGCCGCTGCCAGCTGCCGGCGGGACAGGCGGCGGGACGCTGTCCGCTTCCGCGTCGATCAGCTGGCGGTCTATGTCCTCGGCGGTGGTGGCCGCGTCCTCGAGATGCAGGTTCATGATTTCGCCATTTGATCGAGAGCGGCAGTGATGGGGTGCATGAAACGCCGGACAGCGGCATCCGCCTTCTCCGGCTCGCCGGTCTCGATGGCGTCGACGATGTCGGCGTGGGCCTGCATGTCGGGTTCGGGCAGGTCGTTGCCCAGGGTGGCCTCGATCGTCTCCGCGATCGATTGCGAGAAGAACTCGTAGATCTCGACCATCGCCCGGTTGCCCGAAGCGGAGATCACCGCCTTGTGGAAGGCAAGATCGCGTTCGATGAAGGCGGCCCGGTCCGAGCCGTCGTAGCTGCCGCGGCGGGCGAGAAGCGTGCGAAGCCTCGCGATCATCTTCGGCGTCTGCCGGAGTGCCGCAAGGCGGGCCGCTTCCACGTCGAGGGCCAGGCGTGCTTCGAACTGGTCGCGCAGGCTTGCACCTCGCGCCGCGGTCAGGCGGGGTGCGGGATCGACGGTCGTGAGCACATAGGTGCCAGACCCCTGGCGCGTTTCGAGGTAGCCCTGTGCGGCAAGGGCGCGGACCGCCTCGCGCACCGTCCCGCGGCTCACCGCCAGCATGGCCGACAGCGACGCCTCGTTCGGCAGCCGGTCGCCGACGCGCCAGCGCTTGGCGACGATCTCCTTGCGGATCGCCTCGGCTGCGGTTTCCGCGAGGTTGCTTCGGTGCACCGTTTCCATCTTGCATTCATCAAGTCATCGGATGACTCGATGAATAGAGACGCTTCGCAGGTAGGTCAATTGCCCACCCAAAGTGAAAAGGGCCGCGCGCGACCCTTTTCGTCTGGTTTTGGGCTTATGACGCCTGCTGTTTTCTCCAACTCAAGACACGGCAACGGAGAACGCGGCAGTCCTGTCAATGTGCGGGCTTGATGAAGGTGCCGTTTTGCAGCTCGCGCATCGCCTGCTGCAATTCCTCCCGCGTGTTCATCACGATCGGTCCGTGCCAGGCGACCGGCTCCTGGATCGGCTTGCCGGTGACAAGCAGGAAGCGGATACCCTTTTCGCCTGCCTGCACCGTCACATGGTCGCCGGTGTCGAAGACGACCAGCGTCCGGTTTCCGGAAAGGTCGCGGATGTTCAGCTCCTCGCCCTGGTATTCCTTCTCGACCTTGACGCCGAAGGGCTTCGAGGCATCGCGGAAGGTGCCGGACCCGGCGAATATGTAAGCGAAGGCCGACCGGTAGGTGTCGACTGGAATCGTCTTCGTCTTGCCGGGCGGCACCGAGACGTCGAGATAGACCGGCTCGGCGGCGATGCCGTCGACCGGGCCTTTCTTGCCCCAGAAGTCGCCGCTGATGATACGCACCGCCGTGCCGTCGTCGTCGACGACCACCGGAATGTCGGTGGACTTGATGTCCTGGTAACGCGGCGCGGTCATCTTCAGCGACGATGGCAGGTTGGCCCAGAGCTGGAAGCCGTGCATGCGCCCGGCAAAATCGCCCTTCGGCATCTCCTGGTGCAGGATGCCGCTGCCGGCGGTCATCCACTGGACGTCGCCGGCACCCATGGTGCCGTGGTTGCCGAGGCTGTCGCCATGCTCGACGGTGCCGGCGAGCACATAGGTGATCGTCTCGATGCCGCGGTGGGGGTGCCAGGGAAAGCCGCGAATGTAGTCGGCGGGATCGTCGTTGCGGAAGTCATCCATCATCAGGAAGGGGTCGGTCAACGACGGGTCGCCGAAGCCGAAGACGCGGTGGAGCTTGACGCCGGCGCCCTCCATGGCGGGGCGGGCGATGCTTTCATGCTTGACGGGGCGTATGGACATGCAAGGGGACCTCTCAATGGTTCGTCACTTGCCGGTGAATATAGTGCGGGCCGCAAGGGTAAGAAATTGTGGACGCTGAAACGCAGTGTTCACAAATCGCCTGTCTCGCAGGGAACGGGCCCCGGCGGGGTTTCGGTCCAAAATGGCGCATATGGTTTCCGGGCCGTTTACTTTCGTTAACGCATTTTTACCTTTTTTCGATGATTCTGGTCCGGCACCGGGTCAATGCGTTCGTCCACCTTTCGGCCGGAAGGCCGGCAGAAAGCGAGTGAAACCAATGTGCCGATGGGCAGCCTATCGCGGAAAACCGCTCTATCTCGAGGAACTGGTCTCCTCGCCGGCCCACTCGCTGATCGAGCAATCCCATTGCGCGACGCGGGCGAAGACGGCGACGAACGGCGACGGTTTCGGGATCGCCTGGTACGGCGAGCGGCCGGAACCGGGGCGCTACCGCGATATCCTGCCGGCCTGGTCGGACTGCAACCTGAAAAGCCTCGCCCGGCAGATCCGCTCGCCGCTGTTTCTCGCCCATGTCCGCGCGGCGACCGGCGGCGGCACGCGGCGCGACAACTGCCATCCCTTCGTCCATGGCGTCTGGTCGTTCATGCACAACGGCCAGATCGCCGATTTCGAACATCTGCGCCGGCCGATGGAATCGATGCTCGACAACGATCTCTACGCCGCCCGCACCGGCGCGACCGATTCCGAGCTTCTGTTCCTGCTTGCCAAGCAGTTCGGTCTCGAGCGCGACCCGCTCGCCGCCATGGCCGAGACCATCGGCCTGGTCGAGCGGCTGGCGGCGCAGCTCGGCCGCAAGGTCCTCGTCCGCTTCACCGCCGCCTTCTCCGACGGGCGCACCCTTTATGCCGTGCGGTACGCCACCGATTTACACGCGCCGACGCTGTATGCCGCGCCGATGGACCGGACGGGCGGCTATTGCCTCGTTTCCGAGCCGCTCAACGACGACACCGATGCCTGGGTCGAAATCCCCGACGGCAGCGCCGTCGTCCTCGGCGAGGACGGCATCGACGTGCAGCTTTTTGCGCCCGGCAGCCACGCGCCGGCCAAAGGCAATCTCGCCGTGGCCGGCTGACGCGGCCTCTCGCTGGCAGCCGGGCGGTCGGGGCCGGCCAGGCCCGTCACGGCAGCGCCGCGAGCCTTTCGGCGATCAATGCCGCCAGGCGCGTGGCGACCTCGGCCTTGGCCAGGTCCGGCCAGGCGTCGACGCCGTCCCTGGAGACGATCCTGACGCTGTTGCGGCTGCCGCCCATGATGCCGGTTGCCGGCGAGACGTCGTTGGCGACGATCAGGTCGGCGCCCTTGCGCGTCAGTTTCTCGCGCGCATTCGCCTCCACGTCCTGCGTCTCGGCGGCAAAGCCGACGACCAGCTTCGGGCGGTCGGCATGATGGCCGATCGTCTTGAGGATGTCGGGGTTTTCGGCAAGCAAAAGCGGCGGCGGTGCCTCGCCCGGCTTCTTTTTGATCTTCTGCGTGCCGGCCGCAGCGACGCGCCAGTCGGCGACGGCCGCCACCATCACGGCGATGTCGGCGGGGAGTGCTGCGACGACCGCCGCCAGCATCTCCTCGGCGCGCTCGACATGCACGGTCGTGACACCGGCGGGATCCGGGATCTCGACCGGGCCGGAGACAAGGGTGACGTCCGCGCCGAGTTTGGCGAGCGCGGCGGCGATCGCGTGTCCCTGCCGGCCGGAGGAGCGGTTGGCGATGTAGCGCACCGGGTCGATCGGCTCGTGCGTGGGGCCGGAGGTGACGATCGCCTTCTTGCCGGCAAGCGGTCTCGGCCCGCCGTCCAGCATCCGTTCGGCGGCTGCTGCGATCTCCAGCGGCTCGGCCATGCGGCCAAGCCCGGCCTCGCCGCCCTCGGCCATCTCGCCGGCGTTCGGGCCGACGAAGCGGATGCCGTCGCCGGCAAGCGTCTCGGCGTTGCGCAACGTGGCGGGATGCGTCCACATCTTCGGGTTCATCGCCGGCGCGATCAGCACCGGACGGTCGGTCGCCAGAAGGACGGTCGAGGCGAGATCGTCGGCCAGGCCGTTCGCCATCTTCGCCATCAGGTCGGCGGTGGCCGGCGCCACGACGACGAGGTCGCAATCGCGCGCCAGCCGGATATGGCCGACGTCCTGCTCATCCTCGCGCGAAAACAGGTCGGTGAAGACATGGCCGGATGACAGCGCGCCGACGGCCAGCGGGGTGACGAACTGCTGCGCGCCGGCCGTCATCACCGGCACCACCGTCGCGCCGCGCTCGCGCAGCCGGCGGATCAGGTCGAGGCTCTTGTAGGCGGCGATGCCGCCCGAGATGATCAGAAGAATGCGCTTGTCCTTCAAGGTCATGAGCCGGTTCCATCCATGGCGATCAGGGCCGCCGCCGGGGCGGCAGGCAGAGTGAGGTTCCTAGCGCATAACCGCACGAACGGGAACGGAATTCCGCAATGTCCCGGAGCGGCCGATCGTGAGGCGTCGCTTCGCAAGGCAGGCCGGAAAAGGCGGGGCGCTTCGCCATCAGCTGCCCTCGTCGGGAATATTCAGGAGGTAGCCGCAGGCCTTGCAATGGACCGCATCGGCATCGTGGCGGCGCAGCCCGCATTGCGGGCAGGGGAAGGTGACCTTGGGCGGTCGCACGATCGTCTGCGCCAGCCGCACGAACAGCGAGATGCCAATGATCATCGTGACGATTGAGGTCAGCTTGCCGAGTGGACCGGGCAGGGTGATGTCGCCGAAGCCGGTGGTTGTCACGGTGGCGACCGTGAAGTACATCGCATCGATGAAGCCGCCGACGTGCTCGCCGTAGAAGAAGGTCGAGTAGACGAAGCCGGTGACGATGAACAAAAAGATCAGGAAGTTGACGCAGGCCTGGATCGTGTCCTCGTACTCGCTGTAGCCCCGCCGCTTCAACATCAGCGAGAACAGCCGGCTCTGGCTGATTGCCCAGATCCGCAGCGCCCGCAGGAAGGCGAAGTTGGCGAGCTGGTTGGGAAAGAGCAGCGTGGCGAGGATGAACAGGTCGACCCAGGTCATCGGCCGCCCGAGCCAGTAGCGCAAGCTTGGCGCCACCAGCATTCGCGCGACCAGCTCGAGCGCAATGATGACGGTGACGACGTAGTCGACGAGCAGATAGGCGTTGCCGGCGCGCAGGTACGGTCCCATCAGGAAGAAGACGATGATGGCGAGATCGACCATCATCAGGGAGAACTGGAACGCCAGCGCGCGGGGGTGGCTGCCATAGTAGAGGCTGCGCAGCCGATGGCGGATCGCCGCCATCACGGGTGCGGCTGTCTGGTCAATGTTCCGTCGTTCAGCCATTGCAACAATCTAGACCGGGCCTCCTGCGGGTCAAGCATGGCCGGGCCGCCGAGATGCGCGGGGTGGCGAAACGTCGCCCGGGTGACGGCGTGCGGGGCGCGACACGGCGTTCACAGCAACCGAGGACGCGCTGATGCGCCCCCTCGGCTGTCTTTTCGGCCCGCGCGGCGCAGTGCGGCGAAGGGCGGGGCCTATTCGGCCACGGCGGCCTGTTCGGTTTCTCCGGGCAGCCCGGTGACAACGTCGCTCGGCTGCTCGGTTTCGGGTTCGGCGGGAAGCTCCGTGACAACGTCGGCCGGCTGTTCGGCTTCCGGCTCGGTTGGGTTCTCCGTGACGACATCCGTCGGCTGTTCGACGTCGGGTTCGGTCGGCTGCTCGACGACGTCTGTCGGCTGTTCGGCGTCCGGCTCATCCGGCTGCTCGGTGACGACATCCGTCGGCTGTCGGGATGCCAGTTCATCGCGCACCTGATCGATCTTGCCGATCGAGGGGCCCACGCCCAGGACGTCCTTCGCCCAGTCCATGACTTCGGGATCGACGACCGCCGGCTCGCCCGGCAGCGCCGTATCGATGGTCTTGTTGGCGGCCGAAAGCAGGGCGGCGCTGAGCGCCTCGTCGCTCAGAGCCGGATCGACCGGCACCGCGTCGACGCCGTTCTCCAGCTCGAACTGCGCATAGGCCATGACGTAGGCGCGGACCGCGGCCATGCGCGGATCCTGCGAATTCATGTAGGCGTGATAGTTGCGCTTCAGCGAATTCAGGCTGCCGAGCTTGGCCGAGAGCGGCTTTTCTTCCGGGACCGGCAGCCTGGCGGTCGTCGTGACGGGGCTCGTCTTGGCCGGCTTGGACATCGGCCTCGACTTATCCACCGACGCGACCCTGGTCTTCGCCTTGGCATCATCCTTGCCGAAGAGCTTGTCGAGGGCCTTGGCGATCGGATCCTTCTTTTCCTTCGTCTCAGCCCGCGCATGCGCGGTTTCGGACTTGCCGCGTCCGGAGGTGTTCTTGCCTGCGCTCTTGTCACTCCCGCGACCCTTGTCGCCGCCGCCGCTCTTGTCGCTGCCGCCGCCCTTACCGCCGCTGTTTCCGCCGCCGCCGTTACCACCCCCGTTTCCGCCGCCGCCATTGCCGCCGCCGTTGCCGCCGCCATTGCCATCCTTGGCGAAGACGGACGCGGCGGTGAGCTTGGTCGGATTTTTCAGGTCGAGGCCGACCGGGACGGCGGCAAGCGTTGTTGAGATGCATGCCGCGAGGGCGAGGTTACCGATTCTGCGCATGGCGCAATCCTCCGAATTATTTATATTGCACGCCCCGGTGGAGCTTGGAGCCGGATTTATGCCGAATTTGTGGCGTGCCGGGCAGGCGGCTGATCACGACGCCAGAGCCTGCTCCTTAAACCGCGACCAATTCGATAAGATGAAGCTGCTAATTTTAGCGAGTGCGAAGTTAATGGCGCCGCCAGGGAGACTTCCGCTCGACACAGCGAAGCGGCCTCGGCGGCGCCGTGCGGTGGTTTGTGCCGGAACACCGAAAAAGGTTGCCGAAGGCCGCGCTCATCTGAGAGAATTGCCGCGGGAAACCCAGACGCGGTCAGGCGCGATCTGCATCCCGGTATCCTGTTGAAGCATCCCTGATCCTGTCGTCCCGCGACGCGGCGCGGCGGACAGTCGGCATTCCAGTTGTTTTGCAAACGCGAAGCCAGGAGGCCTTCACATGGTCACGTGGAAACCCGATCCAAGTTTCTATCCCTCACCGCGCATGGCGATGAAGGCGGCGCCCGAAACGCTGGCCTATGTCGCGGCATTCGACCCGAAGCGGGCCGTCCCGGACGAGCTCGCCGTCGTCGACGTCGATCCCGCCTCGGCGACCTACGGGCAGATCGTTCACACAGTCCCGATGCCCAACGTCGGCGACGAACTGCACCATTTCGGCTGGAACGCCTGTTCGTCGTGCCTCTGCCCCAACGCGCCGCATCCGCACGCCGAGCGGCGCTACCTGGTGGTGCCGGGGCTGAAATCGTCGCGCATCCACATCCTCGACACCAAGCCGGACGGCCGCAAGCCGGCGATCGTCAAGGTGATCGAGCCGCAGGAGGTGGCCGAGCGGGCCGGTTACTCGCGCCCCCACACCGTCCATTGCGGCCCGGAGGGCATTTATGTCGCAGCGCTGGGCAACCGCGAGGGAAAGGCGCCCGGCGGCGTCTTCCTGATGGACCACGAAACCTTCGAGGTCCGCGGGCAATGGGAACTGGACCGCGGGCCGCAGGAGCTTTCCTACGATGTCTGGTGGCACCTCGGCCACGACACCCTCGTCACCAGCGAGTGGGGGACGCCCGACACCTTCGAAAACGGTCTCGTGCCGGAAATCCTGCTCGGCGCAAAGTACGGGCGCAGGCTGCATTTCTGGGACCTGCACAAGCGCAAGCACCTGCAGACGATCGATTTCGGCGACAAATACCAGCTGGTGTTCGAGCTGCGGCCGGCACATGATCCGACCAAGGCCTATGGCTTCGTCAATTCCGTGGTGTGCCTGGAGGATCTGTCGTCATCGATCTGGGTCTGGCACCGCGACGGCGACAAGTGGGCCGTCACCAAGGTGATAGACATCCCCGCCGAGCCGGCCGATCCGGAACAACTGCCGCCGATGCTTCAGGGCTTCAAGGCGGTGCCGCCGCTCGTCACCGACATCGACCTGTCGATGGACGACCGGTTCCTCTACGTCTCCTGCTGGGGCACCGGCGACCTGCTGCAATATGACGTCTCCGATCCGTTCAAGCCGAAGCAGACGGGCAAGGTGCGGATCGGCGGCATCGTCTCGCGCGCCTCGCACCCGGGGGCGAAGAACGGCGCGCTCAACGGCGGGCCGCAGATGGTGGAGATCAGCCGCGACGGCCGGCGCGTCTACTTCACCAACTCGCTGTATGGCGCGATCGACGAGCAGTTCTATCCCGAGGGGCTGAACGGCTGGATGGTCAAGCTCGACGCCGGGCCCGACGGCGGCATCGCCTTCGACGAAAGGTTCTTCGTCGAATGGCCGAAGTCGCACCGGCCGCACCAGGTGCGCCTGCAGGGCGGCGACTGCTCGTCGGACTCCTACTGCTATCCGTGAAGCATGTCTCCCGAAACTGGGAACCGGTTTCGGGACAAAGAAAGGCGAAACAAGGATGTTAAAGCGTGGCAAGGGCAACTGACGGATCGCGACGCGCGCTAAGGTGAGAGGCTGCCGATGAACGACCTGTGGCCATGGCTGCTGCTGGCGGGGCTCGGGGCCTTTCACGGCCTCAACCCGGCGATGGGCTGGCTGTTCGCCGTCGCGCTTGGCCTGCATCGGCAGAGCGCGGCGGCGGTGGTCGGCGCGGTGCCGGCGATCGCCCTTGGCCATGCGGCGTCGGTCGGTCTGGTCGTGGCGATCACCATCATGGCGGGGCTGGTCGTCGAGCCGTCGCTGGTGCGGACGGCAACGGGGGCGGTGCTCGTCGCCTGGGCCGTCTGGCACCATCTCTTCGGGCATCGCCAGCGCGTGCGCGTCGGCATGACGACGGGGCTCGTCGGGCTGGCGCTCTGGTCCTTCCTGATGGCGACCGCGCATGGCGCCGGGCTGATGGTGCTGCCGGCGCTGACGCCGATCTGCCTGGCGTCGCCGCCGCTGGCGGCGGCGGGCGGCGGAAGCACGGCGGCGATGCTGGCGGCGGTCGCCGTGCACACCGGCGCGATGCTGTGCGCCATGGGCCTGGTGGCGCTTGCCGTCTACCGCTTCGTCGGGCTCGGCATCCTGCGCAGCGCCTGGGTCAATGTCGACGTCGTCTGGAGCGCGGTGCTGCTGCTGACCGGGGCGATGCTGATCCTGTGGTAGCCGGGGCGAGCGCTACCCGACCACCCAGGCAATATAGACAAGCGCCGCGGCGATCACCCACAGCGCGATCCGGCCCGAGCGGCCGTGGCGGGCCTCGGACTTGCCGATCGCCTCCGCCGTGGCGGCGTCGAAGCGCAGGCCGCTTTCGGCCATGGCGGTGAGGTCGCGCGAGAATTTTTCGGTCTTGGCGGCGATCTCGGGCGCGGCCTCGGCGAGCCGCAGGGCGGCATGCGCGCCGTCCTTCAGGTCGGCGAGGATGCGCTTGGGCCCGAGATTGTCGCGGATCCAGCCGCCGACGACCGGCTCGGAGGCCTTCCACATGTTGAAGCGCGGGTTGAGCGTGCGCGCCACGCCCTCGACGACGACCATCGTCTTCTGCAGCATGACGAGCTCGGTGCGCGTCTCCATGTCGAACAGCTCGGTGACCTCGAAGAGCAGGGTCAGCAGCTTCGCCATCGAGATCGTCTCGGCCGGCTGGCCGTGGATCGGCTCGCCGATCGCGCGGATCGCCTGGGCAAAGCTCGCGACATCGTGGCGCGCCGGCACGTAGCCGGCCTCGAAATGCACGTTCGCCACCCGCACATAGTCGCGGGTGATGAAGCCGTAGAGGATTTCGGCGAGGAAGCGGCGCTCCTTGCGCCCGAGCCGGCCGACGATGCCCATGTCGACGGCGACGATATGGCCCTGCGGGTCGACGAACAGGTTGCCCTGGTGCATGTCGGCGTGGAAGAAGCCGTCGCGCAGCGTGTGGCGCAGGAACGACTGGATCAGCGTGTCGGCGAGCGCGTCGAGGTCGTGGCCGGCGGCGCGCAGGCCGTCGAGGTCCGACATCTTGATGCCGTCGATCCACTCCATCGTGACGACGTCGCGGCCGGTGCGCTCCCAGTCGACCGAAGGCACCCGGAAGCCGGGATCGTCCTTCGTGTTTTCGGCGAGCTCGGAGATGGCGGCCGCCTCGAGGCGCAGGTCCATCTCGACGCGGGTCGTCTGCTCGAGCGTGCGCGTCACCTCGACCGGCTTCAGCCGGCGCGTCTGCGGCAGGAAGCGCTCCTGCAGATGCGAGGCGGCGTACATCGCCTGCAGGTCGTGGGTGAAGCGCTGGCGCACGCCGGGGCGGATCACCTTGACGGCGACGCGGCGCTCGCCGTTTGCATCGCGCACCGTTGCCGGGTGCACCTGGGCGATCGAGGCGGCGGCAATCGGTTCGCCGAAGCTTGCATAGAGGTCGGTCACCGGCCGGCCGAGCGAGCCCTCGACGGTGGCGACGGCTTCGGCCATCGGGAAGGTCGCCATCCGGTCCTGCAGCGCCGAGAGGTCCTCGGCGATCGCGACACCGACGACGTCGGGGCGGGTGGCGAGGAACTGGCCCATCTTTACGTAGGAGGGGCCGAGCCGCTCGATCGCGTGCGCGAGCCGGGCGCTGCGGTCTTCCTTGGCCGAGCGGCGACGGGCGAACAGGCCGGCGACCTTCGAGAGGAACCGCGCCGAGGGTGGCATTTCCTGCACCGGCAGCTCCGAGACGACGCCTTCGCGCACCAGCACCCAGCCGACGCGGGCCAGGCGGAAATAGGCAGCAGGCGTGGTCATGCGCGGCCCCCCCAAAGGCCGCAGGCGCGGCCGCGGGGCGTGCGGCGCAGGAGGCGGAGCGAGGCGGTCGGCGTCACGAAATCCCGCCGCATCAGAGCTTCCAGCCGGAATGGAGGGCGGCGATGCCGCCGGTATAGTTGGTGAAGGACACGCGCGAGAAGCCGGCCTTGCGGATCATCTCGGCAAAGTCCTGCTGGTTCGGGAACTTGCGGATGGATTCGACCAGGTACTGATAGGGCTCGGCCTCGCCGGTGACCATCTTGCCGAACTGCGGAATCGCCTTGAACGACCAGGCGTCGTAGAAGCGGTCGAGCAGCGGCACCTCGACTTCGGAGAATTCCAGCACGAGCAGCCGGCCGCCGCGCTTCAGCACGCGGTAGGCTTCGGAGAGCGCGACGTCGATGCGCGGCACGTTGCGGATGCCGAAGGCGATCGTATAGGCGTCGAAGCTGCCCGTCTCGAAGGGCAGCGCCTCGGCATTCGCCTCGACGAAATCGAGATTGGCGGACAGTCCCCTCTTTGCCGCCCGATCGGCGCCGACTGCGAGCATCGAGCCGTTGATGTCCAGCACGGTCGCGTGTGCGAGCCGATCGGAGGCCTCGACGATGCGGAAGGCGATGTCGCCGGTGCCGCCGGCGACGTCGAGCACGCGGTAGGCCGGATCCTTGCGCGGGTTGAGGGCGGCGATCATCGCGTCCTTCCAGGCCCGGTGCAGGCCGGCGGACATGATGTCGTTCATGATGTCGTAGCGCTTGGCCACCTTGTGGAAGACGTCGTTGACGAGCGCCTGCTTTTCGCCCGCACCCACCTGGCGGAAACCGTAGGAGGTTTCCATGCCGCCATTCGCCGACGTGCGTTCCCGATCGCTCATGCCTGTCTCCACCTGATGCGCCGCCGGCGGTGTCCCGCTCGCGCCGCGGTTGCGCGCCGGCGCGGTTTCGGCCTGCGGCATCGTCGCGCTGGTATATAGAATAAAGATGGGCGATAGGGAATTGCCGGGCTGCGGCAAATGCGCCGCACGGTTAAATCCGGTCAAGGAGCTGACAATGCCGGAATTGCCGGAGGTGGAAACGGTCAGGCGCGGTCTGGCGCCGGTGATGGAGGGGGCGGTGATCGCGCGCGCCGAGCTCCGGCGGCCGGACCTGCGCTTTCCCTTTCCCGACCGTTTCGCCGAGGTCGTTACCGGGCGAAGGGTGCTCGCGCTCGGACGGCGGGCGAAGTATCTGCTGATCGACCTCGAGGGCGGCGACGTCATCATCGCCCATCTCGGCATGTCCGGGTCGTTCCGCGTCGCGGACGGGGCGGGCGAGGCGGTGCCCGGCGATTTCCATGTTCCGCGCGGCAAGGACGAGCGGCATGACCATGTGGTGCTGCATCTTGCGGCCGAGGGTGGCCCGCGCCGCGTCATCTATAATGATCCGCGCCGCTTCGGCTTCATGGACCTGGCCCGGCGCGAGGCGCTCACCGAGCATCCCTATTTGCGCGATCTCGGCGAGGAGCCGACCGGCAACGCGCTGGATGCGGACTATCTCGCCGCGCGCTTGCGCGGCAGGAGCCAGCCGTTGAAGGCGGCGCTGCTCGACCAGAAGACGATTGCCGGTCTCGGCAATATATATGTGTGCGAGGCGTTGTGGCGGGCGCATCTGTCGCCGGAGCGGGCCGCGGGCACGCTGGTGACGGCGGCGGGCAAGCCGAGAAAGGAGCTTGCGCTCCTGACGGAGGCGATCCGCGCGGTGATCGCCGAGGCGATCGAGGCGGGCGGTTCGACGCTGCGCGATCACATCCGCGCGGACGGCTCGCTCGGGTATTTCCAGCATTCGTTTTCGGTCTACGATCGGGAGGGCCAGGCCTGCCGAACGCCCGGCTGCAAGGGGACCATCGGTCGCATCGTCCAGAGCGGGCGCTCGACCTTCCAGTGCGTGGCCTGCCAGAAATAGGCAAAGGGCGGGTCGATCGGGCCGGCGGTCGCGCCGCCCGGCCGAACGGGCCAAAAACCCCGAATTCTGAATCGGTGCAGCGCCGGCACCGGCGTGGCATTTCTTCAATTTGCGCGTTGACGCGCCTGCCAATTCCCGCTATACGCCGGCCACAGTTTTGGAAAGCCCCTTGGTTTTCCGATATTGCTCCCGAATTGCTTGTATGACAGGTCGTAGTGACCCGGCACGGCGAAGGCGGAGTTTGTGTCTGGTATCTGAAGAGAGGCATCCATGGCCAATACCACTTCGGCGAAGAAGGCGACCCGCAAGATCGCTAGCCGTACTGCAATCAACAAGGCGCGCCGTTCGCGCGTTCGCACCTTCGTCCGTCAGGTCGAGGAAGCCATCGCTGCCGGCGATGCTGCCGCGGCCGCTGCGGCGCTGAAGGCAGCCCAGCCGGAACTGATGCGCGCCGCCACCAAGGGCGTGCTTCATTCCAACACAGCTTCGCGCAAGGTGTCGCGACTCGCCCACCGCGTAAAGGCCCTCTCGGCCTGATCTCGCCAAGCGAGCTATGCAAATTTAGAGGAGCCCGGCGGATTCGCCGGGCTTTTTCTTTGCCTTTTTGTCGCCGTTATGGTTAACGTGCAAAGCTGCCTCATGGCGGCATCATGACAAAAGAAACACTTTAAAAACAAAGACTTATGCGAGGATGGTGACGGCGATGCCACCTGGGGTGGGGGCAATTGCGGCAGCTTATGAGTCAAGCGAATAATTATTTTTTTTGATTCGCGCCGGCGTTGAAACCCCGGAAAAATCAAAGCCATTGATTCATAACAGATTCTTCGCAAGCCCCTGTTTCCTGAGTCAAATTGCGTTCCCGGAGTCAACGGCCACGGCTTAATATTGCGTAAAATAGGGCATTGATTCTACCGTTTGATCCTGCCTAAATGCCTTCCACAGGGGGCGCACACGCAAGCGTAAAGAAACGCCAAACACTGCTCGTTCGGGTGGTGGGAGACGGTTCGACCCTGTAGCGGAGTGCATAGCTCTGTCTCATCTGACACCGGGAGCAGCTGACCGGCCGCCGCATCAAGGAGGCCGGAGCGGTAATTTTTGCCGTCCAACAGCCGTGTCCGGTGGAGCCGCGAGGACGGCAGCCAGGGTGAGGCTGAGGGAATGCCCGCGCGCGATCGGTACGAGGAGTTCGCGCAGCGGGAGGGCAGTTTGGACGGCGCGGCCGATGGCCGCGATCGCCGGAACTGCCGCAAAAATGCTGATCGCGTCCGGTAGTGGGGGCGACGCGGCCAGCAGACCGAGACCGCCCGCCGATGATACCGGCGACGCGGTGGAGGATGGAAATGTAAAGGGTGCCGGCATGACTTGCCGGCGCGTCGACTGAACTTGAAAGGCGGCAAAATGCAAACGAACACGGCTACGTCTGTAGGTGCATTCGGAAACGGGGATCATGCGCTTAACGCTATCGCGGAAGGAAGCGATAAGCCGGGGGACACATCCGGGACCAGGCATGACGCCCTCTTTGAGCGGGTGAGCGCGCGCCTCAAGGCGCAGGTAGGCCAGGATGTCTATGCAAGCTGGTTCGGCCGGCTGAAGCTTCACTCCCAGTCCAAGAGCGTCGTGCGGCTGTCCGTGCCGACGACCTTCCTCAAATCCTGGATCAACAACCGCTATCTCGACCTCATCACCTCGCTCTTCCAGCAGGAGGACGCGGAAATCCTGAAGGTGGAAATCCTCGTCCGCACCGCGACGCGCGGCGCCCGTCCCGGCACGGAAGAGGTTGCGTCGGCCAGCGACGCCGCGCCGGCCGCCCAGCCGCGCCGCGCCGCCGGGCCGCAACCGATCTCCCAGGTCGCCGCCGGTATCACGCCGCAGGCCGCGCCGCAGCGCCAGCCGACGCAGGCCGGCACGCTCTTCGGCTCACCGCTCGACCAGCGCTACACGTTCGAGGGCTTCGTCGAAGGTTCGTCCAACCGGGTGGCGCTCGCCGCCGCCAAGACGATCGCGGAAGCCGGCGCCGGTGCGGTGCGGTTCAACCCGCTGTTCATCCATTCCAGCGTCGGTCTCGGCAAGACGCATCTTCTGCAGGCGATCGCCAATGCGGCCCTTTCGAGCGCCCGCAGCCCGCGCGTCGTCTACCTGACCGCCGAGTACTTCATGTGGCGCTTTGCCACCGCGATCCGCGACAACGACGCGCTATCGCTGAAGGAGACGCTGCGCAACATCGACCTCCTGGTCATCGACGACATGCAGTTCCTGCAGGGCAACTCGATCCAGAACGAATTCTGTCATCTGCTCAACATGCTGCTCGATTCGGCCAAGCAGGTCGTCGTCGCGGCCGACCGGGCGCCGTGGGAGCTGGAATCGCTCGATCCGCGCGTCCGCTCGCGCCTGCAGGGCGGGGTGGCGATCGAAATGGAGGCGCCGGACTACGAGATGCGCCTGGAGATCCTCAAGCGCCGCCTCGAGGCCGCCCGCCAGGAGGACGCGTCGCTCGACATCCCGGCCGAGATCCTCAGCCATGTCGCCCGCAACATCACCGCCAGCGGCCGCGAGCTCGAGGGAGCCTTCAACCAGCTGCTGTTCCGCCGCACCTTCGAGCCGCAGCTGACGATCGAGCGCGTCGACGAACTGCTGTCGCACCTGGTGGCCGCCGGCGAGCCGCGGCGGGTGCGCATCGAGGACATCCAGCGGGTCGTCGCCAAGCACTACAACGTCTCGCGCCAGGAACTGGTCTCGAGCCGGCGCACGCGGGTCGTCGTGATGCCGCGCCAGATCGCCATGTATCTGTCCAAGACGCTGACGCCGCGCTCCTTCCCGGAGATCGGCCGGCGTTTCGGCGGCCGCGACCACACCACGGTGCTGCATGCCGTGCGCAAGATCGAGGATCTGATCGCCTCGGACACCAAGCTGAGCCATGAGATCGAGCTGTTGAAGCGCCTGATCAACGAGTAAGCAAAAACGCGCCTGGGGGTGCGGCCCTTGAGCCCGGGGGATACGAGGCCCCGGGCTTCTTTTTGCCTTGTGGTATAGCCGGCTAAAGCACAACGCGCGGACGTTCCGGTCCGCGCGTTGTGCTTTTTGCTTTTGGGCGTGTCGCAAGCCTTTGACCCGAAACCGGTCCCCGCTTCCGGGAGGCAGGTCGGGAGGCAGGGGGTGGCGGTGCAGGGGCGGCGTTTCCCCCCGGTGTCGTTGATGTTGCGCGGCTATGGGCCGCCGCGCCGGGCACAGCAATCGCCTACGCCCGGAAGCGGCTCGCGCGCCGCGTACGCCACGGTTTTACCCAGACAGGGCGGCCCGGCGGTCAGACGCCCGCGTTATAGGCGGCCAGCGCCGCCATGTTGACGATGTCAGAGTCCTTTGCGCCCATCGAGACGATCTGCACCGGCTTGTCGAGGCCGACGAGCATCGGGCCGATCACGGTCGAGCCGCCGAGTTCCTGCAGCATCTTCGTCGAGATCGAGGCGGAGTGGAACGCCGGCATGACCAGCACGTTGCCGGGGCCGGAGAGGCGGCAGAACGGATACTGCTCCATGATCTTCGGGTTGAGCGCCACGTCGGCGGCCATCTCGCCGTCAAACTCGAAGTCGACGCGGCGCCTGTCGAGGATCTTCACCGCCTCGCGCACGCGCTCGGAACGCTCGCCGGTCGGGTGGCCGAAGGTGGAATAGGCGAGCATGGCCACGCGCGGCTCGTAGCCGAGCTTGCGGGCAAGGCCCGCGGCCTCCTCGGCGATGTCGGCCAGCTCCTCGGCCGAGGGCATGTCGTGCACGGCGGTGTCGGCGACCAGCACGGTGCGGCCGCGGCAGAGCGCCAGCGAGGCGCCGATCACCCGGTGGCCGGGTTTGGCGTCGATGCAGCGGCGCACGTCCTCCAGCGCGGTGGAATAGTTGCGCGTCAGCCCTGTGACCATCGCGTCCGCATCGCCGAGCGCCACCATGCAGGCGGCGAAATGGTTGCGGTCGGTGTTGATCAGCCGCTGGACATCGCGGAACAGGTAGCCCTTCCGCTGCAGCCGGGCGTAGAGATAGTCGGTGTAGGCGTCGTTGCGCTTGGAGATGCGGGCGTTGAGCAGCTCGATCCCCGGCCGGTCGAGGACGATGCCGGCCGTTTCGGCGACGCTGCGCATGCGCTCCTCGCGGCCGAGCAGGATGGCGGTGCCGAGCTGCTGGTTGGCGTAGGAGACGGCCGCGCGCATCATCTGCTCTTCCTCGCCCTCGGCGAAGACGACGCGCTTGGGATGGCGGCGGACGCGGGCATAGATGTTCTGCAGCGTCGAGGCGATCGGGTCGCGCCGGGCTTTCAGTTCGCGCGCATAGGCGTCGAGGTCGAGCAGCGGCCGGCGGGCGACGCCGGTGTCCATCGCCGCCTTCGCCACGGCGACGGGAATGGCGGAGATCAGGCGCGGGTCGAACGGCACGGGAATGATGTACTGCGCGCCGAAGCGCGGCCGGTTGCCCTGATAGGCGGCGGCGACATCGTCGGGCACGTCCTGCTTGGCCAGGTTCGCAAGCGCCTCGGCCGCGGCGATCTTCATCGCGTCGTTGATCGTCGTCGCGCGCACGTCGAGCGCGCCGCGGAAGATGTAGGGGAAGCCGAGGACGTTGTTGACCTGGTTCGGATAATCCGACCGGCCGGTGGCGACGATCGCGTCGTCACGGATGCGGGCGACCTCCTCCGGCGTGATCTCCGGATCGGGGTTGGCCATGGCGAAGATGATCGGCTGCGGCGCCATCGACTTGACCATCTCCGCCGTCAGCGCCCCCTTGGCCGACAGGCCGAAGAAGACGTCGGCACCGTCGAGCGCCTCTTTCAGGCTGCGGCGGTCGGTCTTGACCGCATGCGCCGACTTCCACTGGTTCATGCCCTCCTCGCGTCCTTGGTAGATGACGCCCTTGGTGTCGCAGAGGATGACGTTGTCGGCGACGAAGCCCATCGCCTTGATCAGCTCGATGCAGGCGATCGCCGCGGCACCCGCGCCGTTGCAGACGAGCTTCGTCGTCTTGAAGTCGCGGCCGGTCAGCGCCAGCGCGTTGATCAGGCCGGCGGCGGCGATGATGGCGGTGCCGTGCTGGTCGTCGTGGAAGACGGGGATGTCCATCAGCTCGCGCAGGCGCTGCTCGATGATGAAGCAGTCCGGCGCCTTGATGTCCTCAAGGTTGATGCCGCCGAAGGAGGGGCCGAGATAGCGCACGCAGTTGATGAACTCGTCGACGTTCTCGGTGTCGACCTCGAGATCGATCGAATCGACGTCGGCGAAGCGCTTGAACAGGACGGACTTGCCTTCCATCACCGGCTTGGAGGCGAGTGCGCCGAGATTGCCGAGGCCAAGGATCGCCGTGCCGTTGGAAATGACGGCAACCATGTTGCCGCGGGTGGTGTAGTCATAGGCGCGCGAGGGATCCTCTGCGATCGCCTTGACTGGAGCGGCAACACCGGGCGAATAGGCCAGCGACAGGTCGCGCTGCGTCGCCATCGGTTTGGTCGGCGTGATTTCCAGCTTGCCGGGCCGGCCATGGACGTGAAAATCCAGCGCTTCCTGATCGGTTACGCTCGCAACTGCCCGTTTCGTCTTGCCGGTGTCCGCCATCGGTACTCCCCATGTCTAGAAGTCAAGCTCCTGTGGGAAGCGCCGACGCGGCACCCCTCAGGTGTTGTGTTCTATAGCGACCCGCGGCTAGGGTGACACTTCTTTTTTTAGATGAACAGTCTTTCCGTGAACGACCAAATCGTGCGCAACAGCGACATACTGACGACCGCCGAGCTCGCCAGCCAGGCAAGCCGCGCATCGGCGACGCCGATGATGGAGCAGTATATCGAAATCAAGGCGAACAATCCCGACAGTCTGCTCTTCTACCGCATGGGGGATTTCTACGAGCTGTTCTTCCAGGACGCCGTCGACGCGGCCCGCGCGCTCGGGATCACCCTGACGAAGCGCGGCCAGCACATGGGGCAGGACATCCCGATGTGCGGCGTGCCGATCCACGCCGCCGACGACTACCTGCAGAAGCTGATCGCGCTCGGCTTCCGCGTCGCCGTCTGCGAGCAGGTCGAGGACCCGGCCGAGGCGAAGAAGCGCGGATCGAAATCGGTGGTGCGCCGCGACGTCGTGCGGCTCGTCACGCCGGGCACGCTGACGGAAGAAAAGCTGCTCTCGCCGTCCGACGCCAACTACCTGATGACGCTGTCACGCCTCCGCAGCGGTGCGGAGCCGTCGCTGGCGCTGGCCTGGATCGACATCTCCACCGGCGTCTTCCGGCTGGCCGAGACGACGCCGCAACGCCTGCTCGCCGACATCCTGCGCATCGAGCCGCGCGAGCTGATCGTGCCCGACACGCTGTTTCACGACCCGGAGTTCCGCCCGGTGATCGACGTGCTCGGCCGGGTCGTCGTGCCCCAGCCGGCGGTGCTGTTCGACAGCGCCACGGCGGAAGGGCGGATCGCGCGCTATTTCGACGTCGGCACGCTCGACGGCTTCGGCACGTTCTCGCGCGCCGAGCTGTCGGCGGCCTCGGCGGCGATTGCCTATGTCGAGAAGACGCAGATCGCCGAGCGCCCGCCGCTCGGGCCGCCGGAGCGCGAAAGCGCGGCGTCGACGCTGTTCATCGATCCGGCGACGCGGGCGAACCTGGAGCTGGTGCGCACGCTTTCCGGCGACAGGAACGGCACGCTGCTGAAGGCGATCGACCGCACCGTGACGAGCGGCGGCGCCCGGCTCTTAGCCGAGCGGCTGATGTCGCCGCTGACCGACCCCGAGCCGATCAACGAACGCCTCGATTCGATCGCCGCACTCGCCGATCGGCCGTCGTTTGCCTCCGACCTGCGCGATGTGCTGAAAATGTTGCCCGACATGCCGCGGGCGCTGTCGCGGCTCGCACTCGGCCGCGGCGGACCGCGCGACCTCGGCGCGCTGCTGCAGGGGCTGCGGGCGGCGGATGCGGTGGCGCGGTTGATGGCGCAAGAGGCGCTGGACGGCGAACTGGCCGCAGCCCTCGCGGCTATCGCCGCCCTGCCCGGTGAGCTGGCGCGGCGGCTGGAGGCGATGCTGGCCGACGAACTGCCGCTCCTGAAACGCGACGGCGGTTTCATCCGCGAGGGGGCGGATGCGGAACTCGACGAAATGCGCGGCTTGCGCGACCAGTCGCGCCGGGTGATCGCCGGGCTGCAACTGCAATATGCCGAGGAGACCGGCGTCAAGTCGCTGAAGATCAAGCACAACAACGTGCTCGGCTATTTCATCGAGGTCTCCGCGGGCAACGCTTCGGCGCTGACGGATGGCGACGAGGCGAAGGCCCGCTTCATCCACCGCCAGACGATGGCGGGCGCAATGCGCTTCACGACGACCGTGCTCTCCGAGCTGGAGACGAAGATCGCCAATGCGGCGGACCGGGCGCTGGCGATCGAGCTTGCCGCCTTCGACGCGCTGAGCGAAGCGGTCGTCGCCGAGGCCGATGCGATCAAGGCGGCCGCGCGGGCGCTTTCGGTGGTCGATGTTTCGCAAGGGCTGGCGGTGCTTGCCGAGGAGCAGGCCTATTGCCGGCCGGTGGTCGACCGCTCGAAGATGTTTGCCATCGTCGGCGGCCGCCATCCGGTGGTCGAGCAGGCGCTGCGCAAACAGGCCGGCAATCCTTTCGTTGCCAATTCCTGCGACCTGTCGCCGAAGGGCGGCATGGGCGCCAAGGGGGATGGCGCGATCTGGTTGCTGACCGGGCCGAACATGGGCGGCAAGTCCACCTTCCTGCGCCAGAACGCGCTGATCGCCATCCTCGCGCAAATGGGCTGTTACGTGCCGGCCGAAAGCGCGCACATTGGCATCGTCGACCGACTGTTTTCGCGCGTCGGCGCCTCGGACGATCTCGCCCGCGGGCGCTCGACCTTCATGGTCGAGATGGTCGAGACGGCGGCGATCCTCAACCAGGCGACCGAGCATTCGCTCGTCATCCTCGACGAGATCGGCCGCGGGACGGCGACCTTCGACGGGCTTTCGATCGCCTGGGCGGCGGTCGAGCACCTGCACGAGGCCAACCGCTGCCGCGGCCTGTTCGCCACCCATTTCCACGAGCTGACGGTGCTGTCGGAAAAGCTCGCCCGCCTTTCCAATGCCACGATGCGGGTGAAGGAGTGGGATGGCGAGGTGATCTTCCTGCACGAGGTCGGGCCAGGTGCGGCCGACCGCTCCTACGGCATCCAGGTGGCGCGGCTCGCGGGGCTGCCGCCGTCGGTGGTGGCGCGGGCGAAGGACGTGCTCGCCAAGCTGGAGGACGCCGACCGCAAGAACCCGGCGAGCCAGCTGATCGATGACCTGCCGCTGTTCCAGGTGGCGGTGCGCCGCGAAGAGGCAAAAAGCGCCGGCGCGTCGAAGGTGGAGGAGATGCTAAAAGCGCTCAGCCCGGACGACATGTCGCCGCGCGAGGCGCTGGAGGCACTCTATGCGCTGAAGCGGGAGGTCTGCAAGGGGTAGGTGTCGAGCCCGGCTGACCCCAGCGCCCGGAACGACTGTCGCGGCGCGCCGAAAAAGGCTATACGCCTTGCACACCCAAGGGCGATGACCTGGCACTGAAGGGTGACGATGGAGCAACAGAAAGCGGGCGGCCGGCATTCGATGGACAGCAAGGTTACTGCTCCGGGCCATTCGGGCCTGCTCGATATCGCCGCCCTCAAGGGGCGTTGCGAGTTCATCGCCAGCGCGCTTGCCGACTACCGCGACCAGATGCGCAAGGCGCTGCTCGGCGAGCTGAAAAAGGCCTATACGGAAGGGTGCGAACAGGCGCGCGAACTGCTCTTCGTCGACGGCAGCGGACTTGCCTGTGCCGCGCGGCTCTCCTGGCTGCAGGACCAGATCATCACGGTGCTGCACGATTTTGCCCTGAACCACATCTTCAACGCCGCGCTGGCGCCCGAGGCCGCGCGCATCACCGTGACCGCCGTCGGCGGCTACGGGCGCGGCACGCTGGCGCCCGGCTCGGACATCGATCTTCTCTTCCTGCTGCCGGCCAAGCCGGCGCCGTGGAGCGCGCCGGCGATCGAGTTCATGCTCTACATCCTGTGGGACATGGGCTTCAAGGTCGGCCACGCGACCCGCAGCATCGAGGACAGCATCGAGCTTTCCAAGGGCGACATGACGATCCGCACCGCGATCCTCGAGGCCCGCTATCTCTGCGGCTCGCGCCCGCTGTTTGACGAGCTGTGGACGCGCTTTACGCACGAGATCATGCGCGGCACCGGCCCGGAGTTCATCGCCGCCAAGCTCTCCGAGCGGGACGAGCGGCATCGCAAGGCGGGCGACACGCGCTACCTGGTGGAGCCGAACATCAAGGAGGGCAAGGGGGGGCTTCGCGACCTGCACACGCTCTTCTGGATCGCCAAGTACCACTACCACATCCGCGACACCGAAGAACTGGTGAAGCTCGGCGTGCTCTCCCGTCACGAGTTCAAGCTGTTCCAGAAGGCGGAAGACTTTCTCTGGGCCGTGCGCTGCCACCTGCACTTCCTGACGGGCAAGGCCGAGGAACGACTGTCCTTTGACGTCCAGCCCGAGATCGCCGCCTCGCTCGGCTACCAGCCGCATCCCGGCCTGTCGGCGGTGGAGCGCTTCATGAAGCACTATTTCCTGGTGGCCAAGGACGTCGGCGACCTGACACGGATCTTCTGCGCCACGCTGGAGGATCAACAGGCCAAGGAGGCGCCGGGGATTACGGCGGCGATCAGCCGCTTTGCCCGCCGCAACCGCAAGATCCCGGGCACGCTCGATTTCGTCGACGATCGCGGGCGCATCACCATCGCCGATCCGGAGGTGTTCAAGCGCGATCCGGTCAACCTGATCCGGCTGTTTCACATCGCCGATCTCAACGGGCTCGAGTTTCACCCCGATGCGCTGAAGCTCGTCACCCGGTCGCTGAGACTGGTCAACAACGCGCTGCGCGAGAACGACGAGGCGAACCGGCTGTTCCTGTCGATCCTGACCTCGCCGCGCGATCCGGCGTTGATCCTGAGGCGGATGAACGAGTCCGGCGTGCTCGGCCGCTTCATCCCCGATTTCGGCAAGATCGTCGCGATGATGCAGTTCAACATGTATCACCACTACACCGTCGACGAGCACCTGATCCGCTCCGTCGGCGTGCTGGCGGCGATCGACCAGGGACGCGAGGCCGAGGCGCATCCGCTCGCCGCCCAGATCATGCCGGGGATCGAGGACCGCGTTTCGCTCTATGTGGCGGTGCTGCTGCACGACATTGCCAAGGGCCGCCCGGAGGACCATTCCGTCGCCGGCGCCCGGGTGGCGCGCAAGCTCTGCCAGCGTTTCGGGCTTTCGCCGAAGCAGACCGAGACGGTCGTCTGGCTGATCGAGGAACATCTGGTCATGTCGATGGTGGCGCAGACGCGCGATCTCAACGACCGCAAGACCATCGTCGACTTCGCCGACAAGGTGCGCTCGATGGAGCGGCTGAAGATGCTGCTCGTGCTGACCGTCTGCGACATCCGCGCGGTGGGCCCGGGCGTCTGGAACGGCTGGAAGGGCCAGCTGCTGCGCACGCTCTATTACGAGACCGAGCTGCTGCTTTCCGGGGGGTTCTCCGAGGTTTCGCGCAAGGAACGCGCCAGGTTTGCGCGCGAGAAGCTGCACGAGGCGCTGCTCGACTGGCGCGAGGGAGATCGCAGCGCCTACACCCAGCTGCACTACGATCCCTACCTCCTGACGGTGCCGCTGGAGGACCAGGTGCGCCACGCGGAATTCATCCGCGGCGCCGACAAGGCGGGCCAGGCGCTCGCCACGATGGTGCGCACCGATTCCTTCCACGCGATCACCGAGATCACGGTCCTGTCCCCGGACCATCCGCGCCTGCTGACGGTGATCGCCGGCGCCTGTGCCGCGGCCGGCGCCAACATCGTCGACGCGCAGATCTTCACGACCTCCGACGGCCGCGCCCTCGACACGATCCTCGTCAACCGCGAGTTTCCCAACGATTCCGACGAGATGCGCCGCGCGGCCAGCGTCGGCCGGATGATCGAGGACGTGCTCTCCGGCCGCAAGCGGTTGCCGGAGGTGATCGCGACGCGGACGCGCGGACGCAAGCGGTCGAAGACGTTCACGATTCCGCCGGCGGTGACGATTTCCAACACGCTGTCGAACAAGTTCACCGTCATCGAGATCGAGTGCCTCGACCGGCCGGGCCTGTTGTCGGAGGTGACGGCGGTGCTGTCCGACCTGTCGCTCGACATCGCCTCGGCGCACATCACCACCTTCGGCGAGAAGGTGATCGACACCTTCTACGTGACCGATCTGCTCGGCCACAAGATCACCAACGAGAACCGGCAGAACAACATCGCCGCCCGGCTGAAGGCCGTCATGGCCGAGGAGGCGGACGAGGCGCGTGACCGGATGCCGTCCGGCATCCTGGCTCCGGCGGGCACACAGGCAGGGACAAGATCCAAAGAATGAGTCTGGTCAAGAAATTCGCGACCGTCGGCGGGGCGACGCTCGGCAGCCGCATCCTCGGTTTCGCCCGCGAGACGCTGATGGCGGCGGCCCTCGGCACCGGGCCGATGGCCGACGCCTTCTATGCGGCGTTCCGCTTTCCCAACTTGTTTCGCCGGCTGTTCGCCGAGGGCGCCTTCAATGCCGCCTTCGTGCCGCTCTTCGCCAAAGAGATCGAGGCGGGCGGCATCGACGGCGCCAAGCGCTTCTCCGAGGAGGTGTTCGGCGTCCTGTTCACGGTGTTGATGATCATCACCATCGCCATGGAACTGGCGATGCCGTGGCTGGTGGCCTGGGTGATCGCGCCGGGCTTCGTCGGTGAACCGGAGAAATTCGAGGTGACGGTGGAACTGGCGATCGTCATGTTCCCCTATCTGATGTGCATGTCGCTGACGGCGATGCTGTCGGGCATGCTGAACTCGCTGCATCATTATTTCGCCGCGGCCGTGGCGCCCGTGTTTCTCAACGTCGTGCTGATCGGGGCGCTTGGCCTTGCGCTCTACACCGGCGCTGCGCCGCTCGAAACGGCCTGGTACCTCTCCTGGGGCGTGCTGGCGGCCGGCGTGCTGCAGATGGCGGTGCTCTATGCCGGGGTGCGCCACGCCGGCATGCGCATCGGCTTCCGCCGGCCGCGGATGACGCCCAACGTCAAGCGGCTGCTCTGGCTGGCGCTGCCGGCGGCGGTGACCGGCGGCATCACCCAGATCAACCAGATCATCGGCCAGATGATCGCCTCGACCAAGGACGGAGCGATCTCGGTGCTGCAATATGCCGACCGTGTCTACCAGCTGCCGCTCGGCGTCGTCGGCATCGCCGTCGGCGTCGTGCTCCTGCCCGAGCTGGCGCGGGCCCTGAAGGCCGGGCACGACAAGGAGGCCGGCAACCTGCAGAACCGCTCGATGGAGTTCGTGCTGTTTCTGACGCTGCCGGCGGCCGGCGCGCTCTGGGTGATCTCCGACGAGATCGTCCGGGTGCTTTACGAGCGCGGCGCGTTTTCGCCGGAAACGACCTCCGTCGTCGCCGGGACGCTGGCGATCTACGGGCTCGGATTGCCCGGCTTCGTGATGATCAAGGCGCTCAATCCGGGCTTCTTCGCCCGCGAGGACACGAAAACGCCGATGCGCATCACCATGGTCTCGGTGGCCGTCAACTGCGTGCTCGCCGTTTCGCTCTTTCCCTTCTTCTACGAGCGCGGCATCGCCACGGCGGAGGCGACCTCCGGCTGGCTGACGGCGATCGTCCTGTTCGCAACGCTCGTCCGGCGCGGCCACTGGCCGCTGGAAAGGGCGCTGGCCTGGCGCGTGGCACGGCTTGTGATCGCCACCGTGATCATGGCCGTCAGCCTCGACTACGCCTCCGAGGCGCTGGCCGGCAGGCTGGCGCCGACATCGCCGCTGCTCGACCAGGTCACCGCGCTCGGCGCGCTGGTCGGGCTTGCCATGGCGGTCTATTTCGGCGTGGCCTTCCTCATCGGCGGCGCCGACCTCGGCATGATCCGGCGCAGCGTGCGCCGCAAGGCCGCGGCAGAACCGGACACGCCGGCAGGCGGCGACTGAGGGCGCGGTCGCCCGTGATCGCAAGAGCGGCCGCGGCCGCTCAACGCATGGCCACCGTCGTAGTCTCTTGCGTCTTTTGCTTTTTCAGGCGCGCCAGGCCGCGGCCGCAATAGTTCCAGCGCCGGCTCGGTCCGACGTCGACATGGACGATGCCGTTGCAATAGGTGCCGATGCCGCCGATGCCCGGCGCCGATCTGGCCGCAGCGATGATCTTGTTGACCGCAACGCCGGGGATCCGGATGTCGGCCGCCATGCATTTGCGGTGATAGGAGCCGCGGCGACCGCCGGAGCGGTGGCCGGAGGTGACGAGCGGACGCCGGCCGGTCTGGGCGGCGATATGCGCCAGGACCGCGTGCAGTTTGCCCGGGAAGCAGCTGTGCCGAACGCGGGGCGTCTGGGTCGCATAGGCCAGCGTGACCCGGGCCTTCGGCGTCCGCAACGGTACCTTCATCGGATCGCCGGCCCGCGCTTCGTCCATGACGAGCGACGACAGCGTGAACAGGCCGGCCAGCAGGATGGAACAGGCATTTCGCATGATACCTCTCCCTTTTGCCCGTCAGGCGTGCTGACGGTGTCCCCCTTCTGCCCCAGCGAGAATTGAAATCCAGAAAAAGGCTTTTCTACGGATAAAATTGCTAATATTAGATCATCCTTATGGAGTAGGGGTAGGCGCGGCATCCGGTCCGCCCGATTGCGCGTGGGGCCGGTGTTGCGTGATGGAACGCCCCTTGATTGTGGCTTTGCCGCCGTGCATAAGCGCGCACGTGAACCTGTTGCAGCGATCGCTGCTTGGGCCCTCCACCAGCCTCACGAGGACAACATGACCGCATTCAAGCCGCTCGTCTTTTCCGGCGTTCAGCCGACGGGCAACCTGCATCTCGGCAACTACCTCGGCGCGATCCGCAAGTTCGTCGCCCTGCAGGAAAGCAACGACTGCATCTATTGCGTCGTCGACCTGCATTCGATCACCGCGCAACTGGTCCACGAAGACCTGCCCGGCCAGATCCGCTCGATCGCCGCCGCCTTCATCGCCTCCGGCATCGACCCAAAAAAGCATATTGTTTTCAATCAGTCAGCGGTGCCTCACCATGCCGAACTGGCATGGGTGTTCAATTGCGTCGCCCGCATCGGCTGGATGAACCGGATGACCCAGTTCAAGGACAAGGCCGGCAAGGACCGCGAGAATGCCTCGCTCGGACTGCTGGCCTATCCGAGCCTGATGGCGGCCGACATCCTCGTCTATCGCGCCACCCACGTGCCGGTCGGCGACGACCAGAAGCAGCATCTGGAACTGGCCCGCGACATCGCCATGAAGTTCAACCTGGACTTCAAGGAGAAGATCCGCCGCACCGGTACGGGCGTCGACATCACGGTCGGCGACGAGCCGGTGCACGCCTATTTCCCGATGGTCGAGCCGCTGATCGGCGGGCCTGCGCCACGCGTCATGTCCCTGCGCGACGGCACCAAGAAGATGTCGAAGTCCGATCCGTCCGACCTGTCGCGCATCAACCTGATGGATGATGCCGAGACGATCTCGAAGAAGATCCGCAAGGCCAAGACCGACCCCGACGCGTTGCCGAGCGAGGTCGAAGGGCTGAAGGATCGGCCCGAGGCGGAGAACCTCGTCGGCATCTATGCCGCGCTTGCCGACACGTCGAAGGCGAAAGTGCTGTCGGAGTTCGGCGGCCAGCAGTTCTCCACCTTCAAGCCCGCGCTGGTCGATCTCGCCGTCAGCGTCCTTTCGCCCATCACGGCGGAGATGCGCCGGTTGATGGACGACACCAACCACATCGACGCCATCCTGCGCAGCGGCGGCGAGCGGGCGCGCGAGCGGGCCGAGAAGACAATGGGCGAAGTCTCCGACATCATCGGCTTCCTGCGCTGAGACCGCCGTGCCCGCGCCCTTTTCCGGCGAGCCGGGAGGGGGCGGGCGCGGCATCGGGGGCAAGCGGCGCGGGGCCGATCGCCCGACATTGACGCTTGCCAATTCCCATCGCCGCGAATTGGTATAAGCTGCAATGGAATCGGCCGGAAGGTGAATGCACAATGGTATCGCCACGACTTTCACGCCTGGACGGCCATCGCCGGAAGTTCCTGGCGATCGTCGACGAAACGCCCGAATGCCGGCGTGCCAGCCGCTATGCCGCGACGCGGGCGAAGAATTCCAACGGTGCCGTGGTGCTGCTCTACGTCATCCCCGCCGGTGACTTTCGCGAGTGGCTCGGGGTGGAAGAGATCATGCGGGCGGAGGCCCGCGAGGCGGCCGAGGCGGTCCTGGCGAAGGTCGCCCAGTCGCTGCGCGAAACGCTCGGCATCGAGCCGGAAACGGTGATCCGCGAGGGCAACGCAACCGAGCAGATCAACGCCCAGATCGAGGAGGACCGCGACATCGCGATCCTGGTGCTGGCCGCCGGCTCGGCGAAGGAAGGACCGGGGCCGCTGGTCTCCTCGCTTGCCGGTCGCGGCGCTGCCTTTGCGATCCCCGTGACGGTGATTCCGCAAGACCTGACGGACGAGGAGCTCGACGCGCTGAGTTGAGGGCTCGCGGCTGGCGAGCGCGATTTTGCCGCCGGTCTCTTGATGCGGCGCAGGGAAAAGTCTATCTTTCTTTTGAATAATTCTAAACAGTTCGCTGTGGGCCGCGGCCTGGCAGCATGGAGACGAAACGATGTTCATCCAGACCGAAACCACGCCGAATCCGGCGACCCTGAAGTTCCTGCCCGGCAAGGTCGTGCTGGAGCAGGGCACGGCTGAGTTTCGCAGCGCGACGGATGCCGCCGCCGCGTCGCCGCTCGCCGCCCGCCTTTTTGCCGTGCCGGGGGTGACCGGCGTGTTCTTCGGCTACGATTTCATCACGGTCACCAAGGAGGACGCGGACTGGCAGCATCTGAAGCCGGCCATCCTCGGCACGATCATGGAGCATTTCATGTCCGGGCAGCCCGTGCTGGCCGCCGGGTCGTTCGGTGACGAAGAGAACGAGGAAGGCGAGTTCTATGACGAGGGGGACGAGGCGATCGTCGCCACGATCAAGGAACTGCTGGCCACCCGCGTCCGGCCCGCGGTTGCGCAGGACGGCGGCGACATCACTTTCAAGGGCTATCGCGACGGCCGCGTCTATCTCAACATGAAGGGCGCCTGCTCCGGCTGCCCGTCGTCCACCGCAACGCTGAAACACGGTGTGCAGAAGCTGCTGCACCATTTCGTACCGGAAGTGCAGGAAGTTGAAGCTGTCATGTGAATTCCGGCGCCCGAACGTCGGGTGCCTTCGATGATCCTGCTGGCGCTCGACACCTCCGGCAGCGGCTGCAACGTGGCCGTATACGACAGTGATGAAGACAGGACGCTTGGCGCCGCCGGCGAAGACATCAGCCGCGGCCATGCCGAGCGCCTGATGGCGTTCATCGACCTGGCGCTTGCGAAGGCCGGCGTCGACCTGCCGCAGATCGAGCGGATCGCCGTTACGATCGGCCCGGGCTCGTTTACCGGCATCCGTGTGGGGGTGGCGGCCGCGCGCGGCCTGTCACTGGCGCTGAACGTCCCCTCCGTCGGCGTCACGACGCTCGCCGGTCTGGCCGCGCAGCATCTGCGCGACCAGCCGGGCACGCCCGTGTTCGTCGCGATCGACGCCAAGCGGGGCGAAGCCTATTGCCAGGCTTTCTCGCCCGATGGCCAGCCCGCCGGTGAGGCGGCCGTGCTCTCCCTGGACGAAGCAAGGATCGCTGCGGCCGCGGCAGGCGGCCCCGTCATAGGTTCGGCTGCGCCGCTTCTCGGCGACGGTGAGACGGCCGGCCCCTCAGATACGCTCTCCATCGACATCGTCGCGCGGCTCGGCGCGCTCGCCGATCCCACGGCCGACCGGCCGAAACCACTCTATCTTCGCGGCCCGGACGCCAAGCCCCAGGCCGGCTTTGCCATTGCGAGGGCCTGATTGCCGTGGCGCTGACCGACTTTTTCATGCGCAAGCCGGAATTCGAGATCTTTCCGATCGCCCCGGGCGATCGCGGCGTGGCCGCAAGGCTGCACAAGGCGCGCTTCGCGCGCGCCTGGAGTGACGGCGAGTTTCATTCGCTGCTCGCCCAGGACACGGTTTTCGGCTTCGTCGCCTGGCAGGTGAACACGTCCGGCCGGTCGGCCGGCGGCTTCGTGCTGGCGCGTGCTGCGGCAGGCGAGGCGGAGATCCTGACGATCAGCGTCGATGCGCGTTTCGAGCGCGCCGGCCTCGGCTGGCGGCTGATGCTGGCGGCCCTGCGCGAGGCGCGCATGCGCGGTGCCGACGAAATCTTTCTCGAGGTGGATGAGGGCAACATCGCCGCGCTGAGGCTCTACGACAAGCTCGGCTTCACCAAGGTCGGCGAACGGAAAGCCTACTACGAGGGGGCCGGCGGACGGTCCACGGCGCTTGTCATGAGGCGCGATCTTCGCTAGTCCCCATGTGAGCGGTGCCAGATTTCGATGCGCACCGGACCTAGTGGCGACGGGAACAGTGCGACATGACAGAGCCGGAGAAAACGCTGGAAGAGCTTTGCGTCGAGCGCGGCATGCGCATGACCGAGCAGCGCCGCGTCATCGCCCGCGTGCTGGAGAGTTCCGCCGACCATCCCGACGTGGAGGAGCTCTATCGCCGCTCGGCGGAGGTGGACCCGCGCATCTCGATTTCCACGGTCTACCGCACGGTGAAGCTGTTCGAGGACGTCGGCATCATCGAGCGTCATGATTTCCGCGACGGCCGCTCGCGCTACGAGACGGTTCCCGAGGAGCATCACGATCATCTGATCGACCTGAAGAGCGGCCGGGTGATCGAGTTCCACTCGCCCGAAATCGAGGCGCTGCAGGAGCGGATCGCGCGTGAGCATGGCTTCCGGCTCGTCGATCACCGGCTAGAGCTCTACGGCGTGCCCCTGAAGGAGGGCGAGTAGGGCGGTCTGTCGAGGCGCCGCCCGCTCGCGAGACGCGCTTGATCGCCTGGCTCCGCATCGTTCTTGCTCTCTCCTGCCTGGCGCTGGTGACGCTGGCGCTGCTGCCGGTCCAACTCGTCGCCCTCCGCTTCGACCTCAGGCTTCGCCGGCGCATTCCACGGCTCTGGCATCGCGCGGCCTGCCGGCTGATCGGACTGCACGTGCGGGTGCACGGAACGCTGGAACGGCGCCGGCCATTGATGCTGGCGGCCAACCATGCGTCCTGGAAGGACATTCTCGTGCTCGGCTCGATCGCCGACGTCGTCTATATCGCCAAGGCCGAAGTGCGGGACTGGCCGGTCTTCGGGCTTCTTGCCCGTCTCCAGGCGTCGATCTTCGTCGTGCGCGAGGAGCGGCGAAAGACCGGTGAGCAGGTCAACGACATCGCCGCGCGTCTCGCGGACGGCGAGATCGTCGTTCTGTTTCCGGAAGGCACGACCTCGGACGGCAACCGGCTGCTGCAGATCAAGACCTCGCTGTTCGGTGCCGCGGCCAGCGCCGCTTCCGCCGCCCCGGGCGGCACGGTCTTCATCCAGCCGGTTTCGATCGCCTACACCGGCGTTCACGGCATGGCGATGGGGCGTTATCACCGCCCGATCGCCGCCTGGCCCGGCGACATCGAGATGATCCCGCATCTGCTCGGCATCCTGAAGGAGGGGGCGCTCGAGGTGGACGTCGATTTCGGCGAGATGATCGTCTACGGTCCTTCGAGCAACCGCAAGGTCGTCAGCCGCGAGGTGGAGGCTCGAATCCGCAAGATGCTCGGCGATCGGCTGCGCGGGCGGTGAAAGGGCTTCATTTTCCGGGCCGTTTCGACTAAAGAGCCGCCATGACCGACCAGATTTCCGCTACCGAAGTGGCCGAGCAGCAGACGCCGGCGACCGCCAGCACCCGCAAGGTGTTCGTGAAGACCTATGGCTGCCAGATGAACGTCTACGACAGCGAGCGCATGACCGATGCGTTGGCCAAGGACGGTTACGAGGCGACGACCACGCTCGAGGACGCCGATCTCGTCCTCCTCAACACCTGCCATATCCGCGAGAAGGCGGCGGAAAAGGTCTACTCGCAGCTCGGCCGCCTGCGCGACATGAAGAAGGCGCGCGCCAAGGAAGGCCGCGACTTCATGATCGGCGTCACCGGCTGCGTCGCCCAGGCCGAAGGCGACGAGATCCTGCGTCGCGCCCCGGCGGTCGACCTCGTCATCGGGCCGCAGACCTATCATCGTCTGCCGGAGGCGCTCAGGCGCGCCAAGCAGGGCGAGCGCGTCGTCGAGACCGACTATGCGATCGAGGACAAGTTCGATCACCTGCCCGCACCGCAGAAGGCGCAGACCCGTGCGCGCGGCGTCACCGCGTTCCTGACGGTGCAGGAGGGCTGCGACAAGTTCTGCACCTTCTGCGTCGTGCCCTACACGCGCGGCTCCGAGGTCTCCCGCCCGATGGACAAAATCGTCGCCGAGGCGGAACGGCTGGTCGAGGCCGGCGTGCGCGAGATCACCCTGCTCGGCCAGAACGTCAACGCCTGGCACGGGATCGGCCCCGACGGCGTCGAACTGGGGCTCGGCGCCCTGCTGGGCAGGCTTTCAAAGATCGAGGGGCTGGCGCGCATCCGCTACACGACCAGTCATCCGCGCGACATGGACGACGCCCTGATCGCCGCCCACCGCGACCTGCCCAAGCTGATGCCCTATCTGCACCTGCCGGTGCAGTCGGGCTCGGACCGCATTCTCAAGGCGATGAACCGGCGCCACACGGCCGCCGAGTACGTCGCGCTGATCGGTCGCATCCGCGCCGTCCAGCCCGACCTTGCCATTTCCGGCGACTTTATCGTCGGCTTCCCCGGCGAGAGCGAGGCCGACTTCGAGGACACGATGGCGCTCGTGCGCACGGTCGGCTACGCGCAGGCCTTCTCGTTCAAGTATTCGACTAGGCCGGGCACGCCGGGCGCGGAGATGGACGGGCAGGTCCCCGAGGGTGTAAAGTCCGAACGCCTTGAGAGACTGCAGGCCCTGCTGTTTCAGCAGCAGACGGCCTTCGCCGCAGGTTGCGTCGGCAAGGAGATCGACCTTCTGCTTGAAAAACCGGGACGCATGCCCGGCCAGCTCGTCGGACGTTCGCCCTGGCTGCAGCCTGTTAATGTTGATGCAAAAGGTTCCGAAATCGGTGACATTGTAAGGGTGCGAATCACCGGTGCCGGCCCCAACAGCCTCTTCGCCGAGGCGATCGGTTGATGGGCGGACAGCTAGGGAGCCTTGCCGCTTGAACGGACACGAATTGATGACGACATCGCCGCGCCAGTCGAAAACGCCTGCGACAGACGCAAATCACTTCGTGCTCACCTTCGAGAACAACCGATACGCCAGCGAGCTGTTCGGTCAGTTCGACCAGAATCTGAAGCTCTTGGAAGAGCGGCTGCAGATCGACGCCCGCGCCCGCGGCAACTCCGTGGTCATTTCCGGTGACGTGGTGGCGACCAACCAGGCCCGCCGCGCGCTCGACTATCTCTACGGCCGGCTGCAGAGCGGCGGGTCGGTGGAGCTGTCCGACGTCGAGGGCGCGATCCGCATGGCGGTCGCCGCCGACGACCAGCTGTCCTTGCCGACCATGGAGCGCAAGGCCAAGCTGACGATGACGCAGATTTCCACCCGCAAGAAGACGATTGCGGCGCGCACGCCGATGCAGGATGCCTATATCCGCGCGCTGGAGCGGTCCGAGCTCGTCTTCGGCGTCGGGCCGGCCGGCACCGGCAAGACCTATCTCGCGGTCGCCTATGCCGCCCAGCTTCTCGAACGCGGCGCCGTCGACCGGATCATCCTGTCGCGTCCGGCCGTGGAGGCCGGCGAGCGGCTCGGCTTCCTGCCGGGCGACATGAAGGAGAAGGTCGATCCCTATCTTCGCCCGCTCTACGACGCGCTTTACGACATGATGCCCGGCGACAAGGTCGAGCGGGCGATCGCCGCCGGCGTCATCGAGATCGCACCGCTGGCGTTCATGCGCGGCCGCACGCTCGCCAACGCGGCGGTGATCCTGGACGAGGCGCAGAACACCACGTCCATGCAGATGAAGATGTTCCTCACCCGCCTCGGCGAGAACGGGCGCATGATCGTCACCGGCGACCCCAGCCAGATCGACCTGCCGCGCGGGATGAAGTCCGGCCTGGTGGAGGCGCTGCACATTCTGCAAGGGGTCGAAGGGGTGTCGGTGGTGCGCTTCAGGGACGCCGACGTCGTTCGCCATCCGATGGTGGCGCGCATCGTCCGGGCCTACGAATCCCAGAGCGCCGTCCAGGACGAAAGCGAGCTGATGGACCGCTGAGGCGGTCCCCTGTCCCATGAGCGAGATCGACATCCAGATCAGCATCGAAGGGGGTGCCTGGCCCGACGAGGCGGCGCTTCTTGCCCAGAGCGCGCGGGTGATCGGTGCGGCGGCCGGCCATTTGGCCAGGCAGGAGGGACAGCCCTTCCCGAAACGGCCGCCCGAACTGTCGCTGCTTTTCACCGACGACGCTTCGATCCGCGCGATCAACGCCGAATGGCGGGGGCAGGACAAGCCGACGAACGTCCTGTCCTTCCCGGCCTTTCCGCTGGCGCCCGGCGACATGCCCGGCCCGATGCTGGGCGACATCATCCTGGCGCACGAGACCTTGCAGCGGGAGGCCGGCGAGCTGGGCAAGCCGTTCGACGAGCATCTGACGCATCTTCTGGTGCATGGATTTCTGCACCTCTTCGGTTATGATCACATGGAAACCGACGAGGCCGAAGAAATGGAAGGGCTGGAGACTCGCATTTTGGGCGAGCTTGGCCTATCTGACCCCTACGGGGACGACCCGGTTCAATAGTTTGGAACGATGAGCGATTTAAAATCACAGCCGCTTTCGGCTGAAAACGGCGAGGCCGGGGCCTCAGAGCAGGACGACGGGGGCAGTACGCCCAGGCCGGAACCTCAGGCGAGACCGGCACGATCCTTCTGGGCGCGCGCCACGCGCTTCTTCCGCAACCAGGACGCTTCGACGCTGCGCCATGACCTGGCCGAGGCGTTGAAGACCTCGGACCCGGCCGACGACGCGGCCTTTTCGCCCGAAGAGCGGGCGATGCTGCACAACATCCTGCGCTTCCGCGAGGTCCGCGTCGAAGACGTGATGGTGCCGCGCGCCGACATTGAGGCGGTCGAGCAGGACGTCACCATCGGCGAACTGATGGTGATCTTCGAGGAATCGGGCCATTCGCGCATGCCCGTTTACTGCGACAGCCTCGACGATCCGCGTGGCATGGTCCACATCCGCGATCTGCTCGCCTATGTGACGAAGCAGGCGCGCAACAAGCGGCGCACGGGCGCGAAGAACGGCGCCGCCGCGCCGGTTGCGCTCGCTGCCGCCGGTGAAAAGCCGGTCAAGGCGCCGAAGGCGCAGTTCGATCTCGCCCGCATCGACCTGAACAAGACGGTGCTGGAGGCGGGCATCATCCGCCCGGTGCTGTTCGTGCCGCCCTCGATGCTGGCGTCCGACCTGATGGGGCGGATGCAGGCCGCCCGCACGCAGATGGCGCTGGTCATCGACGAATATGGCGGAACCGACGGTCTTGCGTCGCTGGAGGACATCGTCGAGATGGTCGTCGGCAACATCGAGGACGAGCACGACGACGATCAGGCGATGATCACACCGGTCTCCGACGACGTCTTCATCGCCGATGCGCGGGCCGAGCTCGAGGAACTCGCCGAGACGATCGGCAGCGATTTCGACATTCGCGAGCAGCTTGAAGACGCCGACACGCTCGGCGGCCTGATCTTCAACTCGCTCGGTCGCATCCCGGTGCGCGGCCAGGTCGTGCAGGCCTTGCCCGGCTTCGAGTTCCACGTGCTCGACGCCGATCCGCGCCGGGTCAAGCGCGTGCGGATCACCCGCAAGCGTCCGCCCGCCCAGCGCCGCCGGCTGGCGAAACCGGAGAGCGAGAATGCAATCCCCCGGCCCGAGACCGCCCCTGTCGAAGGCGACAAGACCCAGAACAGCGCCTGACCCCGGCGCGATTGTGCTGAACTGATTCCGTCAGGGATGCTCCCGCGCCTTCGCCGCCGCTCTTTTGCCACCTTCACGGCCTCTAGCGGTGCGCGACAAGGGCGCCGTTTTTTGAAAGACTTGGCGCGCTGATTCGCGCGAGGCTTGAGGGGACGGTATGGAGCGACTGGCAGGCAAGGTCATGCTGATGTCCGGCTGGGCGCGGGCAACGGTGGCATTCCTGGCGGGCCTGGTCGGGGTGCTGGCGCTGCAGCCGGTTGGCTTCTTTGCCGCCCTGTTCGTCTCGTTTTCGGTGCTGGTCTGGCTGATCGACGGGGCGAGCGGTGATCCGGACGCCGGCCTGCTGCGCCGGCTGGCCCCGGCCTTCCGCATCGGCTGGTGTTTCGGGTTCGGCTATTTCCTCGGTGGGCTCTGGTGGCTCGGCAATGCGCTTCTGGTCGAGGCGGATGAGTTTGCCTGGGCGCTGCCGCTGGCGGTGCTGGGCCTGCCGGCATTCCTGGCCTTCTTCTACGGCGTTGCGACCGCGCTGGCGCGGCTCTTCTGGTCCGACGGCCTGGGCCGCATCCTTGCGCTCGCCGCCGCCTTCGGGCTTGCCGAGTGGTTGCGCTCCTGGCTGTTCACCGGCTTTCCCTGGAATGCGGTCGGTTACGGCGCAATGCCGGTGACACTGATGATGCAGCCGGCGCGCATTGTCGGCATAGCCGGCATGAACGTCCTGGCGGTTTTCGTCTTCGCTGCACCTGCGCTACTGTGGACCGGTCGCGGCAAGCGGCTGGGTTTTTCGCTCGCGGTCCTGCTGCTGGCGCTGCAGGCGGGATACGGTTTCTACGCGCTGCGCCTGAAGCCCGAGCCGGCCGATACGGATGTGACCATCCGGCTGGTGCAGCCGGTGATCGACCAGTCGCTCAAGCTTGACGACGGGCAGCGGGCCGCGGTGTTCGAGAAGCACCTGGCGCTGACCGCCGCGCCGCCCTCCGGCGAAAAACGTCCGGACATCGTCGTGTGGCCGGAAACCTCGATCCCCTTCATCCTGACCGACAGTCCCGATGCGCTGGCAAGGATCGCCGATGTCCTCGATGACGATCAGGTGCTGATCGCCGGGGCGGTGCGCACGGAGGAGGGGGGCGCCGGCAAGCCGCCGCGCTACTACAACTCGATCTATGCGATCGACGGAAAGGGGCAGATCCTCGGCGCGGCCGACAAGGTGCATCTCGTTCCCTTCGGCGAATACATGCCGTTCGAGGAGGCGTTCAATTCATGGGGGATCAATGCCGTTGCCGCCGTCTCGGGCGGTTTTTCCGGCGCACGCGCCCATCAGGTGCTGACGCTGCCTATGGGACGATCGTTCTACCCGCTCATCTGCTACGAGGCGATATTCCCCGGCGAGATCGAGCAAGCGGCCTATGCGACCGACGCCCTGCTCAATGTCACCAATGATGCCTGGTTCGGCAACACGCCCGGACCCTACCAGCACTTCCATCAGGCCCGGGTGCGTGCGGTCGAGACGGGTCTGCCGCTCGTGCGCGCCGCCAATAACGGGATCTCGGCAGTCGTCGATTCCAACGGAGAGGTTGCATTAGGGCTTCCTTATGATATGGGTGGATTCATCGATGCAGCCATACCGGGAAAAGTCGCCGCTTTTCCTGATATTGTGTCACAAAACCTCTGGTTTTGGTCTCTAGTTGCAATCTTTTTCGGAGCTGCGGTGATTTCTCGCAATGGTTTTATCAGGCGAGCGAATTGACCAAAAACCCCTAAAATTGCATAGTGACAGCGACCGGCATCATATTCGTATATCAAGTCCGGAAAATTTTCGGGTACAACGTGACGTAAGGCCCAATGGTCGATGCCGGATGACAGGCCATTTCGCGCGTTAGGAAACAGCAAAGATGGAAAACAAGAAGAAGCCGAACCCGATCGACATTCATGTCGGTAGCCGGATCCGCCTTCGCCGCACCATGCTTGGCATGAGTCAGGAAAAACTGGGCGAAAACCTGGGAATCACTTTCCAGCAAATCCAGAAATACGAAAAGGGCACGAATCGAGTCGGCGCGAGCCGGTTGCAGAACATTTCCAGCATACTCAACGTGCCGGTTTCCTTCTTCTTCGAAGATGCCCCGGGCGACGGCTCGGGCAATCAACCCGGCATGGCCGAGGCCTCCAGTTCGAATTATGTGGTTGATTTCCTTTCCTCCTCGGAGGGGCTGCAACTGAACCGCGCTTTCGTCAAGATCGCCGATCCCAAGGTGCGACGCAAACTCGTGGACCTCGTGAAGGCACTCGCGGCCGAGGCGGAAGTCGAATAGCCGCTCGCGTGCCTGGACAATTTGTGCGCAGGAAAACGGCTCCCTTGGGGGCCGTTATCTTTTTGTGGCGACTGCGGTGAAATAGTTGGACATAAAGATATGTTTATGTCGTTCTGCGCTTGTTTTTCGAGCCCGAAATGACTAAGACGGGTGCGTCTTCATTGAGGGAACTCCCGTATGCGCAGCAATTATCTTTTCACCAGCGAGTCCGTGGCCGAGGGGCATCCCGACAAGGTCTGTGATCGGATCTCCGATGAAATCGTCGACCTGGTCTACCGCGAAGCGAACAAGACGAAATTCGACCCCTGGATCGTTCGCATTGCCTGCGAGACGCTTGCGACGACCAACCGCGTCGTCATTGCGGGCGAGGTGCGGCTGCCGCCGAGCCTGATGAAGAAGGACAAGCACGGCAACGACGTCATCAACCCCGTGAAATTCAAGGCGGCTGCGCGCAAGGCGATCCGCGACATCGGCTATGAGCAGAGCGGCTTCCATTGGAAGAACGCCAAGATCGACGTGCTGCTTCACGCGCAGTCGGCCGATATCGCCCAGGGCGTCGACAATGCCGCCGACCAGCAGGGCGACGAGGGCGCCGGCGACCAGGGCATCATGTTCGGCTATGCCTGCCGCGAAACCGAGGAGCTGATGCCGGCGCCGATCTACTACTCCCACCGGATCCTCCAGCTTCTGGCCGACGCCCGCAAGAAGGGCGACGGCGACGTGGCCAAGCTAGGTCCCGACGCCAAGAGCCAGGTGACGGTGAAGTACGTCGACGGCAAGCCGTCGGAAGTCACTTCGATCGTGCTGTCGACCCAGCACCTCGACGACAGCTGGGATTCGGCCAAGGTCCGCAAGGTGGTCGAGCCGTACATCCGCGAGGCTCTGCACGACATCAAGATCGCCGACGATTGCATCTGGTACATCAACCCCACCGGCAAGTTCGTCATCGGCGGGCCGGACGGCGACGCCGGCCTGACCGGCCGCAAGATCATTGTCGATACCTATGGCGGTGCCGCGCCGCACGGCGGCGGCGCGTTCTCCGGCAAGGACACGACCAAGGTTGACCGCTCGGCGGCCTATGCGGCGCGCTACCTGGCCAAGAACGTCGTTGCGGCCGGGCTCTCCGATCGCTGCACGATTCAGCTGTCCTATGCGATCGGCGTCGCCCAGCCGCTGTCGGTCTATGTCGACCTGCACGGCACCGGCAAGGTGACCGAGGATCAAGTGGAGGCCGCGATCCGCCAGGTGATGGACCTGTCGCCCTCCGGCATCCGCCGGCACCTCGACCTGAACCGGCCGATTTACGCCAAGACCGCTGCCTACGGTCACTTCGGCCGCAAGGCCGGCCGCGACGGGTCGTTCTCCTGGGAGAAGCTGGACCTGGTCAAGCCGCTGAAGGAAGCGGTTCGGGCGGAGACGCTCAAGGCGGCCTGATCGGCCTTTGCGGAGGCGTCGGAAGATTGTAAAGCGGGCGTCTGCCTGAGGAACCGGTTCCCCTTTCGGGGCCGGCTTCAGGCAGACACCCGCTTTTATCGTGAGAGACCAGCCGATGACAGAACAGCAGCACCCGAGCCGCGCCACGGAAGCCTTCTTCGGACGCCGCAAGGGCAAACCGCTCCGCGAACGGCAGGCGCGGCAGATGGATGAGGTGCTGCCGACGCTGGCGCTCGACCTGTCACGACCGGCTCCGGACCGGATCGAGGACCTGTTCACCTTCACGCCCGCCCGCCTGCGGGTGGAAATCGGCTTCGGCGGCGGCGAGCACCTGATGCACCGCGCGCTGGAGCAGCCGGATACCGGCTTCATCGGCGTGGAGCCCTTCGTCAATTCCATGGCAAAGCTGGTCGGCCGGATCGTTGAGACCGGCGCGCGCAATATTCGCCTGTATGATGATGACGCAACCGAGGTGCTGGATTGGCTGCCGGCAGCCTCGATCGACCAGATCGACCTGCTCTATCCTGACCCGTGGCCGAAACGGAAGCACTGGAAGCGCCGGTTCGTCTCGGCGGTCAATCTCGACCGGTTCGCCCGCGTGCTCAAGCCCGGCGGGCAGTTCTGCTTCGCCTCCGACATCGACACCTATGTCAACTGGACGCTCCTGCATTGCGGCGCACATCCGGCCTTCGACTGGACGGCCGGCGATGCCGCCGACTGGCTGACGCCGTTTGCCGGCTGGCCCGGAACGCGCTACGAGGCCAAGGCGCGGCGGGAGGGCCGGAGCTCCGCCTATCTCACCTTCCGGCGGGTCTGATCCCGGCGGCGTTCGAGAAGCGTTTCTCCCGAAACCGGAAACCGGCTCCGGGACGAAAATGGGTGAAAGCCGAAAGGATGCCCGGCAAGCGCGCCTGAAAGACGGCCGCGGGTCAGTGCAGGCTGACCGTGCGCAACTCGTCTTCCGCCGCCTTGTAGAAGGTGCTGGAGCGATTGTCGGTCAGAAGGATCGGCGTGCCGTCGGCGCCAAACAGCGCCCACAGGTCGAGGCTCGGATCGATGTCCGGCGCTTCGGGGAAGCAGCGCGACACTTCGTCGGCCCGCATCTTGCGGATATAACCGATTTCGCCCGCGCCCAGATGTGCAAGGTCGGCCTGTGTGAATTGAGGCGTAATTGTCTTCAGTCCCATGGTTGCCTCCTGGCAATTCGCCGGATTGACTACCGGCCTGCCCGGATGCCCGCTGTCGTCATGACCCGTCGGTGCGTCCGGTTTAGATCAGACTATCCGTGAGCATTTCGCGGTGGTCGCCGCTGCAATGATCGCTTTGGCCTAGTCTGGTACGGAAATGTTAATTTTCTTTACCAAACGCTCCGGTTCGGGGCGCACGAGGTCGATCGAGAGGAGGCCGTTGCGCAACTCGGCACCGAGCACCCGCATTCCGTCGGCAAGGACGAACATGCGTTGGAACTGCCGGGAGGCAATGCCGCGATAGAGGAAGTCGCGCTCGCTCGTGTCGGCCTGCCGGCCGCGGACGACCAGCTGGTTCTCTTCCGTCGTCACCTCGAGTTCGTCCTCGGCAAAGCCGGCGACCGCCAGCGTGATGCGAAGCCGCTCAGGCTCGCCGGACGCGGTATCGGAGCGAATCCGTTCGATGTTGTATGGCGGGTAGCCATCGTTGCCCTTGGCGATCCGTTCGAGCGTTTTCTCCATCGCGTCGAACCCGAGAAGGAGCGGGCTGGCAAAGGGTTGTATGCGCGTCATTTTGTTAGTCCTTGCTTTCAAGCGACCGTTGCGGGACCCGAATTTCAGCATCCCGCATGAGCGCAATATGGGTATTGTCCGACGGGGGCGCAAGACGCTTGCCACGCGGCCTCCGGCAAATATAGTCGGCCGCTTGCCGGGAGGACGGCGCTGCAGATGATTCGAGAAAGTGAAGACCCATGTCGCAACGAAGAAAGATAATCATAGACACCGACCCGGGTCAGGACGATGCGGCGGCCATCATGCTGGCGCTCGGCAGCCCCGAGGAACTGGACGTTCTCGGCATCACCACCGTCGCCGGCAACGTGCCGCTGTCGTTGACGGCGCGCAACGCGCGCATCCTCTGCGAGCTGTGCGGCCGCACCGACGTCAAGGTCTTTGCCGGTGCCGATGCACCGCTCAGCCGCCCGCTCGTTACCGCCGAGCACGTGCACGGCAAGACCGGCCTCGACGGGCCCGATCTCGACGAGCCCACCATGGCCTTGCAGGCCACGCATGCGGTCGACTACATCGTCGAGACGCTGCGGAGCGAGCCGGCGGGCACGATCACCCTGTGCACGCTCGGGCCGCTGACGAACGTCGCGCTGGCGCTGCAGAAGGCGCCGGACATTGCCGGTAGGCTTGCCGAGATCGTCATGATGGGCGGCGGCTTCTTCGAGGGCGGCAACATCACGCCGGCGGCGGAATTCAACATCTATGTCGATCCGGAGGCCGCCGCGATGGTGTTTCGCGCCGGTGTCCCGATCGTGATGATGCCGCTCGACGTGACGCACAAGGTGCTGACGCTCAACACCCGGGTCGAGAAGATCCGCGCCATCGGGTCGCGGCCGGCGATCGCGCTGGTGGAGATGCTGGAGTTCTTCGAGCGCTTCGACGTCGAGAAGTACGGCTCCGACGGCGGGCCGCTGCACGATCCGACCGTGATCGCCTATTTGCTGCGTCCCGATCTGTTCGACGGTCGGGTCTGCAACGTCGAGATCGAGACCGCTTCGGAGTTGACCGCCGGCATGACCGTTGTCGACTGGTGGCAGGTCACCGACCGCAAGCCCAACGCCCGGGTCATGCGCGACGTCGACGCGCACGGGTTCTTCGAACTTCTGACGGAGCGCGTCGCGCGACTGTGAGGCGGTTGCGGAAGAGGCTTCTGCCGAACGACATCAGCACGAACTGAAAATGGAAACGGCGCCGCGAGGGCGCCGTTCCTGTTTGTGTCATGCCGTTCGGATCAGAACTCTTCCCAATCGTCCCGGGCGAGCGCCGTATTCCCGGAGACCTGCAGAATCGCGCGGGCGGGGGCAGGGCGGCGGACCGGCGCCGTCGGCTGTGCGGCGGCCTGGACCGGACGCTGCGGCTGCCGCGCCACGACCGGCTGGCCGCGCTCGGTGCGGAAGCGGGCGACGAGCGACTGCAGCGTCTTGGCCTCCTCGTTCAGCGCAACGCTGGCGGCGGTGGTTTCCTCCACCATCGCCGCGTTCTGCTGGGTCACCTGGTCCATCTGGTTCACCGCCGAATTGATCTCCTTCAGGCCGACGGCCTGTTCGGACGCCGAGGAGGAGATCTGACGGATCAGCTCGTTGATCTGCATGACCTGGTCGGCGATCTTGTGCAGCGCGTCGCCGGCATTGCCGACGAGGCTGACGCCCTCGCGCACCTGCGTTTCCGAGGCGTTGATGAGGTTCTTGATCTCCTTGGCGGCATTGGCGGAGCGCTGGGCGAGCTCGCGCACCTCCTGGGCGACGACGGCAAAGCCCTTGCCAGCCTCGCCGGCACGCGCGGCCTCGACGCCTGCGTTGAGCGCCAGGAGGTTGGTCTGGAAGGCGATCTCGTCGATGACGCCGATGATGTTGGAGATTTCGGCAGACGACTTCTCGATGCCCTTCATGGCGGCGATCGCCTTCTGCACGACCTCGCCCGACTTGCCGGCATCGTCGCTGGCGATGGCGACCGACTGCGCGGCGATGCGGGCATTGTCGGCGCTCGAATTGACCTGCGAGGTCAGCTCGTCGAGGGCGGCTGCAGTTTCCTCCAGGCTTGCGGCCTGCTGTTCGGTCCGGTGCGACAGGTCGGCAGCGCCATTGGAGATCTCGTTGGTGCCGTTGCCGATGTTGGCGACCGATGCATTGACCGTCTGGATCGTCTCTTCGAGGCTCGCCATGGCGGAGTTGAAGTCGGTCTTGATCTTGGCGTACTCGCCGGGGAACTCGCCATCTAGGCGATAGCAAAGCTCGCCGGCGGAAAGCCGGGCAAGGCCGTCGGCAAGACGCGCAACGATGTCGCGCTGCACGGTGCTTGCCGCCTGCCGCTCGGCCTCCGAGCGATTGCGCTCGGTTTCGCTCATCTGGCGATGGCTCTCGGCTTCGGCCTCCAGGCGCCTGGCGTCGGCGAGCTGGTGGCGGAACCCTTCCAGCGCCTTGGCTACGGCACCGGTTTCGTCGCTGCGCTCCTGTCCGGAAACCGGATGGGCGTAGTCGCCCTGGCTCAGGATCTCGACATCGCTGACGAGGCCAGCGAGCGGCTTCTGCACGTACCGGCGGACCGCGACCCAAAGGCCGACCAGCACGGCGCCGAGCACGATCAGGCCGCCGATCACCATCATGAAGGTCTGATCCTTGACGGGGGCGTTGATCACCGTGTGCGGGATGTCGACCAGGACGACCCAGGTTGCATTCACGTCCGGCAGCGCGACCGGATAGACGACCCGGTCGAACGACGCGCCATTGTCGAACTGGAGGTCAGAGATGAGGCCGATCTTCTGTGACGCGAGCGCGTCCTTGATGACCTCGCTGCCGGTTCCCTCATAGTCTTTCATCAGCAGGTCCGGTTGCGGGGCAACCAGCCATTTGCCGGATTGGGTCAAGACCAGAACGCGGCCCGAGCCGAAGGGCTTGAGCTGGGAGACGCGTTCGGCAAGCGTCGTAAGCCTGACATCGATCCCGCCGACGCCGATCAGTTTGCCGTTCGACATGACCGGATAGGCGATCGAGGCGATGGAAATGGCCTGCCCCGTCCCTGTTTCCAGGTAGGGTGCGGTCATGGCGCCCTTACCGCTCCTTGCCGCGAGCTGATAGAATTCGGAGTCATACTCGGACTCGAACGTGGAGAAGGTGATGCCGTCCGCGCGTTTGGTCCAGTAGGGATTGAAGGTGCCATCCTTGGCGCCACCGAACTCGGTGTTCCCGACAAATTCGGCTGCCTTGCCGTCGAAGATGTCTTTCTCCGCGGCGAACCAGCTGCCAAAGGCAAAGTCGTTGCGCTCCACATTGACCTTCAGGAGATCAATGACGCTTTTGCGATCGAGCCGTCCGGCTTCGTGGCCCGTGCCGATGATGCCCATTGTCGAGCGAGCTGCCCCGGCCAGTTCCCCCACCGCTCCGGCGATGTCTGCGGCGATCGCGCGTGCCTCGCTGTTTGCCTCGTTCAGGATCAGCCTTTCCACCCGGTCCTCGGACTGGGAAATCAGGACGAAATTCGACGCCAGCATAACGATGGCGATGGTGCTCCCGGTTACTGCGATCAGCTTCGTCGCAAGCGACTTGGCCTGTATGTTGAACATGTGATCCTCACGAGTTGAGACATTCGCCGGTGTTTCGCGGCGACCAGACGCAATCAAAATGGGAGTGGCTCCGTCATGGAGAAATGCAAATGCCGACCGGCATCCGGGAACAGCTCCAGACCCTGCGGAGGCTGCTCTTCTGTCTATTTCAGTATCGTCAAGACATTAACGAATTTGATATGATGACCTCCTGAACTCCAGTGAGTTTCTCTTCCTCTCTGTGGGGGCCGGAATGTCCGGATTCCATCAGTTTGTCGATCGAGCCGATGCGGGCCGGAGCCTGGCGGAGTTGCTGTCGCGCGAAGCCTTCGAGCGGCCGGTGGTGCTCGCCATTCCGCGCGGCGGCGTCGCAGTCGGAGCGGAGATCGCCGCCCGGCTCGGGGCCGAACTCGACCTCCTCTTCGTGCGCAAGATCGGTGCCCCGTGGAACCGGGAAGTGGCGATCGGCGCAGTTGCCCACTGCGGGGCGCCCGAGACGGTGTTCAACAGCGATCTTGTCGGCGCGAGCGGGGCGACCCGGGCCTATATCGAGGCCGAGGTCGCAAGGCAGATCGCCGAGATCGACCGGCAGCGAAAAGCCTATCTCGGCGGCAAAGCGGCAGTGACGTTGGAGGGGCGCGACGTGATCGTCGCGGATGACGGCGTGGCGACCGGGGCCACGCTGGCCGCCGGACTGAAAGCGCTCCGTCTGCAGGGCGTCCGCTCGGTCACGCTGGCCATTCCCGTGGCTCCGCCCGAGGCGATCGAGCTCCTGACGCCGTCGGTCGACCGTGTCGTCTGCCTGAAGCAACCGCGCGACTTTCGCGCCGTGGGGCTGCACTACCTCGACTTTGCGCAGGTCTCCGACGGGGAGGTCATCGAGGCGCTGCAGCGTGGAAGCGGTGAGGCAGGACAGGCCTGAAGCGCGGCGTCGTCAGTTTCCCCAAAATCAGGCATGCAGGCGCGGCCCGCCACACGGGGAGCGGGCCGCCGACGCATGGGGGCGATCAGCGCACCCAGACGACTTTCCGGGTGTTGCGCTCGATCAGGACCGGGCGCTGATCCACATAGATGTAGCTGTAGTCCGGGCTGTCCGGCACGGCGACGAGGTCGACGTTGTCGGGAATGACGGTTCCCGTCTCGACAGGCCCCTCAAGCACAACCGGGCCGACTGGATGGCGCTCGATATAGGTGATTGTCGCTGGCGGCACTCCCCGGGCGATGCTGCCCGTCGTCTGCACGTCCTGCGCATAGACGACCCGCCGGTCCCGGGTTCGTACGATCACCGGGCGGTTATCGACGTAAACGTAGGCGAGGTCCGGATGGTCGGGGATGGGCGTCAGCACGACGTCTTCCCGAAGGCGGGTTTCAGCCGTGACCGGCCCTTCGAGCACGACCGGTTCGACCGGGTGCTCCACCACGTAAGTGCGTGCGGCCGGTGGAACGGAAGCGGCCGCGCCAAGGGTCGCGCCGGCCACGCCGCCGATCGCCGCGCCGACGGGCCCGCCAACCAGCGCGCCGGTCAAGGCACCTGCCGCCCCGCCGGTGGCGGCGCCGAGCCCGGGGTTGTTCTTCTTTTCTTCAGCGTGGACGGTCGTCGCGCCCGCCAACGCAAGCGCAACTCCAGCCATGAGTATCCTGTACATAATCATCTCCTTCGAACGGGGTCTGTCGGTCCCTTCACCAGGGCCAAACGCCTGCCGGTGGATAGGGTTCCGACGTCCGGACGCGGAGAATTACGAGCCGTCGTCATGGAAACGGCCCGAAACGAGAGGCTGGCGGGTGAAACGTCTCCGGCGGCGATGTGCCGAGGCGAGGGGCAGGGCGCGCCTATCGGGACGCCGCATCGCGATCCTAGACCGCGCTGAACAGCGGATCGCCATAGCCGATCTCCGCACCGTCCGCCTGCAACAGCGTCACGAGCAGGGCATCGCGCGGGGCGAGGATCGGGCGCAGCAGCGAACTGATCGAGACATAGGCGATGATCTCGCCGCGCCGGACCGTCCGGGGCAGCGCCCGCGGGGCGGCGGCGCTTCCGGGATGCGACAGGTGCAGCGTGCCGAAAGCGGTCGAGCGAAAGATCGCGGCCGCTTTTGCGCCCGCGTCTGCCGTCTCACCCGGCGCCTGAAAACGGGGGGCGCGATGGCGCAGGCACAGCCGCAGGCCGCCTTCCTCGATGTCGAGCTCGGCGATGCCGTAGCGCGTCATCAGCTCTTCCAGCCGGCTGGCGAAATCGTCGGTCATTGCGGCGTGCCTCCGAGGGCGCCACCTTCGAGCAGCCGTTCCAGGTGGTGGATGTCGAAGCCGCCGGCGACAAAGCCAGGCTCCTCGAGCAGTTTCAGGTGCAGCGGGATGTTGGTGCGGATGCCCTCGATCGTCGTTTCCGCGAGCGCCCGCCGCATGCGCACCAGCGCCTCCTCGCGCGTTGCGCCATGGGCGATGATCTTGGCGACCAGCGAATCGTAGTGCGGCGGCACCTCGTAGCCGGCATAGAGGTGGGTTTCGACGCGGATGCCGAAGCCGCCCGGTGCGACGAAGCGTTCGATCCGGCCGGGTGAAGGCGTGAAGCGGAACGGGTCTTCGGCGTTGACGCGGCATTCGACCGCGTGGCCCGACAGGCGCACATCGTCCTGCCGAAATCCGAGCGCTTCGCCCTGCGCGATGCGCAGCTGCGCTTCGACGATGTCGATGCCCGTGACCATTTCGGTAACCGGGTGCTCCACCTGGACGCGGGTGTTCATCTCGATGAAGAAGAACTCGCCGTCCTGGTAGAGAAATTCGAAGGTGCCGGCGCCGCGGTAGCCGATCGCAAGGCTGGCTTCTGCGCAGCGCCGGCCGATCGCCTCGATCAGGCTCCGGTCGATGCCCGGCGCCGGTGCCTCCTCGATGACCTTCTGGTGTCGGCGCTGGGCCGAGCAGTCGCGCTCGCCGAGATAGACCGCGTTGCCGTGGGCGTCAGCCAGGACCTGGATCTCCACGTGGCGCGGGTGCTCCAGGAAGCGCTCGAGATAGAGCGCCGGGTTGCCGAAGGCGCGGCCGGCCTCCTCGCGGGTCACGGCGACGGCGTTCGCAAGATCTTCCGGACGGCGCACGACGCGCATGCCGCGACCGCCGCCGCCGCCCGCGGCCTTGACGATCAGCGGATAGCCGGTGGCCGCGGCGAGCGCCTGGATTTCGGCCGGGTCGTCGGGCAGGGCGCCGTCTGATCCGGGTACACAGGGCACGCTGGCTGCGCGCATCGCCGCCTTCGCCGAGACCTTGTCGCCCATCAGCGCAATCGCCTGCGACGGCGGACCGACGAAGACGAGGCCGGCATCTTCCACCATTCGCGCAAACGTCGCGTTCTCGGCGAGGAAGCCGTAGCCGGGATGGATGGCATCGGCGCCCGCATGGCGGGCGGCGAGCAGCAGCGCGTGCGCATCCAGATAACTTGCGCCCGAGGGCGCGGGGCCGATGCAGATCGAGCGGTCGGCGAGTTCGACATGCCGCAGGTTACGGTCGGCCTCCGAATGCACGGCGACGGTGGCGAGGCCGAGTTCCCGGCAGGCGCGCAGGATGCGAAGCGCGATTTCGCCCCGGTTGGCGATGAGCACGGTACCGAAACGCCGGGTCATGGCGTCATCCAATCGGGATCAGGGCGAGTGGATTGGCGGGGCATGGTCAGCCGGCCAGCTTGCGGATGCGAAACAGCGGGGTTCCGGCCTGCACGGCTGCGGCATCGTCGAGGAGGATCTCCAGCACGGTGCCGTCGCAGTCGGCCTCCACCGGGTTCATCATCTTCATGGCCTCGACGATCGCGAGCTGCTGGCCGTCGCGGATCTCGTCGCCCGCATTGATGAACGGTGCTGTGCCGGGCGCGGGAGCGCGATAAAAGGTGCCCGGGAGGCCGGCCACGATCGTGTGCACGTTGCTGTCGATGGCAGCTTCAGCTGCATCAGCCGTCTGGATCGCGGAATATGCGTTGTGGCTGCTCGCCACTGGCGTAGTGTTGCTACGCGCAGTCGCGCCCTTCGCGAGCCGGATGCGCAGGTTGCCCTCCGTCACCTCCATCTCCTCGACATCCGAGTTCGACAGCATCTGCATCAGCCGTTCGATGACTTCGAGATCCATCCCCGACTCCGCCTACTTAAAGGAAATTGCGCACGGTGATGCCGTCCGCCTCGAGCGCATCGCGGACGGTGCGGGCGATCGTCACGGCGGCCGGCGTGTCGCTGTGGACGCAGATGGAATCGATCGGCGTCTCGATCCACTTGCCGGTCACGGTCTCGATCGCGCCGGCACGCACCATGCGCACGACGCGGGCGGCCGCTTCGGCTGCGTCATGGATGACGGCGCCCGGCTGGCTGCGGTGGACGAGATGGCCCTCCTCGGTATAGGCCCTGTCGGCAAAGATCTCCGAGGCGGTGGCGAGCCCCATCTCGTTCGCCTGCCGCTGCTGATGTCCGAGCGCGATCACGAGGCAGACGAGTTTCGGATCGACGGCCTTGATCGCCCGGTTGACCGCCATCGCGACCTCGGCGTCCTGCTGGGTGAGGTTGCCGAGCGCGCCATGGGCTTTGACGTGGGTGATCGGATGGCCGGCGTAGCTCGAAAGCGCCTGGGCCGCGCCGATCTGGTAGGCGACGAGCCGTTCGATCTCGCCGGCGGAGAAGGGAATGTTGCGCCGGCCGAAGCCCCAAAGGTCCGGAAAGCCGGGATGCGCGCCGACGGCGACGCCCCGCTCGCGCGCAAGGCCGAAGGTGGTCGCCATGATTTCCGGGTCGCCGCCGTGGAAACCGCAGGCGATGTTGGCGGACGTCACGACGCGCAGGATGGCGTCGTCGTCTCCCATGCGATAGGCGCCAAAACCTTCCGCCATGTCCGAATTGAGATCGACGCTCAAGGGCTTGTCGGTCATTTTCGTCTCCTCCCGTTCCAACTTGCTTCTAGGACGATTTCGTCCGTCTGTCCCGCCCAAAGCGCAGTTGATGCGATGCGCTCGCCGACGCATGATGAAAGCAGTTGGATTGCGATCCGACCTGATATATCAGGGCCGTCATCGTCAATCCTGCAACGCCGTTCGGATTGGATCCCCCGTTTGATCGACAAAAGCGAAAATCCGGTAATCAGTATGGAGGGGGCGGGCGCCGTTCTGCTCGATGCCGCGAACACGGTCTTTTCGCCGGCAACGCAGGAGCGGATCTGGGCGGTGGCCAGGGCGCTGCGCCGGCTGGACGGTGTTCGCGAGACCGTGCCGGGCATGAACAACCTGATGGTCGTGTTCGATCCGGTCGCGATCGCGCCGGAGAGGCTGGAGCGCAAGCTTGATGCGGCCTGGCACAACATCGTCCCCGACGCCGTCGCCGGGCGCGAGATCGAGGTGCCGGTTGCCTATGGCGGTGCCGCGGGCGAGGACCTTGCCGCCCTGGCGCAGCATTGCGGCCTGACGCCGGCGGACGTCGTGCGGCGGCACGCGCAGGCCCACTATTCCGTCGCCGCCGTCGGCGCCATGCCGGGCTTCGTCTACCTGTCCGGGCTCGATCCGAGCCTTGCCATGCCGCGGCGCGCGGTGCCGCGCATGAAGGTGGAGATCGGCTCGGTCATCATCGGCGGTGCGCAGGCCGGCATCATGCCGGTGACGGCGCCCTCCGGCTGGCACATCATCGGGCGGACGGAGATGGCGCTGTTCGACCCTTCACGCGATCCGCCGGCCGCCTTCCGACCGGGAGACCGGATCCGCTTCCGCGCAGAAAGGATCGAGCTGTGATCGAAATCCTTTCGACCGGTGCGGTCAACAGCGTCCAGGACCTTGGCCGCTCCGGGTTTCTCGACGTCGGCGTCGGCTGGTCCGGGGCGATGGACACGGCAGCAATGGCGGCCGCCAATCTTCTGATCGGCAACCCGCCCAATGCGGCCGGCATTGAGGTTTCGCTCTTTCCCTTCCGCCTGCGCTTTCTGCGCGACACCGTCTTCGCCCTCACGGGAGCGGACTGTCCGGTGACGCTTGGCGACCGGTCGCTGCCGTCGTGGTGGGCGGAGACGGCGCGGGCCGGCGAAACGCTGACGCTCGGCCTGCCGCGTGCCGGCGCGCGCGCCTATCTCGCGATGGGTGGCGGCCTAAACGTGCCGGAGGTGCTCGGTTCGCGCGCCACCGACCTGAAGAGCGGGTTTGGCGGCTGGCAGGGGCGGGGCCTCAATCGCGGCGACCGGCTGCCGCTCGTGGTCGGCGGCGCGCTTCCCGAGGGCGGCATCGGCATCGATCCGACGACCCTGCGCGACGGCGGGGCGCCGACCGAGAGCCCGGTCGTCCTGCGTGTCCTGCCGTCGGCGGAGTACCTGGCCTTCACCGACACGGCGCTCGAGACCTTCTTTTCGACCGCATGGATTGTCACCAACGAGGCCAATCGCATGGGCTATCGCCTCAGCGGGCCCGACCTTGCGTTGACCCGGAAGCTCGAGCTGTTCTCGCACGGCATCATGCCGGGCACGGTGCAGGTGCCGCCGTCGGGACAGCCGATCATCCAGCTGGCCGAGGCCAACACCTGCGGCGGCTATCCGAAGATCGCCAATGTCATCGAGGCCGACCTGTGGCGGCTGGCGCAGGCGCCGGTCGGCGCGACGCTGCGCTTCGCGCTGGTCGACAGGGCGGAAGCCGTCGCGGCGCTCGTTCGCCAGCGCCGCGCACTCGACGACATTGCAACGCTCGCATCGCTTGCCCGCAAGGACAGGCAAAGCGAGCGGCGCCAGACATCCAATCACATGAGTGGAGTATGAAACGATGAGATGGAAACGTACGATCCAGCTGCTGGACGTTCATTGCGAAGGTGAAATCGGCAAGGTCGCGATCGGCGGCGTGCCGAAGATCCCCGGCAACACGATCGCCGAGCAGCTGAACTACATCAACACGGTCGATGACAGCCTGCGGCGGTGGCTTTGCCTCGAGCCGCGCGCGGCGGCGACCGGTTCGGTCAATCTGCTGCTGCCGGCCAAGCGCCCGGAAGCCGATGCCGGCTTCATCATCCTGCAGGCCGACCAGGCGCACGCTTCCTCCGGCTCCAACTCGATCTGCATCACGACGGCGCTGCTGGAAAGCGGCATCATCGAGATGAAGGAGCCGGAAACGATCGTCACGCTCGACACGGCCGCTGGTCTTGTCAGGGCGACGGCGACCTGCCGCGACGGCCGCTGCGAGAAGGTGAAGCTGACGATGGTGCCCTGCTACGCCCACGAGCTCGACGCCGAGATCGACACGCCCCACTGGGGCCGCGTGCGCTTCGACATCAGCTATGGCGGCATCTTCTACGCGCTGGTCGATGTCGACCAGATCGGCACGAAGATCGAAAAGGCCAATGCCCGCAAGCTGGTCGACGCCGGCATGGCGCTGAAGGACCTGATCAACAAGGCGATGCCCGTCGTCCATCCGGAAATTCCGGAGATCAACGGCATCGCCTATGTGATGTTCCGCGACCGCGAGGAAGACGGCACGATCCGCACCGCCACGACCATGTGGCCGGGCCGCGTCGACCGCTCGCCCTGCGGCACGGGCAACTCGGCCAACCTCGCCACGCTCCATGCCCGCGGCCAGGTCAAGGTCGGCGACACCTTCAAGTCCCGCTCGATTATCGGCACCGAATTCGAGGTCGGCCTGCAGGCGGAGACGGAAGTCGCCGGCCGCAAGGCGATCATCCCGACCATCACCGGCCGCGGATGGACCTTCGGCCTCCACCAGGTCGCGCTCGATCCGACCGACCCGCTGGCGAACGGCTTTGCCATGACCGATACCTGGGGCCCGCAGGCCGGCGAGATCCTCTGATCGTGCGCCGTGGAGCCGCATGAGCATCCCGACCTAACCAGCATGATCGGCCGCTGCCTTTCTCGAAAGGTTGCGGCCGAACGAAGAAATCGACCAGCCCAACCGTTTCCGAGGTGAGGGCCGTCACGATCGGGCGGGTAATGAGGTTGGCGATGCAGGAACGAGACCGTTGGGGCGGGCTGCCGGTTGGCCGTCGCGAGTTCGTCGCAGGAAGCCTCCTCGCGCTCGCGTCGATCCCCTCCAGGACCGCTGCGGCCAATGCCGTCATCGGTGCCGCCGATGAAGTGCGCGGCATGGTCAGCCGCAAGATCGGCGGCACGAACGCCCCGATCCGTGCCGGCGCCGACATCATGGACCGCGATTTCATCATCACCGGCGAGCAGAGCTTCGCCGCGCTGACACTGGGCAGCGACACCAAGCTTCTGCTCGGCAGCCAGACCCAACTGCTGGTCGACAGTTTTATCGCCGGCCAGGGCGGCACGATCGAGCTGGGCACGGGCCGAATGATCTTCGATCGGCCGGAGGGAGCGCCGAAGCTGGATCTCGCCCTGCGCACCGCCTTCGGCATGATCGGCGTGCGCGGCACCAAGTTCTTTGCCGGACCGAACCGCGGAGCCTTCGCCGTCTTCGTCGAACGTGGGGCCGTCGACGTCACCGGCGGCGGTGTTACGCGCCGGGTCGGCGCAGGCGAGGGCATCGACATAGCGGCCCCGGGCGCGGCACCTGGGCCAGTGCGGCGATGGGGCGAGGCGCGCATCCGCGAGGCCTATGAAAGCGTCGGGGTGCGCTAGCCTGTTTCCGAAACAGGAAGCGAGCCCGAGCGGTTCTGAAAGACCGCGCGTGCTTGGCGCGGCAGCCACGACGCCTGTTTACGACTGGCGGCAGTCGCCGCTATTGCGGTGCGTCCGGGGTGAAGAGTTCCATCGAACCGATCCCGCGGATCTCGCGGAAGCCGAGGGAGCGCAGGGGGCGGCTGGCTTGCGCGGCGGCGGCGGGACCGATGCAGATGTCGGTTCCGAGCGCCTTGTTTTCGTCCTGCAGGCGCGCTGCGACATTCATCGCCTCGCCATGGGCGGTGTAGTCGAGCCGTCCGCCGGTACCGACCTCGCCGAGCACCACCAGGCCCGTTTCAAGGCCGATCCGCGTCCGGCCGAAGGTGACGGCGGCAAATGGCGGGCGCTGGCGCATCTCTTCGGTTAGGCTGTGAATCGCGACGGCGCACGCGATCGCCTTGTCGACGTGGCGGTCGAGGTCGTCGGGCGCGTTGAACAGCGCGGTCACCGCATCGCCGACGATCTTGTTGACCATGCCGCCTCGCTGCTCGACCAGCGCGTTGACCTCGCGAAAATAGATGTCGAGCAAGGGGACGAGGCGTTGCGGACCGATGCGGTGGGAAAGTGCGGAGAACCCTTCGATGTCGGTGAAGACGGCGGTGACCTGTCGTTCCTCGCCGGCGACGCGATCCAGGCCCGGGTTGTCGACGTAGCGGGAGACGACGGATTCCGGCAGGTACTGGGCAAAGCGCTGACGGGCGGTCTGCTCGGCGCGGCGCACGTGCGAAAACTGCAAGATGCCGGTCACCAGCACAATGGAACCCAGCGCAAGCACGATGCTGACGGCATCGACAAGGAGGGCCGTCTGCCGGTAGATCAGTGCCGCCGCGGCGACGGTGGCGGCGAGCAGGACAAGGCCGAGGGCTGCGGCAGGCATTGGCCGCAGCCGCGTGACGGCAAACGCGATGCCGATCCCCGCCACCAGCGCAAATGCCGCCTCCCAGCCGACAAGGCGCTGGTCGCGCGTCGGGATGAATCCCGTCAGGATCGCGGTGGCAAGATCGGCGTGGATCTGCACCGAAGGCTCGAGCGGCATCGAGGCGCTGGCCCGCAAGCCCCCGAGCGCCGGCATGCTGCTGCCGATCAGAACGACCCTGCCCGCGAGGCGTTCCGGTGCCACCGTGCCGCGCAACACGGCCGTGGCAGACACCGTCCGGCGTGCGATGCGCGCGGCATCCGCGGCGACGAAACGCAGGCTGCCGCTCTCGTCCGGATGCAGGATGCGCGTGTCCTGCCGGATCCAGGCGGGCGTGCCGCCGAGCACCGGCGTCCCCGCGCCGGCGGCGCGGCGCGCCACCTCGACGCCCAGGGCCGGATAGGCGGTGTTGTCGATGATCGAATAGGCCTGGACCCGGCGCACCAGCGCGTCCGCGTCGCCGACGAGAAACGCCGACGCCGCGGCGGCGGCGCGATCCTGGAACATCGGGCAGGACGCCTCGGTTCCGTCGACGAACCAGGAGGGCGGGATGTCCACCGGCCTTTGCACGGCCAGTTCGGGAACGGGCGTCGGTGTCGGAAGCGGTCGGTCACCGATCAGGAATCCCAGCACGGCCGGGACCTTGCCGACGGCCTCCGCCAACGCCCGGTTTCCCGGATCGCTGGCATCGCAATTGCCGCTGAAGACGAAGTCGAGCGCCACGGCGACGGGCTTTGCTGCGGCAAGTGCGGATATCAGTTCCGCCGTATGCGCGCGGTACCACTCGCCGCCGGCCACCGACTGGAAGGAGGCGTGGTCGATATCGACCACGAGCAGCCTGTCACTCTCCGGTGCGGGAACCGACTGGGTCAGCCTGTCGAAGAACAGTTCGCGCGGCGTTTCGAGCGCAACGCGGGGGAGGGTGTAGATTAGGACGGCGCAGAGCAGGCTGGCCAGAATTCCGACGAGAAGCGGCGTGGTGCGCAGCTGTCGGAATTCGGCGCCCAAGGCCGCTACTCGTCCAAGGGTTCGGCTATGCCGAGCAGCTTGCCGATGTGGCAGAAGATGATGCCGTCGGTGCGGCGAATCGCTCCGGCCTCCTCGAGCGTCAGGATCGAGCGGTTGATCTTGGGCCGGCTTGCGCCGACGATGCTGGCGATCTCCGCCTGGCTCAGCGAAAGCTGCAGGTTGGCGCTTTCCGGCAGCTCGTTGCCGTGGATGTTGCGAAGCGTTGCGAGAAAGAAGCGGGCGACGCGGGCGTCGAGGTCGTAGAGGGCGATCGTTTCGAGCTGCTCGGTCGTTTCGCGCAGCTTGGTGCAGAGATAATGGATGATGGCGTGATAGGCTTGGGGATTGCGCTCCAACACCTCGAGGAAGTCGCGCTTGCTGATGATGTAGCCCTCGGTGACGGTCATGGCCGTGGCGTCGGCCGAACGCGGCTGACCGTCGAGGATCGCCATCTCGCCGAAAATCGACCCGGCCTCCAGGTGGCGCAGCGTCAGTTCCTTGCCTTGCGGGGTGATCAGCGCGATCTTGATGCGGCCGGAGACGACGACGATGAGGTAGCTGCCTTCGTCGCCGCGCTGGAACAGCACGTTGCCGGCGTTCCATTTGCGATAGCTCGCGATCGCGGCGACATCGGCGATCGTCTCCTTGGTGAAGCCCTCGAAGATCGGAAACGAGCGCCAGAACGCGGTGCTCTTGCTGATTTCGCTCATGCCCCGATGCTCCCCCCAGCCCCGCGATCTTTGGCGGAATTCTTCCTCCACTCCGCCTTCGGTTGCAACAGAAAAGTCGGAGGCTGAAGCGGCGCAGCCGCGCGCGCGAACTGGGAATCAGGCCGGATATCGTGCGCAAATATTGAACGAACTGTCCACTTGGTGACGGGCTAGTGTAAACGCGAAGTTCTGGTAAAAATTGCCGCAAGAAGTCCCGCTGCAACCCTTTCAGGAGCTTACTCCATGCCTCAGAACGTCGTCATTCTCGTCGGACGCATCCTGCTTTCGGCCATGTTCATCCTGGCTGGCTATCCCAAGCTGCTCGATCCCGCCGGCACCGCCGGCATGATCGCCGGCGCCGGCCTGCCGGCAGCCACCGCGCTCGCCTACCTCGCCGGCCTGTTCGAACTCGTCGCCGGTCTGTTCATCCTCGTCGGCTTCCAGACGAAGATCACCGCCTACCTGCTGGCCGCCTTCTGTGCCTTCACCGCGCTCGTCTTCCACGGCAGCCCAATCAACGTTCCGGACTTCCCGGACGGTGCCAACATGATGCTCAGCATGTTCAACAGCCTGATGATGATGAAGAACCTGACGATTGCCGGTGGCTTCCTCGTGCTGGCCGCCTTCGGCCCGGGCACCCTCTCCGTCGATGCGCGCCGCGGTTCCGCCACGGCCGTCGCCTGAGACACCTGTTTCTCCGGATCGACACAAGCCTCCCCGGCGCACCGGGGAGGTTTTTTGTTTTTTGAAGCCCGCTGTAATCGCCGGTTTGTATGGCAAATGCCGCGCCTTGCTGGTATTCGCTCGGAAACACCAGCAGGAGGCTTGTCATGTTTTCCAATTCGTTTCCGGATCGCGACACGATGGCGGAGCTGCTCGCCCGCATGCTGTGGGAGATCAAGGCGGTCCACTTCCGGCCCGAGGAGCCCTACAAGCTGGCCTCGGGCATGGCGAGCCCGGTCTATATCGACTGCCGCAAGCTGATCTCCTATCCGCGTGTGCGCTCGGCGGCCATGGACTTTGCCGCCGCCACCGTGCTGCGCGGCGCGGGTTTCGAGCAGTTCGACGTGGTGGCCGGCGGCGAGACGGCCGGCATTCCCTTTGCCGCGCTGCTTGCCGACCGCCTCGGCCTGCCGATGATCTACGTCCGCAAGAAGCCGAAGGGCCACGGCCGCAACGCGCAGATCGAGGGACACATGCCGGAAGGCGCGCGCGTCTTGGTGATCGAGGACCTGACGACGGCCGGCGGCTCGATGTTCACCTTCATCGACGCGATCCGCCAGGCCGGCGGTGTCGTCGATCATGGCATGGCTCTGTTCTACTACGGCATCTTCCCGGAGGCCGAGGCGCGGTTCGCCAACGGAAAGGTGAAGCTGCACCACATCGCCACCTGGCGCCATGTGCTTGCCGCCGCCCGGTCAGAAAAACTTTTCGACGAGGCGACGCTCGCCTCGGTCGAAGCCTTTCTCAACGCACCGCTGCTCTGGTCGGCCGACCACGGCGGCGTCAACGCGCTTCCGACCACCTGAGCAAAACCGCTGGTATTTTGCGTGGCGCTCGATTAAATCGATTGAAAATGGGTTCAAAGGCGGAGGAGGGCTCTCATGATCCTGTGCTGTGGCGAGGCGCTGATCGACATGCTGCCGCGGACATCGACGCTCGGCGAAGACGCCTATGCCCCCTATGCCGGTGGGGCGATCTTCAACACGGCGATCGCGCTCGGGCGGCTCGGCGTGCCGACCGCTTTTTTCACGGGCCTCTCCGACGACATGCTGGGCGACGTGCTGCGCAAGACGCTGGCTGCCAGCAACGTCGACTACAGTCCTTGCGCGGTCCTCTCCCGGCCGACGACCGTCGCCTTCGTCAAGCTCGTCAACGGCCAGGCGACCTATGCCTTCTATGACGAGAACACCGCCGGCCGGATGATCACGATCGAAGACCTGCCCGTGCTCGGCGATGACTGCGAGGCGCTGCATTTCGGTGCTATCAGCCTGATCCCCGAGCCGTGTGGTTCCACCTACGAGGCGCTGCTGGCGCGTGAGCACGACAGGCGCGTGATCTCGCTCGACCCGAACATCCGCCCCGGCTTCATCAAGGACAACCAGGCCCATATGGCGCGCATCAACCGGATGGCCGCGCAGTCCGACATCATCAAGTTCTCCGACGAGGATCTCGACTGGTTCGGCATGCACGGCAGCCATGACGAACTGGCCGCCGAATGGCTGAAACGCGGGCCGAAGGTGGTGGTAATCACCAAGGGCGCCGACGGCGCCGACGGCTACACGCGGGATTTCAAGGTCTCCGTGCCCGGCGAGAAGGTCGCGGTCGTCGATACGATCGGCGCCGGCGATACGTTCGACGCCGGCGTCCTGGCGTCGCTGAAGCGCAACGACCTCTTGACGAAGCAGCAGGTGGCCGCCCTTTCCGAAGAGGCGCTGCGCGATGCGTTGGCGCTTGCCGCCAAGGCGGCGGCGGTGACGGTGTCGCGCGCCGGCGCCAATCCGCCGTGGGCGAGCGAGATCGGGCTGTAACAGCCCACGGCATTGCCCCTCACCCTGACCCTTTCCCCGCAAGCGGGGAGAGGGAAGATGGCTGCATGGCGCAAGCCGCACAGGGAAAACATGTTTTGGTGGCGCAAAACAGAGACACGGCTCGTGACGCATCGATCCTTCTCCCCGCCTGCGGGGAGACGGTGCCGGCAGGCGGATGGGCGAGCGCTTTACGCCTTCGCCGCCTTCAGCAGCGCCGCCACCAGCCCGGCCGTGGACGAATCGTGGCCGGCGGCACTTTCCTTGCCTTCGATCACCGGCAACAGCCCCGTCGCCAGTTCCTTGCCGAGTTCGACCCCCCACTGGTCGAATGAATTGATGTTGAACAGCACGCCCTCGACAAAGACCCGGTGCTCGTAAAGCGCGATCAGGCGGCCAAGCGCAAACGGCGTCAGCGCCTCGTAGACCATGGTGATCGATGGCCGGTTGCCGGTAAAGACGCGATGCGGGGCGATCCTGTCGGCCTTCGCCTCGTCCATGCCCTTTGCGGTCAGCTGCGCCCTGGCTTCGGCAAGCGTGCGGCCCTTCATCAAGGCCTCGGACTGGGCCAGGCAGTTGGCCATCAGCAACTGGTGCTGGTGACGGAGCTCCGGCTCATGGCCATTGGCGGCAATCATGAACTCCGTCGGGATGATGTCGGTCCCCTGATGGATGAGTTGGTAGAAGGCGTGCTGGCCGTTGGTGCCCGGCTCGCCCCAGACGACCGGCCCGGTATTGCCCTCGACCGGCTTGCTCTCCAGCGTCACCGATTTGCCGTTCGATTCCATGTCGAGTTGCTGGAGGTAGGCCGGAAAGCGCGACAGGCGCTGGTCGTAGGGCAGGATTGCCCGCGAAGGGTAGCCCAGCACGTTGCGATGGTAGAAGCCGATCAGGCCAAGCAGCATCGGAATGTTCCGGCGGATCGGCGCGGTGCGAAAATGGTTGTCGATCGCATGAGCGCCCGCGAGAAATCCGGCGAAATCGTCCTTGCCGATCGCGATCATCAGCGGCAGGCCGATCGCCGACCAGATCGAATAGCGCCCGCCGACCCAGTCCCAGAAGCCGAAAACGCGCTCCGCACCGATGCCGAAGGCGGCGACCTTGTCGAGTGCGGTCGAGACCGCGCAGAAATGCTGGCCGACGGCGGCTTCGCCGAGCCTGTCGACGATGAACCCGCGCGCCGTTTCGGCATTGGTCATCGTCTCGATCGTGGTGAAGGTCTTCGAGGCGACGATGAAGAGGGTGGTCTCGGCGTCGAGGATCTTCAGCGTGTCGGCGATGTGGGCGCCGTCGACGTTCGAGACGAAATGCAGGCGCGGCCCGTCGTGATAGGGGCTGAGCGCCAGCGTCGCCATCGCCGGGCCGAGATCGGAGCCGCCGATGCCGATGTTGACGACGTCGGTGATCTTCCTGCCGGTCGCGCCGGTGATCGCGCCGGAGCGGATGCCGTCGCAAAAGGCGCCCATCGCCTCGATCACCGCGTTGACCTCCGGCATGACGTCCTTGCCGTCGACCAGAACCGGGCTGTTGGCGCGGTTGCGAAGGGCCGTGTGCAGGACGGCGCGGTCCTCGGTGATGTTGATCTTTTCGCCGGCGAACATCGCCTCGCGCTTCCTCTCGACGCCGGCCTGCCTTGCCAGCGCCTCGAGACCGTCCAGCACGCGATCGTTCACCGCGCATTTTGAATAGTCGAAGAGGAAATCGTCGAGCGCGACGCTGAAGCGGGCGAAGCGTTGCGGGTCCGCGGCGAAGGCGGCACGGATGTCCGTGGCACCGGTTTCCGCAACGGTGGTTTTCAGCGTCTCGACAAGCGCGTTCATGGTCGGGCTCCCTGCATCGCTTATGGCTGACGAGCGCTAGCTAGTCGTTTTGAACGGCTGGAATCAAGGGCATTGCGCCGCTTTCACGCGGAAGCGGCCGGCTTTTACGTGGAAAGATTAAATCGATTTATTTCAAAAGTGGTGGCACTTTACGTCCGAAGATCCTTTCGCAGGATCTTGCCGACGTTCGATTTCGGCAGTTCGTTGCGAAATTCGACATAGCGCGGCCGCTTGTAGTTGGTGAGGTTCGCCGCGCAATAGGCCTTCACATCCGCTTCCGTCAGCTCCGGATCCCGCTTGACGACGAAGAGCTTGACCGCCTCGCCGGAATGCTCGTCCGGCACGCCGATCGCCGCGCATTCAACGATGCCGGGATGGGTCATCGCCACCTCTTCCACCTCGTTGGGAAAGACGTTGAAACCGGAAACAAGGATCATGTCCTTCTTGCGGTCGACGATCTTGATCAGGCCCTTGTCGTTCATGAAACCGATATCGCCGGTGCGGAAATAGCCGTCCGCGGTCATGACCTTGGCGGTCTCTTCCGGCCGGTTCCAGTACCCCGCCATCACCTGCGGGCCGCGGATGCAGATCTCGCCGAGCTCGCCGAGCGGCAGCGAGTTGCCCGCGTCGTCGCGAATGTCGACTTCGGTCGAGGGGAGCGGCATGCCGATCGTGCCGGTGAACTCGGCGGAGTCGAGACGGTTGGCCGTCGCGACCGGGGAGGTCTCCGAAAGGCCGTAGCCCTCGGCGATCGGGCAGCCGGTCATCTTGTGCCAACGCTCGGCGACCGGTCGCTGCACGGTCATGCCGCCGCCGAAGGTGAGCGCCAGGTCGGAAAAGTCGAGTTTGCGGAACCCCGCATTGTTCATCAGCGCGTTGAACAGCGTGTTGAGGCCGGGAAAGACATTGGGTTTGTAGGTGGCCATCTCTTTTACCAGGGAAGGGATGTCGCGCGGATTGGCGATCAGGATGTTGTTCGCCCCCGTCAGCAGCCCGGCCAGCGAATTCACCGTCAGCGCGAAGATATGATAGAGCGGCAGCGCGCACAGGAACACCAGCCGCTCCGGCCGCTGCTTGCCGATAAAGGCGGTCTCCAGCCAGATGCCCATCTGCTCCATGTTCGACAGCAGGTTCGCATGGGTCAGCATGGCCCCTTTCGAAACGCCCGTGGTGCCGCCGGTGTACTGCAGGAAGGCGATGTCGTTCAGTTGCACCTTCAGGTCGGTGAGCTTCAGGCCACCGCCTTTGGCCAGCACCCTCCTGAAGGCATGATGGCCGGGCAGTGACCAGGCGGGGACGAGCTTTTTCATCTTGCGCACGACAAAATTGACGATCAGGCCCTTCACACCCAGCATGTCGCCCACGCTGCAGACCACAATGTCCCTGACATGGGTGCGCGCGACCACCTTCTGAACCGTATGGGCAAAGTTCTCCAGCGTGAACAGCACCTTGGCGCCGGCATCGTTCAACTGGTGCTCCAGTTCCCGCGGCGTGTAGAGCGGGTTGACGTTCACCACCGTGTAGCCGGCGCGCAGAATGCCGTAGACCACCACCGGGTTTTGCAGGATGTTCGGCATCATGACGGCGACGCGATCGCCCTTGGCCAAGCCGCGTGACTGCAGCCACGCCCCGATTCCGGCCGACTGCGCCTCCAGCTCGCGAAAGCTGATCGACTTGCCCATGCTGGTGAAGGCCGGATGGTCGGCATACGTCCCGCAATGGTGCACAAGGGCCGCGCCGATCGATTGATACGCCAGTGGCGGGATCTCGGCAGGGGTTCCCGGAGGGTAGGAGGCGAGCCAGACCTTGTTCGGGGCGGTGGCGGCCTGGTCCCTGGTTGCTGACATGAGCGCGCGTCCTCCCTCGTCTCGACTGCATTGGCCGGAATCTGCACCGGAATCGCATCCCCTACCATCCGATGCAACGAGCATGATGCCTTTGATCCGTGGCTTCAAGCACAATCGCCAGCGAGCATTGCCGCAAGCGTCAGCACGGGTCACACCCAGGACAAGGACCCGGTGCAATCATGTCATGCCGACAGGATCGGTGCCGTCGCCAAGCAGCTGGAAATGTGCCGGTGAGGGTGAGAGAATGACATATGAAGGGGAGGCAGAGAGCAATGGATAAACTGTTCGCCATCCTGTCCGCAGCCGCCATCGGTGGATGTCTCGCCTTCGCCGCGCCGGCCCCAGCCGGGGCGATCGATGCGTTGCGCTCCTCCAACGACGCCACCCTGCTGGGGGGCGGCGACCCGGTGGATGCGCTCGGCCGAGGCGGGGATCCCGTCGACACGTTGCGCGGCGGTGGGCGCTACCATCGCGGATTCCTTGGCAGCCGGTTCTATCGGGACGGGTACTTTCGTTATAAGGATGGTTACTGGTATCCGCGGTCCGCGTTTACCACCGGAGAGTTGCTCGGCGACGTGACAGTGGGGCCGGGCGCGCCCATCTATGGCATGACCGCCGAGCAATGGTGCGCCAACCGCTACCGGAGCTACCGGCTCTCGGACAACACCTACCTGCCGAGGGCCGGCGGCCCACGCGTCCCGTGCGTGCCGCAGTAGGCGCGCACAGCGGACCCATGATCGCACCGGACTAAAGCTCGCTCACGCAATGCTTTCGAGTGGCAGGCGGTCTTGACGCGTGTCGAGACCGCCGATCTGCGCTATAGTTTCCTCGAGTAACGGTCGGGAGGCGTCAATGGCGACGTCGGTGAAGTATCCGTCGGGCCTCATTGCCCTTTTCTTCGTCGAAATGTGGGAACGCTTCAGCTACTACGGCATGCGGGCGATCCTGATCCTGTTTCTCGTCGACCAGGTGCAGAATGGTGGCCTCGGCCTGACGACGGCCGACGCGGCGGCGATCTACGGCCTGTACACCGCCTCGGCCTATATCCTGGCCCTGCCTGGCGGTTGGATCGCCGACCGGTTCTGGGGCAGCAAGCGGGCGATCATTCTCGGCGGCATCGCCATCATGCTTGGGCACGCCTTGCTCGCAATGTCCGGTTCCGCCGCGACGATCTTCTTCATCGGCCTCGTCTGCATCGCCGCCGGCACGGGACTGCTGAAGCCCAACATCTCGGCCCTCGTCGGCCAGCTCTATGACAAGAATGATATCGGCGGCCGCGATGCCGGCTTCTCGTTCTTCTACATGGGCATCAATGTCGGCGCGATCCTCGGCGGCCTGATCGCCGGCTATCTCGGCGAGAACTGGGGCTGGCACTGGGGTTTTGGCGCCGCCGCCGTCGCCATGCTGATCGGCCTCGTCAACTTCCTCTACGCCGGCACCAGGTCGCTGCGCGACAAGGGCGGCGTGCCCGCCGTCCATCACCACCCCGATGCGGCCACCGGCCGCCGCGACCATCTCTTCACCGGCCTGATCGGCGGCCTCGTCGTCGTGCTGGTCGCCGCCGCCGCCGTCACCGGCCTGATCGACCTCGCCAGCGCCGCGGGCCTGGCCAAGGCCATGGGCCTGATCATCGTCACCGTGGCCGTCGGCTTCTTCCTCAACATCTACTTCGCCGGCGACCTGACCGGCGCCGAGAAAAGGCGCATGATCGCGCTTGCCATCCTCTTTGTCGCGGCAGCCTTGTTCTGGTCGGGCTTCGAGCAGGCGGGGTCCTCGCTCAACCTGTTCGCCAACGATCTCACCCGTCGCGAACTCGGTGGCTTCACCGTGCCCGCCTCGTGGTTTCAGAACCTCAACGCACTCTTCATCATCCTTCTGACCCCGGCCTTCGCCGCGTTCTGGATCTATGCCGAGCAGCGCTGGACCATTCCCGTCTTCGTGAAATTCGGCGCGGGGCTCGTCTTCATGGGGCTGGGCTATCTGGTCCTCGTGCCCGCGGCGCAGACCGCTGCAACCGGCGTGAGGGTCTCGGCGCTGTTTTTGATCGCCACCTATCTCCTCCACACCGTCGGCGAACTGATGCTGAGCCCGGTCGGCCTTTCCACGTTCTCGCGGCTGGCGCCGGACCGGTTCACCAGCCAGATGATGGGCTTCTGGTTCGTCGCCTCCTCGCTCGGCAACCTGATGGCGGGGCTGCTCGCCGCCGGCATGGACACGGAGCACGCGACCGGCCTGGAGGACGCCTTCCTGCGCATCTTCCTGACCAGCGCCGGCTTCGGCCTGGTGCTCATCCTTCTCGCCCGCCCGCTGACCCGCTGGATCCTCGGCGGCAGCGAGCGTGTCGAGGAGACGGCACCGGCTCAATAGGCGACACGACGTTGCCCAGCCGCAGAGGCCTCTACCTGCATCTGCCCGCCCAGCCAACCGACCGGCGCGTTGCGATCCGGCTCAGCCGATGTCTGCCGCGATGATCTGGTCCATGGGGATGTCGTGCGGCTGGGGATGGATCGTCGCGATCGCCTGCGAACGGTAGCCAACGCCGATGGCCATTGGCTTTTTTTGCAGCGCTGCGAGCGTGCGGTCGAAGAAGCCGCCGCCATAGCCCAGCCGATAGTGCGCAGGATCGTATCCGACCACCGGCGCGATCACGATATCCGGATCGGTGGCAACTCCATCCACTGGCATGGGGATGTTCCAGACGCCACGTTCGAGGCGCTCGCCCTGTCGCCAGCTGCGAAACAGCAGCGGATGCTTCTTCTCCACGACGATCGGCAGCAGCGCCATGCCGCCGGCGGCCCAGATCTCCTCGATCCACGGCCGCAGGTCCGGCTCGCCGCGGAAGGGCCAGTACAGGCTGATCCGTCGGCCGCGGACGTCGCCCACCGTCTCTCGCAGTCGCTCAAGGATGGTCGCCGCGGCCTGCGTCCGGCTCTCGGTGGAATGGGCGAGCCGCTGCGTGATCAACCGCTCCCGTTCCTGCTTCCGCCACCCGGCGACACCCTCAATCGGGAGCGGCGTCGCCATCCCGGTCTTGGCGCTGGCGCCGGAGGTTGCTGTATCGCCACTGCTGCTTTCCTTGTCGTGCATCGTGCTCTCCCGATGAGGACTGCGGCCATTGTGCCGAACAGCGCCAGCCGCATCCCATCCAAGTGCGGCAGCAGCCGTCGCAATCGGTGGTTCCAGCACTGCGGGCCTGCAAGGAGCGCGATGTCCGCCGGGGCCACGGCAAAAAAGATCGCCGGACACGCAAGGTTTTCTTTGTCATGACATAAGACACTGATATCACGATAATCGAGGTGACATGGCCCGACAAACACCGGTACCGGGGGCGACGCCGACAAGGAGGAACACGGTGCATCAGCCCGAAGTGCGCAACATCCGCTCCGAACCGCGCTTGCTCGGAGCCGCCCGGCCTTTCAGCGTCGCGTTGATCTCTCCGATTTCCGCCGCACGCTGGCTGCTCTTGCTCATCATCATCGCCGGCATCTATTTCTTCCATGGCTTCGTCGTGCCGGTGCTTGCAGCGCTGGTGATCGCCTCGGCGAGCTGGCCGCTCTTCTGCCGCCTCCGTCAGGCGATCGGCGGCAGCCGGACGCTGGCCGCATCGGTCGCCATCCTGCTGATCCTCGGCTTCATCGTCGTGCCGCTGATGTACGCGATCACCTACGCCTTCCACGAGGTGCGCGACTGGATCGGCTGGGCGGTGGCGACCAACAAGACCGGCGCGCCGGTGCCCGGCTGGATTCGCGCCCTGCCGGTCATCGGGGAGTGGACGGCGAAGCAATGGACGGATCTCCTGGATCATCCCGGCGCCATTGGCGAGCTGACCCAGATCATCAGCGGCGCCAACATCGGCAATATCTATCGGGTGGCGCTGGCCGCAGGCGGGGCGGCGTTTCACCTGCTTTTGACGATGCTGTTCATGCTGATCGCCCTGTTTTTCATCTACCGCGATGGCGAGACCTTCATGGCGCAGGTGGACAGCATCGGCGAACGCATTCTGCCGATGCGCTGGGGGCGGATATCGCGCATCGTCCCGGCGACGATCAGCTCGACCGTCACCGGCATGACGCTCATTGCGATCGGCGAGGGCATCGTGCTCGGGGTCGCCTACTGGATCGCCGGCGTTCCCTCGGCCGTCACGCTCGGCGTGCTGACCGGTCTGATGGCGCTCTTTCCCGGCGGGGCGCCGCTCTCGTTCACGCTCGTCTCGATCTACCTGATCTCCAGCGGGTCGCCGTTTGCCGGCATCGCGCTTTTCCTCTGGGGCTCGATCGAACTCTTCATCGTCGACAAGACGCTGCGCCCGCGGCTGGTCGGCGGCCCGATCAAGCTGCCGTTCCTGCCGACCTTCTTCGGCCTGATCGGCGGCGTGAAGACCATGGGCTTCCTCGGCCTCTTCATCGGCCCCGTCCTGATGGCGCTGCTGGTGGCGGTCTGGCGCGAGTGGGTGCGCGAAGTGGAGCTGACCAGCGAGGCTGGGCCGGTCATCGAGAAGCGGGCGGCGGAATAGCGTCTCGAGCGGGGGCGGGGCGCACGAAATGTCGCACGCCCCCCTGAACCCTAACGGCGGTCAGAGGATGAAGTCGGTCGCCTTCATGGCGAGGGAGAAATCCAGCAGGATCGAGAAGTCTGCCTTGCCGTCGCCGTTGGTATCGCCGTGGATGTAGGTGTCGCCCGACTTGATCTCGTAGCGCAGTTCGCCAGCCGTCTTGTGAAACGCCTGCTTGTCGATGAAGACGAACGCCTGATCGCCGCTTGCCTTGGCGTTGGCATCGATCCCTTTCAGGTCGATCTTGTCGCCTTGCGCACGGGAGTAATCCTTGATCACGTCACGGCCAAGGGCGTCGACCGTGCTGTCCCTCAGGCTTTTGAAAATAAACATGTCCTTGCCGGCGCCGCCTGTAAGCGTGTCCTTTCCGATGCCGCCGTTGAGCGTGTCATGGCCGTCACCGCCGACGAGAACGTCGTTGCCGTCATCCCCTTGCAGATGGTCATTACCTGCATCGCCTTTCAGGGTGTCGTTGCCTTTCCCGCCATAGAGCTTGTCGCCGCCGGCCTCGCCGTTGAACCTGTCGTTGTCGATGCCACCTTTTAGCGTATCGTTGCCCGCACCGGCGAAAATCGTTCCGGTCAGCCGGCCACCGGTGCCGTCATACACGTCGTTGCCGGTCTTCAGGGCCATGTTGCCGATGATCTTGCCGGTGTTCGTTATCTTCTCGATGGAGGGGGGCACGTCATTGCTGCTGTAGATCGCGTATTGTCCACCCTTGATGATGCCCGAATTGGTGATGACAAGTGTTTCGGTGGCGTCTGAACCATGCCAGATCGCCCAGTTGGCGGCTTCTATCGTTCCGGAATTGACAACTCTTGACGTCGTCGCGTTTGACTCGCCGTTCATGTAGACGCCGTCGTAGTCTGACCAGATTTTTCCGTAATTCTCTAAGACGCTGTTGATGCCATAGATCGATATGCCGGTAGATCCAAAACTCCTGATGTTGCCCGCTTGCCCGATGATGACATGCTGGTCGCGATCTGCAGAAGCTGATCCCCGGAGAGCTATTCCGTCCGCCGCAGCGGCAATTGTGCCGTCGACGTAAACAATGTGCCCGCTACCCGAACCGTAGATGGCAGCAGTGTTGCTCGACGAAAGGAGCACATTTGCGGCGACGTAGACGTCGTCGGTCGTGCCAAGGTTAACTTGAATGCCGGTGCCGATCAGATTTGAACCGATTCCCCTCAAAGCCATGATTGAAGTCCTCCAGGTTTTCAATTCCTGGTTGGAACAGCTAGGGTGTTTTGGTTGTTTATGCAGCGCTTAAAAAGCGACGCCTAAAGCAGGTGCGAGTCAAGCGCGCCGCGCAAGGGTTCAACCCAGCCACGGGGGCAACTGCAAATATTTGAAAATCAACGGGAAGTGGTGCCGCTTACGTGACTCGAACACGTGACCCCATCATTACGAATGATGTGCTCTACCGACTGAGCTAAAGCGGCCCGCATCGGCCCGCGAAGCTTCGTGGGCCGGAATGTGTGGGGCTGATAACCGCATTGCGCGGAGATTTCAAGTCATCTGTTGGCGCTTTGGCGCTTTTTCGACGGCCTGTGGGCGCGGCCGGCTTCAAAGGGCGGCAAGGCGGGCTCGGGCGGCCCGGTATTCGCCTTCCAGGCGGGCGACGAGCGCCTCAGTGGAGGTGACGCCGCTGACGGCGCCGATCCCCTGACCGCAGCCCCAGATGTCCTTCCAGACCCTGGCGCCGCTTTCCGACTTCTCGAAGTCCATCTTGGAGGGGTCGGCCTCGGGAAGTTTGTCCGGATCGAGTCCGGCGGCGCGGATCGACGCGCGCAGGTAGTTGCCGTGGATGCCGGTGAAGAAGTTGGAATAGACGATGTCGGCCGCATTGCCCTCGACGATGGCCTGCTTGTAGGCGTCGCTGGCGCGGGCCTCGGTCGTGGCGATGAAGGGGGAGCCGATATAGGCCATGTCCGCGCCCATCGCCTGGGCGGCGAGGATCGCAGCCCCGGTGGCAATCGCACCCGACAGAAGCAGCGGCCCGTCGAACCACTGGCGGATCTCCTGGACGAGCGCGAACGGCGACAGCGTGCCGGCGTGGCCGCCCGCGCCGGCGGCCACCGCGATCAGGCCGTCGGCCCCCTTGCGGATCGCGGAGCTGGCATGACGGTTGTTGATGACGTCGTGCAGCACCAGCCCGCCATAGGAGTGGATCGCCTCGTTGACCTCGGGCATGGCACCGAGGGACGAAATGACGATCGGCACCTTGTACTTCACGCACAGCGTCAGGTCGTGCTCGAGCCGCTTGTTGGACTTGTGGACGATCTGGTTGACGGCAAAGGGGGCGGCGCGGCGCCCGGGATGTTTCGCGTCGTGGTCGCGCAAGCCTTCGGTGATTTCGGCAAGCCACTCGTCGAGTTGCGATTCCGGCCGGGCATTGAGCGCGGGAAAGGCGCCGATCACGCCCGCCTTGCATTGGGCCAAAGTCAGAGCCGGATGCGAAATGATGAAGAGCGGCGAACCGACGACGGGCAATCGCAGATTGTCGCGCAGAATGGCGGGAAGGGGCATGATCGGTCCATCGATTGACGTTTACGAAAACGTAAAAACCGTAACAATCTTCCTGCCGCTTGAAAAGGCCTTGCAGCGTTCCCTCCGGTCCACCCCCTTCGGCTCCAAGCGGCTGAGAGCGCAAGGCTGCGGTTCCGCGGGTTTTCACACCGTTGCGCCCGCATGAGTCGTCGCAAGGCTTGCGGAACGCTGCCGCAACGTTTACCGAATTCTTAAACAAAGGAAATCGAAGACGCCTTGATCGCGTTTGACCCGCGCGGCTGGATCTGCGCGAAGCCGCCCGAGGAGGCAATGTGAGCGGACTGGAACAGGCCATCAGGAATGCGCTCGCGCGCGCCGACAGCAACGACCCCGAGACGCGTGCGCGGATTTACCAGTCGGCACGCAACGCCCTCGAGGCGGGGCTGCGCAAGCAGGAGATCAACGATCCGGAGGCGATCGCCGCACAGCGCCATCGCCTCGAAGTGACCATCCGCCAGATCGAGAGCGAACAGCGTGCCGCCATCAAGGCGGAACGGCCGCTGGCGGAGCGGACACCGGTTGCGCCGCAAAGCGCGGCGAACGAGCGCGGAAAAACGGCGGCGGATGCGCAAGTAAGGCCCCAACGGCCGATGGCGCGGGAGAAGCCGCCTGCGACAGCCGCAGCGGTGCCGATGCTGGATGAGATCCGGCCTGATCGAGGGGATGGATTTGGGGCGGCCGCCAAGGGTGTGCGGCCTGCTGCCGTCAATCCCGCGGGGCAGGTGGATGCGACCGTTGCAGCCTCGCCCCGGATGGCCAAGGCGCCCAGGCGGCGCGGGCGGCTGTTCTCCTTCCTGCTGGTCGTCGCGACACTGGCTGCCGCGATCGGGACGGCGGCCTGGTGGGTCCAAAGCAGTGGCTTGCTGCTGCCTCCCGGCGCACGCGACGGCAGCGTAGCCAACCCGCCGCAGACGGTGCGGGGCGAGGATTTCTCCGGAAACGATCCGGTCAAGGAGGCGCTCGACACGCAGAACACCTTTTCAGCCGACTGGCGGGAGGTCTTCGAGCCGAGTCTGACCAGTGCGCTGACGGCCGGGGCCAAGGGGCGCTTCGAACCGGTCAGCACGGACGAGGGACCGGCGGTCCGGCTCGTCTCGCAGGTTCCCGATCGAGACGGCGCCGTGGCGGTGTCGGTCGAGCCGGAGGTCCTGCAGGCGATGGCCGGCAAGACGTCCACGATCGCCCTGACGGTCGAGGCCGAGAGCGGCAAGCCCGTTCAGGTCTCGGTCGAATGCGACTTCGCCACGCTCGGCGATTGTGATCGCCATCGCTTCGCCGTCTCGGATCGCACGGATCTGCTGTTCCAGGTCACCTTCGACCGCACGCTTTCGCCAAACGGGGCGGGGCGCTTGTTCATCAACAGCGACGTGAGCGGCGGAGGGGCCGCGGTCAACCTCTTTGCCATTCGCGTCCTGCCGGGCGAATAACCGATCCGCAGTCGTGGACCAGGAATGTCCGGTTCGCTATTTCAGGAACTTCGGGCCTGAACCGAGGATCTTGTCGTCGATCTCGCCGATCGCGCCCCGGTCCTTGCCTTCGTAGTCGATGCGGTGGAGGATGTGGCGGATGGCGTTGAGACGGGCGCGCCGCTTGTCGTTGGCGCGGATCACGGTCCAGGGCGCACGCTCGGTGTGGGTCTTATTCAGCATGCGGTCGCGCTTTTCGGTGTAGTCGTCCCATTTGTTGAGTGCGGCGACGTCCATCGGCGACAGCTTCCAGGTCTTCAGCGGATCATGCCGGCGATCGTGGAAGCGCTTGATCTGCATCTCCCGGCCGATGTCGAGCCAGAACTTGAAGAAGAAGATGCGATCGTTGAGCACCATCCGCTCGAAGTGCGGCGTCTCTTCGAGGAAGGTTTCGTACTGTTCCGGCGTACAGAAACCCATGACCGGTTCGACGCCGGCGCGGTTGTACCAGGACCGGTCGAACAGGACGAATTCGCCCGCGGTGGGAAACTGTGCCACGTAGCGCTGGTAGTACCATTGCCCCTGCTCGCTCTCGGTCGGCTTGGCGAGCGCCACGACCCGCGCGGATCGGGGGTTCAGATAGGCGCGCGTGACGAAGATCGTGCCGCCCTTGCCAGCGGCGTCGCGTCCCTCGTAAACGGCGATCACGCGCCGGCCGGTCGCCTGCAGCCAGTACTGCACCTTCACAAGCTCGATCTGCAGCCGCTCCAAGGTGTCGTCGTACTCGTCCTTGCCGATCTTTTTCTGGTAGGGAAAGCCGCCCGAAGACAGGGCGTTGTCATCGACCCAATCAGGAAGCTTTGGATCGTCGATGTCGACTGGGCGCTTCTTGCCGCCGATCTCGATCTCCACAGGTTTTATGTCGGGAAAGATCACCATGCCGCGTGCCCTCCGTTCGATGTCCGGCGAGCAGGACATATCCGCGTTGCGATTTCAAGCGCACCGTGAAAAACATGTCATCAAATCGCGCTATTGCTGCCTGTTGGGGTGGCAATTGCGGAGCAAGCCGATGAAGGTGACGAAGGGAGTTCTGGTGGAGACGCGCGGGTCGACAATTCGCTGGCTCCTGGGGCAGCTGTGGGACGAGCGCGTGCTTTTGGCCGCCGTCATGTTCACCGCCTTCCTGATGTGGATGGGCGGGATACCGGCGGGCTGGGTCGTCTTTGCGGCGGTGCTGCTGGTTCTCGCCGGATTTGCCCGCGCCGACCGCATCGAGGCTAAACCTGACCCCATGCCCGTCGCCACGGCGCGTCCGGATGCGAACGCCAGTGATGGACTTGCGTCGATCGCCGTGCTGATCGATGCGCTCGACATGCCCGTGCTGGTGGTCACCGCCGACGAGACGGTCAAGCTTCAGAACCGGGCCGCCACCGCTCTGTTCGGGCCCATCCCGCGCAATGCCGATCTGGCGGGGCGCATCCGTGCGCCGGGAATCCTCGACATGGCACGCGAGGTAATCGCAATCGGGCAGACGAAGGAAATCGAACATTCCGAGCGATTGCCGGCCGAGACGGCCTACATCGTGCGCGCCGCGCCGATGCCGTCGCTCGGCCAACTGCTCGGCGGTGGACGCTACTTCCTGATTTCGTTCCGCGATGTCTCACAGGCGCGGCGGATCGACCGGATGCGTTCCGATTTCGTCGCCAATGCCAGCCACGAGCTGCGCACGCCGCTTGCCTCGCTGCGGGGTTTCATCGAAACCCTGCAGGGACCGGCGAAGGGCGACGAGAAGGCGCATGAGCGGTTCCTGGGCATCATGCATGAGCAGGCCACGCGAATGAGCCGGCTTGTCGACGATCTCCTATCGCTCTCCCGGCTGGAGTTGAAATCGAATATCGTCCCCGACGAGATGGTGGATCTCAAGCCGCTGCTCGGGCATGTGTGCGACAGCCTGCAGCCGTTTGCGGCCGAACTGGGCGTTCAGATCCATCTGGACCTGCCGGAACAGGCCGTCGAGGTTGCCGGTGACCGCGATGAGCTGACCGAGGTGTTCGAGAACCTGGTAGAGAATGCATGCAAGTATGGCCAGGAGGGGAAGCGCGTCGAAGTGCAGCTCTCGGCGGCCGATTTCGAGCATCCGGAAGTGACCGTCACGGATTTTGGCCCGGGCATCCCGCCCGAGCACGTTCCGCGCCTCACCGAGCGCTTCTATCGGGTGAATGTGGAAGCCAGCCGGTCGAAGAAGGGCACCGGCCTGGGGCTTGCGATCGCCAAACACATCCTGACGCGCCATCGCGCCCGGCTGGTGGTGAAGTCCGAGGTCGGCCAGGGAACGGTCTTCACCGTCAAATTCTGACACAAAGATCGGCGAAAATCTGGGATTGTCGAGAATAGCACTGGAATATCAGGTGCTTGCTATGTCACAAATGTTTCATCGAAGTGACATAAAAGCGATTGCGACGGGGCGCTAGATAGGGCCGCCGATCGACGGCAGGCAAAGGCCGGCCGCCGGCGAACCCACACAAGCCCATCATGGGAGACAACAGATGAATTCTCTTAAGCTCACCGTAGCCGCACTGGTTGCCTCGGTCGCCTTCGCTGGCGGTGCCGCGGCCCGCGACCAGATCCAGATCGCCGGTTCCTCGACCGTTCTGCCCTATGCCAAGATCGTCGCCGAGACCTTCGGCGAGACCTTTGGCGACTTCAAGACCCCCGTCGTCGAATCCGGCGGCAGCGGCGCCGGCCTGAAGGAATTCTGCAAGGGTGTCGGCGAGGCTACGATCGATATCGCCAATTCCTCGCGCAAGATCAAGGATTCGGAGCTGGAAGCCTGCAAGGCGGCCGGCGTCACCGACGTCCAGGAAGTCAAGATCGGCTATGACGGCATCGTCTTTGCGACCGACGCCGGCAATCCGGACCTCGCCTTTGCCCCGGCCGACATCTACAAGGCGCTCGCCGCCGAGGTCGTGGTTGACGGCAAGCTCGTCGCCAATCCCTACAAGAAGTGGTCGGAAGTGAACCCGGCGCTTCCGGACGCCGAAATCGCCGCCTACATTCCGGGCGAAAAGCACGGCACCCGCGAAGTCTTCGAAGAGAAGGTTCTTGCGGTCGGCTGCAAGGATACCGGTGCTGTCGACGTGATCAAGGCTGCGGTCGCCGACGAGAAGGAAGCCGGCAAGAAGTGCATCGCCGTCCGCAAGGATGGTCTTGCAGTCGACATCGACGGCGACTACTCCGAGACGCTCGCACGCATCGCCGCCAACAAGTCCGGCGTTGGCGTCTTCGGCCTGTCGTTCTATGAGAACAATGCCGACAAGCTGAAGGTTGCCACCGTCAACGGCGTGACGCCGTCGGTCGAGACGATCGCTTCGGGCGAGTACCCGGTATCCCGTCCGCTGTTCTTCTACGTCAAGAAGGCGCATGTCGGTGTCGTCCCGGGCCTGAAGGAATATGTCGAGTTCTTCGTATCCGACCAGATGATCGGCCCCGACGGCCCGCTCGCCGAGTACGGTCTCGTGGCTGCTCCGGATGCAGAGCGCGAAGAGATCCGCACGGCGGTCGAAGCCGGCAAGACCATGTAATATTGAGGGAACCGGCGCAGCCAGTCTGCGCCGGTTCCGCTCATTCGAACTTTCCCGCATGAGGCGGCCAGGACATCCGCATGAGCACGACGCTACTACTCGCCATCCTGCCGGCCATTGCCGCGGTCGCCTTTGTTCTCGGCCGCATGCGGGCAAACGCGGTGTCCGGGGGCCGGTCTTCCGCGCTTCATTCCCGGCCGAATTACTACGGCGCCTATGTGGCGCTCGCGGCGCTGCTGCCGCCGCTGATCCTGATCGCTCTCTGGCTGACGATCAGCCCGTTCATCGTCAATTCTTCCGTCCGTGACAGCTTTCCGGATGCGGTCAAGGCACAGTCGCCGTCGCAGCAGAGCCTCGCCTTCGGCATGGTCGCCACGATCGCCCGCGGCCTTCCGCTGCTTTCCGAGGACGAAGTTCGGTCCGTCAAGCAGGATCCTTCGACCCTCCAGTCGGTTTTCGCCGCAAAGGGTGTCGCCGTCGCCGCCGAGGCGCAGCCCTACATGCTGGATTCGGCAGCCACCCTGAATGCCAAGTCGCAGTCGAGCCGGATGGCACTTGCCGCCCTGTCGATTGCTCTGTCACTTGCGGGCGCCTTCGTGGCCCTTCGCACAGTCGCCCCGCGGCTTCGCGCGCGCAACAAGGTCGAGCGGGTCGTGCTGTGGTCGCTGATCGGCGCCTCCTCGATCGCCATCCTGACGACGATCGGCATTGCCGCATCGATGCTGACCGAGGCGATCCTGTTCTTCCGCATGGTGCCGGCCTCCGAGTTCTTTTTCGGCACCGTCTGGGATCCGCGCTTCGCCGGCGCGGGCGCCAGCTCCTCGGGCCAGTTCGGCCTGATTCCGCTGCTGGCCGGCACGCTCTATATCGGCTTTGTCGCCATGCTCGTGGCGGTTCCGGTCGGGCTGTTCGCCGCCATCTACATGGCCGAATATGCATCTCCCCGCATGCGCTCGCTGGCAAAGCCGCTGCTTGAAGTGCTGGCCGGCATCCCGACGATCGTCTACGGCTTCTTCGCGCTCGTCACCGTCGGCCCGTTCCTGCGCGACATCTCCGCCAGCCTCAACGGCCTGGCCACCGGCAACTACGCCAGCTTCATCCAGGCGCAGAGCGTTCTCACCGCCGGCATCGTCATGGGCATCATGCTGATCCCCTATGTCTCCTCGTTGTCCGACGACATCATCACCGCGGTGCCGCGGGCGTTGCGGGACGGCTCGCTCGGTCTCGGCGCCACCCGGTCGGAGACGATCAAGCGGGTGATCCTGCCGGCCGCCCTTCCGGGCATCGTCGGTGCGCTGCTGATGACCGCCTCGCGAGCCATCGGCGAGACGATGATCGTGGTGCTGGCCGCAGGTGTCGCCGCGCGCATGCAGATCAACCCGTTCGAGCCCATGACGACGGTGACCGTGAAGATCGTCAACCAGCTGACCGGCGACCTGGAATTCACCTCGCCGCAGACGCTGGTGGCCTTCGCACTCGGCATCACCCTGTTCTGCATCACGCTCGCACTCAACGTCTACGCGCTCTATATCGTCCGCAAATACCGGGAGCAGTACGAATGACCGATCTCGTTACACCGGTTTCCGGCGACACCGTCTCCAAGGCACCGCCGCGCCGCGACATCGGCATTCGCCGCCGCTATGCCGCCGAACGCCGCTTCCGCTTCTATGGCCTCGCCGCGATCACCTTCGGTCTGGTGTTTCTGTTCGTGCTGCTGTGGTCGGTCGCGGGCAAGGGCTACACCGCCTTCCAGCAGACCGAGATCACGCTGCCGGTCGAATTCTCCGAGAAGGTCATCGACCCCTCCAACAAGCGCGCCACCGATCCGAAGGTGCTGGTGACCGCCAACTATCCGTTGCTGGTGCGCAATGCGCTGGCCGAGAAGCTCGGCGTCAAGTCGACCGATCGGGCGGCGCTGAAGCAGATTTCGGCGATGGTGTCGGAAAGCGCGCGCGTGGCGCTGCGCGACATGGTGGAGGACGATCCCTCGATCATCGGCAAGACCGTGCCCGTCACCGTTCTCGCCAGCGCCACCATCGATTCCGCCTTCAAGGGGCAGTTCGACCTGACCGTCGACGAAAAGAACCGCAAGATTTCCGACGACCAGGTCGGCTGGATGAACCAGCTTGCAGCGGAAGGCGTGCTCGCCAAGGGTTTCAATACCGGGCTGTTCGTCAACGGCAATTCCAGCCGGCCGGAAGCCGCCGGCCTCGGCGTGGCGCTCGTGGGCTCGCTCTACCTGATGGGCATCGTGCTCGTGCTGTCGCTGCCGGTCGGCGTTGCCGCTTCGATCTATCTGGAGGAGTTCGCGCCGAAGAACCGGCTGACCGACCTGATCGAGGTCAACATCAACAACCTCGCCGCCGTGCCTTCGATCGTCTACGGTCTTCTCGGCCTCGCCGTCTTCATCAACTTTGCCGGCCTGCCGCGTTCGGCGCCGCTCGTTGGCGGTCTGGTGCTGACGCTGATGACGCTGCCGACGATCATCATCGCCACCCGCGCGGCGCTGCGGGCCGTGCCGCCGTCGATCCGTGCCGCCGCCCTCGGACTTGGCGCCTCGAAGATGCAGACGATCTTCCACCACGTCCTGCCGCTCGCCATGCCCGGCATCCTGACCGGCACGATCATCGGCCTGGCGCATGCGCTCGGCGAGACCGCGCCGCTGCTCCTGATCGGCATGGTCGCCTTCGTCGCCAACGTACCCGCCACGCCGCTCGATCCGTCGACGGCCCTGCCGGTGCAGATCTACATGTGGGCGAACGAGGCCGAGCGTGCCTTTGTCGAGCGGACCTCGGGGGCGATCATCGTGCTGCTGGTGTTCCTGATCGTCATGAACCTCGGTGCAATCCTGTTGCGGCGCCGGTTTGAGCGCCGCTGGTAGTGGGGTAGAAGCTGATGAACATCATGACCGAAGCCATGGCTGAAGAAGCGCTGGAAAAGAAGATGAACACTGTGCCCTACAAGATGGTCGGCAAGGATGTCTCCGTTTACTACGGCGACAAACGCGCCCTCTACGACGTTAACCTCAACATCCGAGAGAATACGGTGACGGCGCTGATCGGCCCGTCCGGCTGCGGCAAGTCGACGTTCCTGCGCACGCTCAACCGCATGAACGACACGATCGACAATTGCCGCGTCACCGGCGCGATCACGCTCGACGGCGAGGATGTTTACGACCCCGCCATCGACGTGGTCGAGCTTCGTGCCCGTGTCGGCATGGTCTTTCAGAAGCCGAACCCGTTTCCGAAGTCGATCTACGAGAACGTTGCCTACGGGCCGCGCATTCACGGTCTCGCCAAGAACAAGGCGGATCTGGACCAGGTGGTCGAGCACAGCCTGCAGAAGGCCGGCCTCTGGAACGAGGTGAAGGACCGGCTGCATGAAGGCGGCACGGGCCCTGTCGGGCGGCCAGCAGCAGCGTCTCTGCATTGCCCGCGCCGTCGCGGTCAGCCCGGAGGTGATCCTGATGGACGAGCCCTGCTCGGCGCTCGATCCGATCGCCACCGCCAAGGTCGAGGAACTGATCCACGAGCTGCGCGAAAACTTCACCATCGTCATCGTCACCCATTCGATGCAGCAGGCCGCGCGTGTTTCGCAGCGCACCGCCATGTTCCACCTCGGCAATCTTGTCGAGGAGAACGACACCGACAAGATGTTCACCAATCCCGACGACCAGCGCACGCAGGACTACATCATGGGCCGGTTCGGCTAAACTCGTTGCGCAGTCGCGAATGAAGACCCGGCGCCAAGGCGCCCGTTGAGGATAAAACCATGTCATCGACCCACATCGTTTCCGTCTACGACGAAGAGTTGAAGTACCTAGCGCGCCGCATCTCCGAGATGGGCGGCACCGCCGAGCAGATGGTGGGTGACAGCGTGCGCGCGCTGGTCAACACCGATGCCGCGCTGGCGCAGAAGGTCATCTCCGAGGACGTCATCCTGGACAATGCCGAGCGGCAGATCAACGAAAAGGCGATCCTGACGATCGCCAAGCGCCAGCCGATGGCGGCGGACCTGCGCGAAATCATGGGCGCGATCCGCATCGCTGCGGAACTCGAGCGCGTCGGCGACCTTGGAAAGAACAATGCCAAGCGCGTGATTGCCGTGCAGAGTTCCGGCATGCCGCGCAAGCTCGCCCGCGGTCTGGAGCATCTGGCCGAACTGGCGCTGATGCAGCTGAAGGAAGTGCTCGACGTTTATGCCTCACGCAACGTCGAGAAGGCCAAGGAGATCCGTGAGCGTGACGACGAGATCGACGCGGTCTACACGTCGCTGTTCCGGGAGCTCCTGACCTACATGATGGAAGACCCGCGCAACATCACGCCCTGCACCCATCTCCTGTTCTGCGCCAAGAACATCGAGCGCATCGGCGACCACGCCACCAACATCGCCGAGACGATCTTCTACATGGCGACGGGTGCACCACCGGAAGGCGAGCGCCCGAAGGACGATCACACCACCTCGGTCGGCGCGGAGATGGAATGATCCGCCTCGAAGTGTCTGAATTTTAGAACGCCGGAGTTCTCAAGGCATGGTTCCCAAGATTACCGTGGTCGAAGACGAGGAGGCGCTCAGCGTCCTCCTGCGCTACAACCTCGAAGCGGAGGGTTTCGAGGTCGATACGATCCTGCGCGGCGACGAAGCGGAGATCCGCCTGCAGGAGCGCCAGCCGGATCTTCTGATCCTCGACTGGATGTTGCCCGGCGTCTCCGGCATCGAGCTTTGCCGGCGTCTGCGCCAGCGCTCCGAGACCGAACGCCTGCCGATCATCATGCTGACGGCCCGCGGCGAGGAGAGCGAAAGGGTGCGCGGTCTTGCCACCGGCGCCGACGACTATGTGGTGAAGCCCTTCTCGACGCCGGAGCTGATGGCTCGGGTGAAGGCGATGCTGCGGCGCGCCCGGCCGGAGGTGGTCTCGACGCTGCTGAAGTGCGGCGACATCGAACTCGACCGCGAGACGCACCGGGTCCATCGCCGGACGCGCGAGGTGCGCCTCGGCCCGACGGAATTCCGCCTGCTCGAGTTTTTCATGACCTCTCCGGGGCGCGTCTTCTCGCGCTCGCAGCTGCTCGACGGCGTCTGGGGGCATGATATCTACGTCGACGAGCGTACGGTGGACGTGCATGTCGGCCGGCTGCGCAAGGCGCTGAACTTTTCCAACATGCAGGACGTCATCCGCACCGTGCGCGGAGCCGGCTATTCGCTGGAGGCCTGATCGGCGGGCCACGACGTCGGAAACGAAAAACGGGCCCCGCGGGGCCCGTTTGCAATTTCGGTCCTCGTTCCCGGCCTTGAACCGGTCAGCGCATGCGCCGACGTTCGGCCGACGGCTGGTAGGCCAGACGCTGATGGTAGAGGCAGTAGGGCGAATTGTCCGGGGACTCGTTGCCGCAGAAGTGAAAATCGTCCGTCAGCGGGTCGCCATTCGGCCACTTGCAGGTGCGCTCGGTGAGTTCGGTCAGCTCCAGCCGGCGCGACATCGGCAACACCACGTTGGTGTCGATGCGCGCGAGCGGTGCGTCGTCGTACTCGAACGCGACCTCTTCCTTGACGACGGTCGCGCCTGCCGGACGGGCGACGGTGCGGGTGACGACGCGCGGGGCGAAGTTCGCGGGGCGCGGCGCAGCGGCCGGCCGTTTGGCGCGCGTCGCTGTCGGCGTGCCGCCGGCCTTGGCGCGGCCGGGCAGAGCGAGGCGGTGCACCTTGCCGATGACTGCGTTGCGGCTGACGCCGCCGAGCTGTGCTGCGATCTGGCTGGCGCTCAATCCTTCGGACCAGAGCTTCTTGAGCTTCTCGACCCTCTCGTCTGTCCAGTTCATACTATCGCCTCCGTTCCAGCGTTCGCTACCGGGAATCCGTCGTCAATGCCCCGGATGGCTCCGGAGCTCGGAACGCCTTGATACTGTTGGTGACTAGTTCCGCCGCATGCAGTCTAGCAATTGACTTTTAACCTACTGACAGGGGGACTCGGTGACAAGAGTCGCCCGATTCAGGCCGAATCGATTTTCCAGTTTTCCCCAACTTGCTCGTTGAGGTGTGGCTGCGCGGCGACACTTTCCGCGCGCAATCCGGATCCGTCTCCGCGACCAACTGGGGCGGAACGGATGGAAGCTGCTTTTATTGACATCGACCGCCGAAATGCCGATAGTGCCGCCGCCGCCGCTGGGCGGCATTTTTCATTTTTCCACACGGAAAGCTCAAGACGAGAATGGATTTCCGCATCCGCTGCGAAGGAGATACGCGCCATGGCTGACGCCACGCCGCTCTACGAGACCTATCTGCGTGCGCCGCTGCGCTTCGAGCGCGGCGAAGGCGTCTGGCTGATCGCGGAAGACGGTTCGCGCTATCTCGACTTTGCCGCCGGCGTTGCGGTCAATTCGCTCGGCCATGCTCATCCGCATCTGGTCGACAGCCTGAAGAGTCAGGCCGACAAGGTCTGGCACGTGTCGAACCTGTACGAGGTGCCGGGGCAGGAAGCCCTTGGCAAGCGTTTGATCGACGCGACGTTCGCCGACAAGGTGTTCTTCACCAATTCCGGCGCAGAGGCGCTGGAGTGCGCGATCAAGACCGCGCGGCGTTATCATTTCGCCAAGGGCCATCCAGGCAAGTTTCACATCATCACCTTCGAGGGGGCCTTCCATGGCCGGACGCTGGCGACGATCGCCGCCGGTGGCCAGGAGAAGTATCTCGAAGGCTTCGGACCCAAGGCTCCCGGCTTCTACCAAGTGCCGTTCGGCGACATCGCCGCCGTGAAGGCCGCGATAACGGAAGAGACGGCGGCAATCCTGATCGAGCCGGTGCAAGGCGAGGGCGGCATCCGCGTGGTATCGAACGAGTTCCTGCGGGAGCTGCGCGCGCTCTGCGACGAATACGGGCTGCTGCTCGTGCTTGACGAGGTGCAGTCCGGCGTCGGCCGGACCGGCAAGCTGTTCGCCCATGAATGGGCCGGCGTCACCCCGGACATCATGGCGGTCGCGAAGGGCATCGGTGGCGGCTTCCCCCTCGGCGCCTGCCTGGCGACGGCGGAGGCTGCGGCGGGGATGGTCGCGGGCACGCACGGCTCGACCTATGGCGGCAATCCGCTGGCGATGGCGGTCGGCAATGCGGTGCTGGACGTCGTGCTGGAGGAGGGGTTCCTGCAGCACGTTCGCGACGTGGCGCTCGTGCTGCGCCAGGGCCTGGCCTCGCTGGCGGACCGCTTTCCGGATATCATCGAGGAAGTCCGCGGCGAGGGCCTGATGCTCGGCATCAAGGCCAAGGTCCCCTCGGGCGACCTGCTCAAGGCGGTTCGCGCGGAACACATGCTGCTCGTCCCGGCCGGCGACAACGTGCTGCGGTTGCTGCCGCCGTTGATCACGACCGCCGAGGAGGCGCGCGAGGGGCTGACGCGGATCGAACGGGCGGCGGAGAAACTGAGCGCCGAGAAGAAGCAGGCCTGAGGCGATGCCGAGGGTGAAACAGCAGGACTGACAACATGGCCAGACACTTCCTCGATCTCTCCGCCATGACGGCCGAGAACCTTCGCACCATCATCGACGACGCCAAGGTGCGAAAGGCGGCGACCAAGCAGGGCACGGCAGACAGGCCGCTTGCCGGCAAGATGCTTGCGATGATCTTCGAGAAGCCCTCGACCCGCACCCGGGTGTCGTTCGACGTCGGCATGCGTCAACTCGGCGGCGAGACGCTGTTTCTCTCCGGCACCGAGATGCAGCTTGGGCGCGCCGAGACGATCGGCGACACGGCGAAGGTGCTGTCGCGCTACGTCGATGCGATCATGATCCGCACGACCGACCATGCGCGCCTGCTGGAGATGGCCGAACATGCGACCGTGCCGGTGATCAACGCGCTGACCGACCTGACGCACCCCTGCCAGATCATGGCCGACATCATGACGTTCGAGGAGCACCGCGGACCGGTGAAGGGCCGCACGATCGCCTGGACCGGGGACGGCAACAACGTGCTGCATTCCTTCGTCGAGGGGGCGGCCCGCTTCGGCTACCGGATGAACATGGCCGTGCCGCTTGGCTCCGAGCCGGAGGACAAGATCCTCAACTGGGCACGCAACAATGGCGGCGAGATCGTGCTCTGCCATGATGCCGACCGGGCCGTCGCCGGCGCCGACGCTGTCGTGACCGATTGCTGGGTGTCGATGAACCAGGAGCACCGTGCCCGCGGTCACAACATCTTCCAGCCGTTCCAGGTGAACGGGGCGCTGATGCAGAAGGCCGACAAGGATGCGCTCTTCATGCACTGTCTGCCCGCCCATCGCGGCGAGGAAGTGACGGACGAGGTGATCGACGGACCGCAGTCGGTCGTCTTCGATGAGGCGGAGAACCGCCTGCATGCGCAGAAGTCGATTCTGGCCTGGTGCCTGAACGCCATTTGACCGGCCGTTCACGCCCTATTGAAAACGGCTCGACGTGCCACGATCTATGGCGCGAACCCCAATGTTGCAGCGACGTCGCTGGCGTCGCGTCCGCCGGATATGAGACCATTCCGGCGGCGATGGTGCAGAATCATGGAAGAACGCAGCCGTCGCAGGCAGATGTGACCAGCATCGCGCCGGACGGCCGGGCGTTGAAGGAGCGAAATATGGCCCAGCCAGCCCCGACACTTGGCGAAATCGATTTTGCCGGCGACGATCACGTCGTGCCGTTCCAGGTGGAAGGCCTGGACGTGCGCGGCCGCGCGGTCCAGCTTGGGCCGGTGCTTGACGCGATCCTCGAGCGGCACGACTACCCGCAGCCCGTCGCGCGCCTTTTGGCCGAGGCGATCGTGCTGACGGTCCTGCTCGGCACGTCGCTGAAGTTCGAAGGCAAGTTGATCCTGCAGACGAAGAGCGACGGTCCGGTCGATCTGCTCGTGGCGGACTTTTCCAGCCCCGAGAACGTGCGCGCCTATGCCCGGTTCGACGCCGACGCGCTGGATGCGGCGGTGCAGTCCGGCAAGGCCGCCCCGCACGAACTGCTCGGCAAGGGCATCCTTGCGTTCACCATCGACCAGGGCGCGCACACGCAGCGCTACCAGGGCATCGTCGCCCTCGACGGCCACACGCTCGAGGAGATCGCCGGGGTCTATTTTCGCCAGTCCGAACAGATCCCGACGCGCGTCCGGCTGGGCGTGGCCGAGCTGTTCGATCGCGATGAGAACGGCAAGGCGCGTCACCGCTGGCGGGCGGGCGGCATGGTCGCGCAGTTCCTCCCGGAGTCGCCCGAACGCATGCGCCAGGCGGATCTGCCGGGCGGAGACGGGGAAAAGTTCGGTCACAGCATCGGGGAAGACGACAAGTGGGCCGAGGCCCGATCGCTCGTCGAGACGATCGATGCCGACGAACTGACGGATCCGAATGTCGGAACCGAACGCCTGTTGTTCCGCCTCTTTCATGAGCGTGGTGTGCGGGTCTATCCGCCGCAGCAGGTGTTCGACCGGTGTTCCTGCTCGCGCGACAAGCTCAAGGCGGTGCTGTCGAGCCTGTCGCCGGATGAGGTCGAGAATACCGCGACCGACGGCCATATCGCGGCAACCTGCGAATTCTGTTCGACGACGTATCGCTTCGAGGTCGGCGAAGTGACCGCTGCCTGACGCGCCAGGGTTCTGGTTGCAAAAGCGAATGCCGCCCCGGCGTCCGCTTTTGTGTTAGAGTCGCCCGCATGGACAGTACGATCGCGGTGACAGCGTCCTGCCGTCGCCACGCTCGTCGAGGAGGAGGCCATGATGCGCGCACTTGCCTTTCTCGTGCCGATGACGGTCGGCGTCGTGATGGCGGCCGATATGCCGGCCGCGAATTCGGACGCCGACAAGCAGCAGATCCTGAACAATGACGAGGCCTGGCTGAAGGCCGTTGCGACCAAGGACCCGCAGGCCATCGCCGCGTTCTATGCCGAGGACGGATCGATCCTGGCGCCGGGCATGCCGATTGCCAAGGGACGAGGCGCGGTCGAGGCCGCCTGGAAGGGCCTGGTCGGCATGAAGGACTTTTCCCTCACCTTCTCGCCCACCCTTGTCGAGGTCGCGGAGTCGGGTGACCTCGCCTATGAGATCGGAACATACGAACTCCGATACGCGACCGAAAAGCCCGTCGACGAAAAGGGAAAATACGTGGTCGTGTGGAAGAAGGCCGGTGACGACTGGAAGGTGATGGCCGACATCTTCAACAGCGACGGCGCGATGTAGATCCGGAGAGGCTCTCGGCGCCGGCGGTTTCAGTTCAGGGTGCGGCTCTGGCCCGGCGCGTCGAGCGAGAAGGCGGGGATGGCGACATCGAAGGCTTCGCCGGTCGTCGTTTCCATTTGGTAATGGCCGAACATGACGCCGGAGGGCGTGTCGAGCGGGCAGCCGGAGGAATACTCGTACGTATCCCCCGGTCCCAGCACCGGTTGTTCGCCAACCACGCCAGGCCCGCTGACCTCGTCAACCAGCCCGTTCTGGTCGGTGATGTTCCAATAGCGCGCCATCAGCTTCACCGTCGCATCGGAATGGTTCGCGATGACGATGCGGTATCCCCAGACATAGCGGCTGTCGTCCGGGTCGGATTGCTCCTCCAGGAAGTAGGGCTCGACAGTGACCTCGATATCGCGGGTAAGCGCTCTGTACATTCCAGGGCCTTGAGCTCGAACGGGTTGTTCTTGAACGGGTCGGGTCGAATCATGCGGGCAGAGGCGTCGCATCTGCGCATTGGCATGTGCATCAGCACGCGCTACGCATTGGTTGGCACGTTCTTGACGATCCGATCAAGACAATTGTCGATCGTCAAGCGGCGTTGGCGCCTCCGGGGCAAAAAAGCAGCGCACGGCTGGCATGCGCTGCTCTGCCAGGTTCAGGATTTTACCTTCTCCAGCGCCTGGGCGAAGTCGGCGAGCAGATCCTCGCTGTCTTCGATGCCGGCGGAGAAGCGGACAGTGCCGGGCGAAATGCCCAGTTCCGCGCGGGCCTCGTCGGTCAGGTTCTTGTGCGTCGTCGTTCCCGGATGGGTGATCAGGCTCTTGGCATCGCCGAGATTGTTCGAGATCTCGACGACCTCGAGTGCGTTCTGCAGGGCGAAAGCGGCTTCCTTGCCGCCCTTGAGCTCGATGCAGATCAGCGTGGACCCGCCGGACATCTGCCGGGCGATAATGTCGGCCTGCGGGTGATCCTTGCGGCCGGGGTAGATGACGCGCGCGACCTTGGGGTGATCGGCGAGAAAGTCGGCGATGCGCGATGCGTTCTCGGTCTGCTGGCGGACTCGCAGCGGCAGCGTTTCGATCCCCTTCAGCAGCGTCCAGGCATTGAACGGCGACATGGCCGGACCGGTGTGGCGGAAGTAGTCCTGCAGGCTCTCCTCGATCCACTGCCTGTCGGACAGCACGATGCCACCGAGGCAACGGCCCTGACCGTCGATGTGCTTGGTGGCCGAGTAGACGACCACATGCGCGCCCAGCTCGAGCGGCTTCTGGAACAGCGGCGTGGCAAAGACGTTGTCGACCACGACCTTGGCGCCGATCTGGTTTGCCAGCCTGGCGACGCCGGCGATGTCGACCACCTCGAGCGTCGGATTGGTCGGGCTTTCGAGGAAAAGGACCTTGGTATTCTTCCGGATCGCCTTTTCCCAGTTGGCGAGCTCGCGCCCGTCGACGAGCGTGCACTCGACGCCGTATTTCGGCGCCAGCGTTTCGACCACCCAACGGCAGGAGCCAAACAGGGCGCGGGCGGCGACGATATGGTCGCCGGCCTTCACCTGGCAGAGGATCGCGGCAGCGACCGCCGCCATGCCGGAGGCCATGGCCCGGCCTTCCTCGGCACCTTCGAGCAGGCACATGCGCTTCTCGAACATGTCGTTGGTCGGGCTGCCGTAGCGAGCATAGATAAAGCCCTCCGTCTCGCCCTTGAAACGGGCCTCGGCGGCCTCGGCCGTTTCATAGACGAAGCCCTGGGTCAGGAAGATGGCCTCGGACGTTTCGGCGTGCTGCGAGCGGGTGGTGCCGCCATGGACGAGTTGGGTTGCCGGGCGCCAGGACTTGCTCATGATGATTGCCTTCCAAACAAAAAAACCGGCCGCAAAAGCAGGCCGGTTGGACACCCGGCCTTTTTAGCTACTTGTTTAACGTGGCTGCAAGCCGACCGGCCAAATCACCACGGGATATCCGGTCCATACTGCCTGGCGGTGCTTGCGTCAATTGCCCGTATTTGGTTTTGTCGGCCAGCTTAAAGGAACGCTTTATGGTACGTGCAACAGGAATTCTGGCGGACCGCGCCATCAAGGGGCTGTTCGACAGCGACAGGCTCGTAAGCGAGGCCGCATTGGATTCTGACCAGATCCAGCCGGCGAGTCTCGATCTGCGCTTGGGCTCGAAGGCCTTTCGCGTCCGCGCCAGTTTCCTACCCGGGCCCGCGCATCTCGTTGCCGACAAGCTCGACCGGCTCAAGCTGCATGTGATCGACCTCGACCACGGCGCCGTGCTGGAGACGGGCTGCGTCTACATCGTGCCGCTGATGGAAAGCCTCGACCTGCCGGAGGATCTGTCTGCCTCCACCAATCCGAAAAGTTCGACCGGCCGGCTCGACATCTTCACCCGCGTCATCACCGATCGCGCGCAGGAGTTCGACAAGATTCCGGCCGGCTACAAAGGGCCGCTTTATCTCGAAATCTCGCCCCGGACCTTCCCGATCGTGGTGCGGCGCGGCTCGCGCCTGTCGCAGATCCGCTTCCGCAGCGGCAATGCCATTCTGTCGGATGCCGAACTGCTGGCGCTGCACGCGTCCGACACGTTGGTGGCGAGCGACACCCCGAACGTCTCCGGCGGCGGCATCGCCCTTTCGATAGACCTGAAGGGCACCGGGCCGGAAGGGCTGATCGGCTATCGCGGCAAGCATCACACGGCCGTCATCGACGTCGACAAGAAGAACCAGCACGACGTGTTCGATTTCTGGGAGCCGCTGTTCAGCCGCGGCCGCAACGAACTGATCCTCGATCCGGACGAATTCTATATTCTCGTTTCGCGCGAGGCGGTGCACGTGCCGCCGCTCTATGCTGCCGAGATGACGCCGTTCGACCCGCTCGTCGGCGAGTTCCGCGTGCACTATGCCGGCTTCTTCGATCCCGGCTTCGGCCACGCCGCCGCCGGCGGTTCGGGCAGCCGGGCGGTGCTGGAAGTGCGCAGCCACGAGGTGCCCTTCATCCTCGATCACGGCCAGATCGTCGGCCGCCTCGTCTACGAGCGAATGCTCGAACTTCCCGAAAGCCTCTACGGCGCCGGACTGGGCTCCAACTACCAGGCGCAAGGCCTGAAGCTGTCGAAGCATTTTCGCACGAGCTGAACGTCCGCTGGAAGGGTCGTCATTGCGAGCCGCGGCACCCGTCAGGGCTCGCGGATGGCGCTGTCGAGCCCGCGCAGCAGCGGATAGAGGAAATAGGAGATCACGGTTCGGCGACCGACCTTGATTTCGGCCGAGACCGTCATGCCGGGCAGGAGCCGGATCGGTTCACCGGCGGAGCGGAGTTGCATGTCGGTCAGCGGCAGCCGGGCCTTGAAGTAGGGCGCAGGCGATAGTCCGGTGGCGGCTTCCTGCTGGGTCGGGTTGAAGGCATCGCGGCTGATCGTCCGGATCGTCCCCGACGCCGTTCCGTACTTCTGGAACGGATAGGCGTCGAGCTTGATCCGGGCCTCGCTGCCGACCGCCACGCGTGCGATGTCGCGCGAGCTCACCGAGACCTCCGCTTCGAGCGGGACGTCGAGCGGGACGAGCGTCACGATCGGCTCGGCTTCGCGGACCACCGACCCGACCGAGCGCTGGGCCAGGTCGAGGACGACGGCGTCAGCCGGTGCCGTCAGCGTGATCATCTCACGCCGCAGCTCCATTTTCTTCAGTTCATCGGCGACCGTGTCGCGCTGGTTGCGCAGTTCGACCAGTTGCTCCATCGCCGCCCTGCGAAAGTCCTCAACGAAAGCCTGTCGGTCGGCTTGCAGCTTCGCCAGCGTATGATCGGCCTCCGCCGCCTTGCCGCGCAACGCCGACAGGCTCGTCTCGACGTCGAGCCGCGCGTCGCGCGCCCCGAGGAAGTTGATCAGCGAGCCGCTGTCCTTCCGGTAGAGGGACTCGCGGGCGCTTTCGATACGACTGAGATTTTCGCGCCGGTTCGTCAGCACTGCCTGCTGATCCTTGCTGGAGGCGATCACCGCAAGCTGGCCGGCGATCTGCTGGTCGAAGTTCTGCACCTGCGCGAGATAGTAGGCGCGCCGCTGGACGAAAAGCTGCGCCTGCAGCACCTCATCCGGCGAATTGCCGGCGATTGCCGTGTAGTCAGCCCCTGCGAGTTCGGCGTCGATGCGCTTGACCTGGGCGTCGAGGGCGGAAAATTTCGTGCGCTGCTGGTCAGCGTCCGCTTGGCTGAAGGTCGCGTCCATTCTGGCAAGCGTCTGGCCCGCGTGAACCACGTCCCCAGCCGCCACCTCGATCGAGCGGATGATCGACGTCTCGAGCGGCTGAACGACAATGGTCGGTTGGGTGGTGACGAGTTTGCCGGGGGCGATGACGACCTCGTCGATCTTCGAGAGCGATGCCCAAAGGATGGCCGAGCCGATCAGCGCGGTGATGCCGTAGAGGGTCATTCGCGCCACCCTGGGCGGCAGGCGCTCTTCGAGCTCCACGGCGTCCGACTGGAACTCCGCGATCACCGGCGGACGAGCGTACTGGACGACGAGTTCGGTTCCGGGCGTTCCGGTCGTAGCGGGAAGAGTGTCCTGCCGTTTCGCGCCGTCGTCGCTCATGCCACCTGCCTCGTTTGCTGGGTCCACAGGTGGCGATAGGTCATGCAGCGTGAAACCAGCTGGTCGTGGCGGCCGATATCGGCGACCTTGCCGCGCTCCACGACGAGGATCGCATCGGCATCGACCAGCGTCGAAAGCCGGTGCGAAACGATGATGACCGTGCGCCCCTTGGCGATCTTGCTCAGGTTTTCGCGGATGATCGCTTCGCTGTCGGGATCGAGCGCGCTCGTGGCTTCGTCGAGAATGAGCAGTTTCGGGTTGGTCAGCAGCGCCCGGGCGATGGCGAGGCGCTGCTTCTGTCCGCCCGAAAGGTTGGCGGCGTTCTCTTCCAGCATGGTCTCGAAGCCGCGCGGCAGCCGCTCGATGAATTCCTCTGCGCCGGCAATACGGGCAACATCGACGATCTCCTCGATACTTGCATCCGGCTTGGCCGCCGCGATGTTCTCGCGCACCGTGCCGCGGAAGAGGAAATTGTCCTGCAACACCACGCCGATGCTCGAGCGCAGATGGACGAGGTCGATTTCCCGGTTGTCATAGCCGTCGATCCTGACGAGCCCTTGCTGGTTCTGGTACAGCCCCTGGATAAGCCGGGTTACGGTCGTCTTGCCGGAGCCGCTCTTGCCGACGATGCCGAAGACCGAGCCGGCGGGCACCGTGAACGAGACGTCGTCAAGGGCAGGGGCGTTTTCCGGCACGTAACGGAAGGTGACCCTGTCGAACTCGATCCGTCCGCTGAACTCCGGCCGGATCCCGCGGCCGCGACCGGCCTGTTCGCGGCGCTGGTTCATGATCTCGCCAAGCATCCGCACCGAGAGCGCCACCTCCTGGTACTCGTGCACCATGGTGACGATCTGGACGAGCGGCCCGGAAACGCGCCCCGCCAGCATGTTGAAGGCGACCAGTGCGCCGATCGTCATCGCACCACTGAAGACGTCGAGCGCTCCGAGCCCGATGATGGCGACGCTCATCAGCTTTTCCAAAAGCCCGGTGATGGCCTGGGCGATCGACGAGATCTTGTCGACGCGAAAGCGCACGGAGATGGTCTCGGCCGAACGATCGTCCCACACCTGCCGCTGGCGCGGCTCAAGCGCAAGGGATTTCACGGTGCGCATGCCGTGCACGGTTTCGACCAGCAGCGCCTGGCGCTCGCCCTCGACCCGGTAGAGCGCCTGCAGCCGTCGCTGGAACGGCCCGACGAGCACCATGACGACGAGCCCGACGAGCAAGGCAAAGCCGAGCACGACGAAGGTCAGCTTGACGCTGTAGAGCAGCAGGATCGGCACGAACACCAGCAGCGACAGGCTGTCGAGAAGCGTCAGGAACAGCCGGCCGGTCAGGAATTCGCGAATGCGCCCGGTCTGCTGCATATGCTTGACGATCACGCCGGCGGAGGATTGCTCGAACAGGGCGATCGGCAGATCGAGCAGATGGCCGAACGTTCGTGTGGCGATCCGGATATCGATCTTGTTGGTCGCGTAGAGCAACAGGTAGCGTCGCAGAAAGGTGAAGGCCGCGTCGAAAATCAGCGCAATCGCAATGCCGACGGTGAGGACGGTCAGCGTCGCATAGCTCTGGTGCACCAGCACCTTGTCGATCACCAGCTGGAAGAAGATCGGTGTGGTCAGGCCGAGCCCGTAAAGGACGAAGGCGGCCAGCGCCACGTCGCGAAACAGGCTGCGCTGGCGGATGATTTCAGGAAGGAACCAGCGCAGCCCAAAGGGCTGATCGTCGTCGAAGAGGCGATAGTTGCGCTTCAGGAGCACGACGGAGCCATGCCAGCTTCTGGAGAATTTCTCCTCGTCGAGAAGTATGAACTCAGGACGCTTCGCGAGCGGATCGAGCACGCGGATCATCCGGTCCTCGCCGCTGCCGCCGGCGCCGGCGATCACGATCCAGTTGCCGTTGTCGAGTTCGGCGAGCACGGGATAGGCCTGGCCCAGCGTGAACAGGCCATCCCAGGTCAGGTGAACATGCCGGGCCTTCAGGCCGGCATCCTTCGCCATCCTGAGAAGTTTCCGCGTGGGGACCGCCTGCTCGCCGACGGCATAGTCATGCATCAGCCGTTCGGGCGCGAGGTCGATTCCATGATGACGCGCGACCAGCGTCAGGCACTGCAGGTTGGTGTGCTGAGACGTGCCCATGGCCGCTCCCAATACTGCCGAACGGTCTCAGTTGAAATTCGGCGACTCGTTCGTCGAGCCCCGTGCCTGCTGCCCCGCATCGCCTGCCGGAAGGCCCGTCATGTCGCCGACACGGCGAACGGCGCCCGCTTCGACGAGGCCGTTGAGCGCCTTCTGCATGAGGTCGACCGCGTTGGCGAAGGCATCCACCGGCATGACGACCCGCTGGCGGAACACCGGCTTCGGATTGTTGTTCGCGTCGCGTTCGGTCGCCGACAGCGACATCAGGTCGATCCGGACGATCGTTCCGGTCACGGTGATCTCGCCGATGCCATCGGAATAGAGTTCCTGGGTCATTGTGTTCTCCATAGGTTGTGGTTCGCGGGTGGAGGAGGAGGGGCGTCGTGGTACCAGGGCGGGAAGGGATCATCGAGATCGCGCATGCTGCGCGCGTCGAAGCCGGCCTCGTCGCCGACCAGACACTCATCGAGCGCTGACCGGATCGCGGCTTCGACCAGCCCGTTGCCGATGAAGACGAGCTCCTGCCTTCGGTCGCCCCAGATCGGGCTCCAGTGGCGGTCGAGAAGCGCGTGAAACTGCGGCTGGCGGGGCCAGTGGGCGGGCGGCACCGTCGCCCACCAAAGCCCTTTCGCCTCGGTGCGCCGCTGCACGCCGGCAATCGACAGCAGGCCGATCCAGTCAGGGCGCGTCGCCAGCCAGAAATGCCCTTTCGCCCGGATCAGGCCGGGCCAGTCCCTGGAGAGGAATGCATGGAACCTCGCCGGATCGAACGGGCGGCGTGCCCGGTAGACGAAGCTGGATATGCCGTATTCCTCGGTCTCCGGCACATGGTCGCCCCACCCGAACAATTCCTTGTGCCACAAGGGATGCCTGGCCGACTTGGCTTCGGAGAACAGGCCGGTGTTGAGGATGGCCCGCAATGGAAGCACGCCGAAGTCCGTCTCCAGCACGCGCGCATCGGGATTGAGCGCGGCAATGATCCGGCGAACGGCTTGCCGCGTTTCCGCGGACACCTCGGAGACCTTGTTGACGACGACGACGTCGGCGAATTCGATCTGCTCGACCAGAAGGTCGACGAGGCTGCGATGGTCGTCCGCGTCGCGCGTCGCACCCCGGTCGCTGAGGAAATCGGTGCTGGCATAGTCCGCCAGCAGATTGGCGGCGTCGACGACCGATACAATGGTGTCCAGCCGGGCGATGTCGTTCAGCGCCGTCCCGGCCGCGTCGCGGAAGGAGAATGTCGCGGCGATCGGCAGGGGTTCGGCGATTCCGGTGCCTTCGATCAGCAGATAGTCAAAGCGCCGCTCGCCTGCGAGCCGGCGCACTTCGCCGAGCAGGTCGTCGCGCAGCGTGCAGCAGATGCATCCGTTGGTCAACTCGACCAGCGTCTCGTCCGTCCGCGAAAGGTTTGCGCCGCCATCACGAACGAGATCCGCATCGATGTTGATCTCGCTCATGTCGTTGACGATGACCGCCACCCGCAGGTCCTCGCGGTTGCGAAGAACGTGATTGAGAATCGTCGTCTTGCCGGCCCCCAGAAACCCTGCCAGCACGGTTACGGGGAGTCGATTGTCGTCGACCATGCCTGCCCCTTGTGCCCAACCTTAGGCCGCCAACTGCGGTCTGAAGAGTACATCCACGTAGTAGTTCGTGTTGTTGTAGGTGCTGGTGGGGAACAAGCCCGCCGCCCCGTATCCGTACACGCCGTTGCCGCCGCTCAAGGCGGAGGACAGGGCATGGAGGTTGTTGTTGTCGACGCCCGAATTGAAGAAGTTGCTGGTTGCCGAGTAGTTGCCGTTGCTGCTGTAGGACACGACGTAGGTCGTGTTCGCCTGGATCGCGACGTCGTTCGAGAGATTGACGGTCTGCCAGCCGCTGGCGGTCTCGTTCGTGAAGGTGGCGCTCGCCAGCAGCGTGCCGGTCGCGCTCCACAGATAACCGGTGTGCGGTCCGGTGTTGTTGGCGCCCTTGTAGAAGCGGAAGCCGGTGATCGAGCCGGCCACGTCCGCCTGGAACTTCATGCCGAGGTTGACGCGGTTGTTGTCGTTGACCGAGAGCGTCGTCGGCGTACTGGTGGCGGCAAAGACGCTCTGCGTGCCCGTTGATTGCGGGACCACGGTCAGGCTGACGGTGGCCGAGGCCGTTCCGCCGCGGCCGTCGGAGATGCTGTAACGGAAGCTTGCCGGTCCGCTGTAGCCGGCCGTCGGCGTGAAGGTGACGGCGTTCGTCTGGCTGTTGAACGCCACGGTGCCGTTCACCCCATTGTCGACCCCGGTGATCGTCAGGGGGTCGCCGTCCGGATCGTTGTCGTTGGCGAGCAGCACCGAGGCCTGGATCGTCGCAGCCGTGCCGGGCGTGGTGGTGAAGCCGCTGTCGTTGGCGGCCACCGGAACCGCGTTGGCGGTGGAGCGCTCGAACAGGACGTCCACCCAGTAGTTCGACGAACTCCAGCTCGAGGTCGGGAACTCGTTGCCCGAGCCGTAGGCGAAGACGCCGTTGCCGCCGCTGGTGGAACTGGAGGGGGCGCTGAGCACGCCGTTCGTCCGTGTAGTGGTGAAGTAGTTCGGCGTCGCCGCATAGCGGCCGTTGGACTGGTAGCTGGCGACATAGGTCGTGCCGGCGGTGATGTTCACCGGCTGCGAGAACATCACCGTCTGCCAGCCGCTGGCGCTCTCGTTGACGAAGGTGGCGCTTGCCAACAGGGTCCCGGAGCTGGTCCACAGCGAGCCGACATGGGTGCCGGTGTCCTGGGCGCTCTTGTAGTAGCGCAACCCGGTGATCTGGCCGCTCGCCGAGGCCACGAACTTCATCCCGAGCTCGACCGGGCTGGCGTCGTTGTTGGAGGCGATGCTCGGCGTATCGGTGAGCGAGAACAGGCTCACCGCCGTCGAGGGCGGGTTGACCGTCAGGCTGACGGTGGCCGAGGCCGTGCCGCCGCGCCCGTCGGAGATGGTGTAGCGGAAGCTCGCGGGTCCGCTGTAGCCGGCCGTCGGCGTGAAGGTGACGGCGTTGGTCTGGCTGTTGAAGGCCACGGTGCCGTTCACCCCGTTGTCGACCCCGGTGATCGTCAGCGGGTCGCCGTCCGGATCGTTGTCATTAGCAAGGAGCAAGGACCCCTGGATCGTCACGGCGGTGCCGGGCGTGGTGGAGAAGCCGCTGTCGTTGGCGGCCACCGGAACCGCGTTGGCGGTGGAGCGCTCGAACAGAACGTCCACCCAGTAGTTCGACGAACTCCAGCTCGAGGTCGGAAACTCGTTGCCCGAGCCGTAGGCATAGACGCCGTTGCCGCCGCTGGTGGAGCTGGAGGGGGCGCTGAGCACGCCGTTCGTCCGCGTCGTGGTGAAGTAGTTCGGCGTTGCGGCATAGCGGCCGTTGGACTGGTAGCTGGCGACATAGGTCGTGCCGGCGGTGATGTTGACCGGCTGCGAGAACATCACCGTCTGCCAGCCGCTGGCGCTCTCGTTGACGAAGGTGGCGCTCGCCAACAGCGTCCCGGAGCTGGTCCACAGCGAGCCGACATGGGTGCCGGTGTCCTGGGCGCTCTTGTAGTAGCGCAACCCGGTGATCTGGCCGCTCGCCGAGGCCACGAACTTCATCCCGAGCTCGACCGGGCTGGCGTCGTTGTTGGAGGCGACGCTCGGCGTATCGGTGAGCGAGAACAGGCTCGTCGCCGTCGAGGGCGGGTTGACCGTCAGGCTGACAGTGGCCGAGGCCGTGCCGCCGCGCCCGTCGGAGATGGTGTAGCGGAAGCTCGCGGGCCCGGTGTAGCCGGTCGTCGGCGTGAAGGTGACCGTGTTCGTCTGGCTGTTGAAGACGGCAGTGCCGTTCACGCCGTTGTCCGCCCCGGTGATGGCGAGCGCATCGCCATTCGGGTCGGTGTCGTTGGCCAGCAGCGACGCGGCCTGGATGGTCAAAACCGTGTTCTGGGTCGCCCAAAAACCCGTGTCGTTGGCGGCGATAGGCACGCTGTTCACGGTCGAGGCGTTGAAGACGACGTCGACCCAGTAGTTTTCGCCGCGGTAGGAACTGTTCGGGAATATGCCCGCGTTGTCGCCATAGGCGTATACGCCGCCGTTCGGGCTGACGCTCAATGGCCCCCGCGTGTAGGCCGAGTCGAAGTATCCGGTGCTGCTCGAATAGTAGCCGTTGGTGTGGTAGGAGGCGACATAGGTCGTCCCCGCGGTAATATTGATCGGGCTGGAAAAGGTCACCGTCTGCCAACCGGAGAGCGATTCGCCGGTCGACGTCGCCGTCCCGAGCAGCGTCCCGTTGGCGGTCCAGAGGCTGACCTTGTGCTCGCCGATATTGTAGAAGCTCTTGTAGAAGCGGATCCCCGATATCGTGCCGTTGGTATTGGCCTGGAAGCGCACGCCCAATTCAACCCCGTCGGGTTCGAGGTTGGTCTCGACCGCCGGCTTGGCGGCCAGCGTCCACAGGCTGGCGGTCGAGGGCAGCGTCACGCTCACCTGCTTGCCCGCCGCCGGCGTCTCGAGGTTGACGCTGTCGTCGACGGCCCGCGACATGATCGTATAGGTGCCGCTCGCCTGGACGACCCAGTTGTAGCTCCAGCTCTCCCGGCCGGTTGCCTTGAACCAGCTGTTTCCGCCGTCGGTGGATACCTCGACGCCGGCGATGACGCCGCCGCCGAGATCCTGGGCCGTGCCGGTGATCGTCACGTGCTGGCCCTCGACGAAGCTGGCGCCGATCGTCGGCGAGGTGATCGTCGAGGTTGGCCTGATGGTGTCGGTCGATTGGGTCGCCAGGACAAGGCTGGAGACGAGCGTGGAGGGCTGGATGCCCATGTCGGCGAACATGTTGACCATCGCCTGCTGGACATTCCGGTCGGTCGGCGTCGCCGCCCCTTCGTGCGCGGCATCGAGCGCCCAGGACCAGAAGACGGTGCCGGCGCTGAAGACGAGTGCGCCGCTCTCATCACGGTACATCGTCAGGCTGTGGGTGGCGTCGGCATTGCCAATGGTCGTGCCGTAGTCGCGCAGATAGGTGTTTACCGAGACGTTGGAGAGCGACAGATTGACGAGCCCGGCCGGCCGGAAGCCGTTCTCGACGTCGGAGTTCCATTCGTAGCCGAGGATGTTCCGCGGCAGGCTGTAAGTCTGGCCGGGCTGCAGGTTGGCGACGTCCGTGTTGCGCCAGAAGCGAAGCTTGGAGAAGTCATAGGGAACGGTCATCGTGTCCTGGCGATTGCTGTCGACCGTGAACATGGTGCCGATCAGGGCGTTTTCCGGCTGCTGACCGGGATCGGCATAGCGCGGATCGCGCCAGGTGCCGGTGCCGACATTGCTCGGATCGGTGCTGGTGCCCCAGGTCTCCTTGTAGCAGACCATGGTGCGGTAGGGGGTGCCGTTGCCGTCGATGCTGGTTTCCCAGCGAACCTTCCAGTAGCAGTCGTTGCCGCCCCAGAAGGCCAGGTTGACGCCGGCGTCGCGCGCGGCCTCGACGTTGCTGCGCTGCTCGGCCGACCAGTACTCGTCATGCCCGACGGACAGGAAGGCGTCGTGGTTCAGCAACTGTCCGCCGTTGCGGGCGGAATCGACGCCGGAGATGTAGGAAACGTCATAGCCGTTCTGCTCCAGCCAGCGGATGGCGGAATGCTCGGCGCCGAAGATGAAATCGTGCGTGCCGCCGAACGGGCTGGTGTTGGTGATGAAGGGGCGGTTGTAGCTGACGGCCGACGCGCGACCGATCGCATTCAGGCCGCAACTGCAGTTCGGCGGCCGGTAGCCAATCAGTTCGGCCGGGTCGACCGGGACCTCGCCGTAGTACAGGCTGGCGCCGCCCCAGGCGTTGTAGGCCTGCCAGGTGGTGTCGGAGGTCTGGAAGACGATGTCGCTCGTGGAGCTGTCGTCGCGCACGACGAAGGGGATCAGGCTCTGCCCCGCGGTGCCGTCCTGGCGGACCAGCTTGGCGATATAGACGCCGGAGACCGCGTCGGAGGGGATCGCCCAGCTTGCCGAGACCGACCAGTTGCCGCAATCAATCAGCCCCTTGGACATGTCGATGATCGGATGCGGCTGGATTTGCGCGGAGGTGAGCGACTGGTTGATCGTGGCGACCTTGCGGGCGCCGTCGCCGCCGTAATAGCCGAGCCGGTAGATGTCGATCCGGTAGTTGGTCGAATCGGTGGCGATCTTGAAGTCCACCGTCTGGCCGATATTGGTGCTGATCTCCGTAGCGAAACCCTGGATGTTGGCGTCGCCGTCGCCGGCGACGCCCCATTCGCTGCGCGGGTTTCCCTGCTTCATGTTCTCAAGCGCGATCTTGTTCGGTGTTGCGGCCGTGGCCGCTGCGGGTTCTGCAGCCAGCGCCGAAATCGGAGCGGCCAGCACTTCGGTCGCGGGCTCCGCTTCGATCGGCTCGGCTGACGGCGCCGGCATGAGCGACGATCCCGTCGGAGTTTCGAAGCCGGCCCGGCCGGCTCCTTCGGCCGCTGGCGCGACATCGTCCGCACGTTCGCCGCCCGTCCAAGCGCCGGTGACCACAGGCGCAGCCAGGGTCACGCTCGGGACAAAGCCCTCCCCGTCGGCCTGAGGCGTGACATCGCTCAACCGGGCAGACGCCGCGCTGGGGGGAGCGCCGAACGCGGCCGCCGCGGCCGGCCGGAAAGAGATCGACACAGGCGCCGGCGCCTCCGCTGCGATGCCGCCCGAAGACCGATGGTGCGCCATGGGGGCGAATGGGGCGAACCCGTTGCCGGACGGCGCGCTTTCAAGCGCCTGCTCTGGGCCATCAGCGGAAATCGATGGGCCGTCCGCGTCGGCCGAAAGCCCCCTGGCCGGGCTGAACGGCGCACCGAAACTCCAGGACAAGGCGTAGCCGCCAGTCATCAGGGAAGTCGACATCCATCCCGGCAACGCCGGGAGGTCCGCGGCGGACACGGCTTGCGTCCAAGCCGCCCGGATATCGGACATACCCGGGAGGTCGCCGGGCTGGCTCGCCGTCGCCGGCGACAGGCACGCACCCTTGCCGGCCAGGTGAGGCCGAAGCGCTGCACCGTAGCTGGTGCCGCCGGACATGCTCAACAGGTCGTGGTTTCGGATGTGAAGCCTGAACATGTTTCGCCTCCGATCCGCACCGAACTTCGCGGACATGGGTGTCGGTTGAAATGAAGAAATGAATTGAGTCTTAACATCACATTCTGCCAACAATCCGGTGCCGGCGTACCACATCAATCGGAAGTACCCGGCCCGCGGGCGGCCTCCTCCCATGTGACGATGCACCTTGTCCGTGGATGATGTCGCCTACCTCCGGCGCGCCGGCGCAGGAGAGCCTTGCGGGGGGCGCTGCCGCGAAAGGCTCAAGCGTCGGAAAGCGAAAGCCGCCCGCAATGACGGCCCGGAACCGCAACTTCGAAAACCTTGGCGATCGTGACGATGCAATACCCCCTACGACGTATGGGCAAGGTTGGAACTCAGACGGAATGGCAGATACTGTTCCTGCTCGGCGTCCCTAGAATGGGCAGATACCGTTGTTTCCGGCACGGTTCCCCAGCCCAGAGCCGCAAGGCCGGCGGGCCTTCGGCCGGGATCATGCCGGATGGAACCGATACCGTGTCCGAGGCTTGATCGGAGCGTGCTGCGGAACAGTGAAGGCGGACGCGACGTGCGTGCACATGAATTCGGCAATGTCAGGCACAGCGCGCCTGCCGCGCGGATCCGGACGCGTCCGGCGCGACAGGAGCGCGTTGCCCAATCGCGGCGATCAGGGTCGACCGTCAGTGATGCGAATGGCAACTTGGAATGGACCGGACGGTCGGGCGCCTGGCCGGCATGGCCGATAAGGTTCTTCGTCGTCGCCCTGTTTGTGCCCTGGCTGTTCGACCTGAATGGGCTGATCATCAGCCCGTACAGGCTCGTTCTCCTTGCCATGGTGCTTCCATGCCTGTTCCGATGGCTCAACGGCGCGGCCGGCCGCTTTCGCGTCGCCGACTTCTGCCTGCTGTTCTACTGTCTGTGGGCGGCAATCAGCATGGCTGTCCGCGACGGGGTCGGATCTGCAGTGGAGGGCGGCGGCATCCTGTTCGTCGAGACGATGGGCGCTCATCTCCTGGCCCGGTGTTTCGTTCGAAGTGCCCGCGACTACTACAACGTGGCGCTGCTGTTCTTCCGCTGCATTCTGTTGTTGATGCCCTTTGCCGTCTTTGAGGCCCTGACGGGCAACAACATCCTGCTTGAAGCCTCAAGGGCGCTGGTCACGACACACTATGCCGTCCCCGACACGCGCTGGGGACTGACGCGCGTGCAGAGTGTCCTCGAACATCCGATCCTGTTCGGTGTCGTCGTCGGCAGTGCGCTGGCGCCGGCCCATCTGGTGCTCGGCTATGGGCAGGGCATCGTCAAGCGCTACTTCCGCTCTTCGGTCGTCGCCTTGACGGCGTTTCTATCCATGTCCTCGGGCCCGCTGACCGCACTGTTCGTGCAAATCGTGCTGCTCACCTGGAATGGCATGCTGGCGAGCGTGAAGGAACGTTGGAAACTGTTTTGGGCTGCAATGTTTGCCGGATACACACTCGTCGCGATCGCTTCCAACCAGAGCGTCTTTCAGTTCGCGATCACCTATTTCTCCTTCAGCCCGACGAACGCCTATTTCCGCGTTCTGATCTGGAACCACGGCTCGGCGTCCGCATTGAATCATCCGGTCTTCGGCACCGGCATGGAGGATTGGGAGCGACCGGCGTGGATGCCACCCAGCATCGACATGTTCTGGCTTTACCACGCGATCGTCTATGGCATTCCTGCCGCCGTTGCGATGCTCGCGGCATTTCTGTCGGTCTTTCTCGCTGTGTCGTTGCGGCCGGCGGCGGCGGATCCCAAGCTGATGGCCTATCGCCTTGCCTATCTTGCATCGATGGCCAGTCTTTTCTGTGTCGGCTGGACGGTTCATTTCTGGAATGCCACCTTCGTCCTTTTTCTGTTCACGCTGGGGGGCGGTGTCTGGTTGCTTGAGGCCGAGGAACCGGCAATGCGAGAGCGCGGCCCCCGGCCGGTCCGCGGAAGGATCACTCGCTCGCCCCGTCCAGTCACGGAGAACAGGCGAGCCCGCCCGACAAACGGGCCCGCCTCATCCTAATTGCCACGACGACACCCCGAGCTGCTGGAGAGTTCGCTTTATGCAAATTCGAGGCGAATTTTTTCAGTACTACCGTAAGTGATTGTTAACTGAAGCTTGCAATCGTACGCTACCGTTCATTATTCCGGCCGCCACCGTCACTTCGTCGGGTCTGCCGGATGGTCGATCACGGGTCGGACGAGGGTTGCGGCGCAGGGGGAGCGCTGTGCAGCGATTGTGCGACAGGCGAAGCGTGCGGGATTGAACCGCAACCAACCAGTGCCAGAGCAATCTGGCAAACGTGCGGGCCGTAAGCCAACGGCCCGGCACTGCAGGCGGCAGGATGCCGCTTCCCCGACATTGACTAAACCCATGAGGAACCACGATAGGTGGGGAAGGGTCTTCTATGACGAACGCGCTTATTTCCGGAGGCATTGCGGCGGGACCAGGTCCCCTTGCGGCGAAAGCTTCCGGCCGGATCGCAATCACGATCCGCGCCACACTGTTTCTGATCCTGTCGGCATTCGTTGCGACGCTGCTGGTGCTGGCGGGCATGAACATGCTCTCGACATGGGATAGCATGCGCAGCGCGCAGGCCATGCGGGCGAACAATGAAATCGGCGATCTCTTCCTTGCAAGCGCGGGCTCGCTCGCCAGCGAGCGCGGAATGACGAACACCGCTTTCGCCGGTGCGGCCAGTGCCGGACCGGCGACCGTCGCAAAGATCCTCGAGCATCGCCAGCGGGCAGACGAGGCGCTCGAAGCGGCGCTCGAGCAGCTGCAACGCTCGTCCGACTTCAAGGACAAGAACGCCATGATCGCGAAGGTCCGGCAGGACCACGAGGCCCTGAAGGCCCTGCGGCGCGACATTGACGGCCAGCTGGCGATGGAGGGGGCTGCGCGAAACCCCGAGATCCAAAGCCGATGGGTGCCGACGGTGACCGCGCTCATCATGTCATCGCAGCATCTGCGCATCGACGCGCAGGTGACGCCGTCGTCGGCGCTTGCCCGGACGCAAATCGTCCTCGACCTGAGGCAGGCCAGCTGGGTGGTCAGCGAATATGCCGGGCGCGAGCGTGCAGCAATCGGCGGTGCGGTTGCGCGCGGCGCCCGTTTGGACGAGAGCATGCTTGCAACGCTTTCCGAATACCGCGGGCGGCTCGAGCAGTCCTGGGTGTCGATCGACAGTTATGCGGATCGCGAATTCGCCGACCCGTCGGTATTGTCTGCGATCGCTGCGGCGCGCTCGGAGTTCTTCGGCACGTTCGAGGAGGTTCGCAAAAGCGTCTACGCCGCCAGCGCGCAGGGCCGCGACTACCCGCTGACCGGTGAGGCGTGGATTGCCGCGGCGACAAAGGCCATCGACAGCTTGCAGGCCCTGTCGGATGCGATCGGCCAATCGGCGGGCACCTACACGCATCAGATCGAGGACAGCGGACGCAACGGCTTCATCGCCAGCTCTGCGGTGCTGCTTGCTGCCGTGGTTTTGGGCCTGTTCGCCTTCTGGATCGTCACCACCCGGGTGACGCGGCCGATCCAGTCGCTGACGGAAACAATGTCCCGACTGGCGGACGGCGATCTGGAGACCTCGATCCCGTCGGTCGAGCGTCGCGATGAGATCGGCGAGATGGCGCGCGCGGTGGAAGTGTTCCGTGAAGCCGGTCGCAACAACCGCCGACTTGAGGCGGAAGCCCACGAAGGCCGCGAATTGACCGAGCGCGAGCGGCGCGAGCGCGAAGCGCAGCGGGCCGCCGACGCGCAAAAAATGCAGGCAGCGGTCGACGCGCTCGGTACCGCTCTCGGTCATCTGGCCGAAGGCAACGTCGGACATCGGATCGAAACGGTGTTTGCGGAGTCTCTCGATCGCTTGCGGACCGATTTCAACCAGTCGGCGAGCAAACTGGAGGCGGCGCTGCGTTCCGTCGGCGATAACGCCGCCGCCATTCATTCCGGTTCGGAGCAGATCCGGGCGGCAGCCGATGACCTCTCCAAGCGCACGGAAATGCAGGCCGCCTCGGTCGAGGAGACCGCCGCCGCCATCGAACAGATCACCACGGCCGTGCGGGACACCAGCCAGAGGGCGAGCGAGGCCGGCAACCTGGTGGCGCGGGCGCGCGAGCAGGCCGAACGCTCCAGCGCCATCGTCGAAAAGACCGTCACGGCGATGGGGGCGATCGAGACCTCCTCCCGCGAGATCAACAACATCATCGTCGTGATCGACAACATCGCCTTCCAGACGAACCTTCTCGCGCTGAACGCCGGGGTGGAAGCCGCGCGGGCCGGTGAGGCCGGAAAGGGCTTCGCCGTGGTCGCGCAGGAGGTGCGTGAGCTGGCGCAGCGGTCGGCGAAGGCGGCGCAGGAGATCAAGGCGCTCATCACCAGCTCGGCCGAGCAGGTCAATACCGGCGTGGCGCTCGTCGACGAAACCGGCAATGCGCTGCGGACAATCGCCGCGGAAGTGCAGGAAATCAGCCATCATGTCACGGCGATCGTCGAGGCCGCCCGCGAGCAGTCCGTCGGCCTGGGCGAGATCAACACCGCCGTCAACCTCATGGATCAGGGTGCGCAGCAGAACGCGGCCATGGTGGAGCAGTCGTCCGCCGCGAGCCACAGCCTCGCCTCGGAGGCGGCCGCGCTCAACGAACTGCTCGCCAAGTTCCGCTTCGGCGAGGCTGATAAGCCGGTGCGGGAACAGCCTGCCGCTGCTGCGCGTTCGCCCGCGCGCGCATTGATCCAGCGCGTCGCCAATTTTGCAGGGCGCAGCGGAAATGCGGCGGCCGCACCCCGGGAGCGCTGGGAGGAGTTCTGATGCGCGTTCATCTGCCAGGCTGAAAAATCAGGAGCAGGAGGCGCCGGCCATCGGATGCGATGGCCGGCGTCTCCCCGTCTGAAGATCGAGGGGACAAGGAGCCGCTTTTCACCGATTTTGGTGCGGCCGGCGTGCAAGCGTCCTCCACATATGAAAACAGGCGCCGGCCTCAACCGCCTCCAGTCGCCTCCCAATTTTCGATCTCAGCGTCGTCGATGCCATAGATCTCTCGAGTGCTCGCCACGGCGTCTCTCGAGGCTGGGTCATAGGCGGCACGGCCTCTTTTGGGTTGACATCCTCGGTCACATTTTTGAAAGAGGGAAGATCTTCCGGCACCTGCTTACGGAACGGGCAGGCAGACCTCGGTCCCGTCGTGCAGTCAGCTATTCTTCAGAGGACTTTTTCGGAATGCACCTTTCGCATCTGGATCGGCTCGAGGCCGAGGCAATACATATTTTCCGCGAGGTGGCGGCGAACTTCACGAATCCCGTCATGCTCTATTCGATCGGCAAGGATTCGTCTGTCATGTTGCATCTGGCGATGAAGGCATTCTTCCCGGCAAAGCCGCCCTTTCCGTTCCTCCATGTCGACACAACCTGGAAGTTCCGCGAGATGATCGCGTTTCGCGACAAGATGGCGAAGGATCTGGGTTTCGACCTGCTCGTGCACATCAATCCGGACGGCGTTGCCGAGGGCATCAACCCCTTCCGGCACGGCTCGAATTACCACACGCACGTGATGAAGACGGTGGGGCTGCGTCAAGCGCTCGACAAATATGGCTTCGACGCGGCTTTCGGCGGGGCGCGGCGCGACGAAGAAAAGTCGCGCGCCAAGGAGCGGATATTCTCCTTCCGCACCGCCAATCATACCTGGGATCCAAAGAGCCAGCGCCCGGAGATGTGGAGAACCTACAACACGCGCGTCAACAAGGGCGAATCGATCCGCGTGTTCCCGCTGTCGAACTGGACGGAGCTGGACATCTGGCAATACATCCTGAAGGAAAAAATCCCCATCGTGCCGCTTTATTTCGCTGACGAGCGCCCCGTGGTGGAGCGCGACGGCACGCTGATTATGGTGGACGACGAGCGCATGGAGCTCAAGAAGGGCGAGAAGGCGGAAAAGCGTCTCGTCCGCTTCCGCACGCTCGGCTGCTACCCGCTCACCGGCGCCATCGAATCCGACGCCGACACGTTGGAGAAGATCGTTGCGGAAATGCTGACTGTTGTTTGACACGAAGGACCGGAATTACCGGGAATATCTGGGATAAGGCGGGAACTGGCGCTAAAGCCCCGGAAA